>JAAEMS010000092.1 GCA_024225275.1 Actinomycetes bacterium
CCCGACACCAAGCCTGCAAAACCGCGCCCACCGATCGATCAACGCAACAGTGCCCTAACAAGTGTGTCGGAGGGACGAGTTCAGCCCTTAACCCACACCACGCGAGCGAGTGGATCAGGATACCTGTGGCCGCTTGACCAAGTGGATCCGAGGGCTCCGTTCCTTGGACTCGACTTGGCCCACAAGACACTGACCGGTCGCGTCTGGCGCCGGTTGTGGTGGAAACGCGATGCTCCTCTGTCCTCAAAACTGCCGCCAGTATCTCCGCTTGAGGATGCCCCCTTCTCGATACGAACCGACCTGGTATCCGCGGGCCACGAGGGTCGAGTGGAACGAGTCCTCGGGTCCCACCGGGTGCGGCATCCCCGTTAGATGCAACGCGATCCCGCCCGGCCCCAGTACCCGCTCCACCTCGTCCAGTTCTGCGTCAAGATCCCATCCGATCGCCTGGCGAGTGAGCAACACCTCACCCGCCCCTCGAGGAATCGGCATGTCGTGCAGGAATCCATCCATCACGAAGACATTGTCGAGGCCTTGCAGCTTCGCCTTGTCTCGTATGAAGCTGCGCAAGGCGGACACCGGCTCGACGGCGAAGACCTGTTTGGCCACGGGAGCGGCGGCGAACGCCACCTGACCGGTGCCGGCCCCGGCATCGATCACCACCTTGCCCATGACCGGTGCCACATCCACTATCGCGGTGAGGCCCGGCTCGAAGTTAGCCCGCTCGTCGTAGAGCCCCGGCAGCCGCTGGTACACGATCCAGTCGCCGATCTCCCACAACAGCGCGAGTTCGCACTCGGCGACGTCGCGCCTTATCCCTGGCTCGTGGTCGGCCATCAGCGCCGACAGGAATGCCTCGCTCGGCTGGTGTCGAACCACGAAGAAGCGGAACAACCTCGGATGGGCGTGCAACACAACGGCAAGCTCTCGCCTCGGTGCGCGGTCGGGAAGTCGTGCGATCTGGTGGCCCTCGAGCAGGAACAGATCCTCCACTCTGGGGGCCAGCTCGGGATAACTCTCTTGGAGCTGTCCGGCATAGGTCATGCCATTCCTGCCGACTCGATCTGCTCTCGAAGTGCGCCCCGAGAGCCTGTGGTTTCCCGAAACTCGAACGTGGGTGCTGGTCAGCGACGATACTGCCGATCCTGAGGGGATCGCCCCATCAGTGACTCCGACATCGTGCTGATGCGCTTCGCCGGCGGGCACCGAGAGAACCGGGGAGGGCAGCAACCGTGAGAACGGGTGGTCGGCGGGAGACAGAGCGCACCCGGCCACCACTGCAGGGCGCCGAACCCGCTCGATCATCTTCCTCGATGCTGGTCGCATGCAGGTCTCAGCGGCACCGTTGCGTTGACGGATCGGAGTCCCAACAGCGAGCGTGTTCGGGTGAACCACCACTCCCCCGCCGAGTCCGAGTCGTTTGCCGGGTACCGGTTCCCACCTCAAGGTCGCGGGGGTCTGGCGCCATGGGTACCGGGCTGTCGATCAGCACGGCCAAGCAATCAACGTCTAGGTGTCCAAGCGGCGAAACACCGCCGCCGCCCGGCACTTCTTCGAAACGGAGTTGTCGGCTCACGGGCGACCCGCTGAGGTCACCACCGATCTGGCCGCGCTCCTGCTGCGCGTGATCGATGAGCTGATCCCCGAAGCGGCCCATGCAACCGAGCAGTTTTCGACCAACCGGATCGAGAACGACCACGGCCGCCTCGAGGCGAGGCTCCGGCCGATGCGTGGTTTGCGAACTGATCGGACCGCGTCGGTGGTGATCGGCGGTCATGCGTTCGTCCAGACCGTTCGACGCGGCCACTACGAACTCGGCGTGGAATCCGACCGCGACCGTCTACGCCTGGCGGCCACTTTCGATGAGCTCGCCGCCGTGACCTGACCGAAGCCCGACACCAAGCCGGCCGAACCGCGCCCGCCGATCGATCAACGCAACGGTGCCCTCATACACGAATACCGAAGTGCCGCCTGACCAGCAGCGACAGACTTGCCGGGCGGCACAAGGACCTCGTCCGCCAGCTCAAGGGCATCGTCGCCATCCTGGCCAACGCCGACCCCGAAGATCGCAAAGCCCTCTACAGCGAACTGAACCTCGCCGTCGTCTACCACGACGACGGACGCATGCAGGTCTCCGCAGGGCCTGACGCGTGTACCAACGAGTGTGTCGGAGGGGCGTATGCAACCCTTGACCCACGCCACCGGAGCAGGTGGCTACTCGTCGCCTGAGGTGACAAGTCCCTCCAGTCTGCGACTCCCCCCGTCCGACGTTTGACAATCATCCAGTAGACATCCACAGAACGGATGTCTAAACTGATCGCATGAGACCGCTGACAGATACCACACCGGACATCCGCCAGGATGACTTCCTCGACGATCCGCATGCATCGAAGTACCGCGATGAGTTGGCTCGTCGCCCCGAGGCGTTCGTCCGGCTCTTCGCGCTTCTCAACGATCCCGCCAACGAGCAGCGCCTCATCGATGCCGAGATGCATGAGTTGCCGGCGTTGTGTGGCGTTGTTCGCTTCATCGAGGCCGATCCCGCGATCAAGCCTGTGCTCGCCGAGGGTCGCTCGGGGTATCGGTTTCGCCAGACCGTCGGCGTCGCGCTGAAGCTCAAGATGGCCAAGCTCGGCTGGCGAACCACTGGCAGGAAGGGCAGCGTCAAGGGCGCCAAGCACTTCACC
This sequence comes from Actinomycetes bacterium, assembly GCA_024225275.1. Lineage (GTDB taxonomy): Bacteria > Actinomycetota > Acidimicrobiia > Acidimicrobiales > JAAEMS01 > JAAEMS01. Next base: position 2,688 of record JAAEMS010000092.1, read on the forward strand.
AAGGCCGAACACTACGTCGCCGCCCCCATGACTCGCGACGATCCAGCGTCGAGGGCCCTCGCTGCCCTTGACGCGGTGGCAGCGATCGGCGACGACGACGAACGCGAAGTGACCGGACGCGAGCTCATGGATGCGATGGCCGCGACCCGCAGCGCCGAGGGACGTGCTTTCTGAGGTGCTGATCGTTCTCGACAGCGGACCACTTGGTCTGCTCAGCAACCCAACGGCAACCGGACCTGGCGAGCAGGCGCAGGGGTGGGCACGTGATCGGATCTCGGCCGGTGACCAGATCATTGTTCCCGAGGTAGCCGACTACGAAGTGCGACGCGAACTCATTCGCGCTGGCAAGACGCAAGGCATCGCCCGCCTCGACGAGCTCTGCAGAGGACTTCGCTATCACCCGCTCTCCACGCCCATCATGCGCGATGCCGCCCACCTGTGGGCCCAGGCGCGAAACGGCGGTTATCCCACCGCCCACGACGCAGCACTTGACGGCGATGTTCTCCTTGCGGCCCAGGCCCGCGACCTGCACTCCGAGACGCCAGATGAACGCATCGTCATCGCAACAACGAACGTCGTGCACCTCGAACGCTACGTCGAGGCAGCAGTCTGGTCCGAGCTGTAGGCTGTGGGGGCCGAATACTCGGTCGTGTGGGTTGACCAGGCGAAACGCGGACGATGCTGATCGGCTGTGTCTCGCATTCTCTACCACCTCATGACTGCCCTGGCCCGGTTGGCAGTCCGCTCCGGTCGCTCCAAGAACCTGGA
>JAAEMS010000093.1 GCA_024225275.1 Actinomycetes bacterium
ATTGGTCCGAACTGCTGGATGGTTGCGCCGTGCCAGATCACGGCCAGGAACGCGGCGACGCCGACCTCGATCGATGCGAGTTGCGCATTGTGAATGTGTACCCAGGCCCGTAGCAGCGTTGTGTCGCCGACCGTGCTGTTCAGAAGTCGCATGAGTCCAGGAACTCAATAGCTTGGCTAACTTCCGAAGGGGTTAGTGGCTCTTGTTCAGGCGCATCATGGAACTGATCTCCGCTGGGATGGTCGACCAGCGAACCCCAGGTGAGCATGACGGCGTCATAGGTATCCCAGAATTCCTCGTTCGGACCGGGACTGGAAGTCATCTGAGGGCAGTGTCCTGGAGAAATCAGTTCCTGGATCAGGTTCAACTTGTCCCACGGCTCACCCCGATACAGCGGGTCGGCCATCCATAGTCCCTGGATTTCCTTGCTGTCAACTGCGTAGTGCCAGGCCTCTTCGTGGATGACCGCTGGCACCAATGACTCGTACCCTGAGGCCATGGCAGCGTTGACGAGCTCAATGATGGCCATCTCGGTCGGTGCTATCATCCGCTCATGCTCTCCGAAAAAGCACATTCTCGGCTCGCCCCAGATGCAGTAGTCGGGCTCTGATGGCGCGGCAATCACGGTCCGTTGAGCGGGTCCCGTCGAGCTCACGAGCACCGTTATGGCGAGGACCGCGGTGATCGCGATCGCTCCCTGCCACCGTATGAGGTTGCGGTTCCTGTCGGGGTAGACCCTGATTGTCACAAGGACTAGGGCGGTCCCGACGAGGGCCGCTATCTGCAACATCAGGTACTGCTCGTTCCACAAAGTGCCGAGTCGCGGGTTCGTCGAGGCTCCGAAGTCAAGGAGAAGGAACCCGTCGCCTGTACTGAAACGGTAGAACAGGCCGAGAGCTACGACCGCGGCCAGCAGCCCGGCAAGGAGTGGTGGCACAAAACGACCAAGCGCTGATCCGATTGCCGCGTACCAGAAGATGGCGGCCAGTTGAGCACCGAATCCGAGCAGCAGGTGATGCACACTCGCCGTGGGCAGAAGTGTCCCACCAAGGTACATCGCCACAACAAACGTCAGGGAGTGGATGAGAGCAACCGGACCAGCGGTCCAGCACGCGGAGCGCAAGAACGCGGTCCTTGGGCGCGCTGATACCGCCACGAGGTAGACGCTGTCACGCTGCGCCATCCGTGACGCATCAATTGCCGCGGCGCCGGCGATCAGCGGTCCTGCGATGAAAAGGACAATGGCCAGCCACTCCGTCGTCCAGATATCGTCGCCACGCCATGGCCGACCACGCTGCAACAGGTTCGCCACTTCAAGTGCCGCGACAGGCAGTGCGCACCACGGCCCGACCAGCGTCCGAAAGGCATATCGGAGGCGGCTCATCTCGTGTCCCCCGCCATGAGCACGCTGAATGCCCGCTCGAGTTCGGTGTCCCCTGGGGCGCTCGCTTCGGCGAACTGCGCTAGCTCATCAAGCAAGCCGTCGAACACAACGTCGCCAGAGTTGAGTACAAGGACCCGGTCTGCGAGCCCGCGAACATCCTCAACGAGATGGGTCGAGACAAGCATGCATCGACTGGTACCAAGGTCAGCGATCAGACGGCGCAGAGAAGCGCGCTGCAACGGGTCGAGGCCGGCGGTCGGCTCGTCGAGGACCACCACATCGGGGTCATGAACGATTGCCTGGGCGATCCCGAGTCGACGAACCATACCCCCAGACAACCCGCGAATCCTGGTCGAGGCCCGGTCTCGGAGGTCTACCGCGTCAAGCGCCGCTCTGACCGCCTGTGTCCGTGTGTTGGGGGGAACTCGCTGAAGCCAGGCAACATGGGCGAGGAACTCCTCGCATGAAGCCCGCGGGGGCAGCCGAACGTCTTGTGGAAGTAGACCAAGCCGAGCGTCGCCGCAGACCAGTGCAGATCCGGTGGTTGGCACCGCCAGCCCGCAAATGAGGTCGAAAAGGGTTGACTTTCCAGCCCCATTGGGCCCAACCACGCAGGTCGTACCCGTTTGGAAGTCAAGATTCAATGGACCCAGCTTAAACGACTTCCCGTAGA
>JAAEMS010000094.1 GCA_024225275.1 Actinomycetes bacterium
CGTTGAGGTACGTGGAGAGCATCCGATGGTGGTTGCCGGCCCGTCTGACGCCATTCGGGTTGTTGGAGCGCCAGAACCGCTCGTCGAAGTATCCAGTTGTCGTGACTGCTGGTTGATCGTCGATCATCGCCCGCCGGGCCCCCGGCAAGCGGAAACAGGGGTGACCAATAACGAACGCGAGCCAGCCATTGGGCCTCAGCACCTTGGCGATAGCCGCCAGGGCGGCCTCAAGGTCGGGGATGTCCATCAGCGCCAGCTGGCAGGTCGCAGCATCGAACGAAGCAGCCTCGAGGGGTGACAGGGTTTGAGCGTCAGCGACCAGGTAGCGAATCTCGGGGCCCTCGGGGGTTCCATGGCTCTGAGCGTTGGCGATCATCGACGGTGAGGAGTCGACACCAACCACAGTTGCTCCGCGGCTGGCCACAAGCCGTGCCGCGATGCCCTGCCCGCAGGCCACGTCGATCACCGCCAGCTCGTCGACGGGCAGCAGGAGGTCGGCAAGGCAGCTCAGAGCCGTCTCATGGGGGCCGCTGCCCGAGGTGAGCAACGCGTCGTACCAGTCGGCGATATCGGACCATGTCGGAGCAGCTTCGGAGCTTTCCGAACCCCTGGGTCACATGGTGGGTGGCGGAAGGGAGCCTCCCCTGCGGTACTTCAGAGGTCGAGATGAAGTCGGAGCGCGTCGTCAAGTTGGTCCATGAGATCGAAGCCGAGTGTGCCCACGACTGGGCCAAGGCGCTCGACCGCAACGGAACGAACCTGCTCAGCCTGTGCTTTGGAGTCGGTGTCGAGTCCGGTCCCGGTTGCTGGGAGCAGGACTTGGAAGGAGTAGACACGATCGATGTTGGAAGTGACCGGGACAAGGGTGACTAGGCCGCGCCCGAGGCGTGCTGCGGTGGTGTTCGCCCCGTCATTGCTCACGATCACTCCGGGTCGGGTGTGCGCGGCTTCGTTGCCGAGCACCGGATCGAGATTGACGAGTCGGATCTCGCGGCGACGCATCAGTTGTCGGCTACCGCGTTGTCCCACGCGTCGTTGGCTGAGTCGTCTACCCATTCGGTGAACGCGGCGGCGTAGTCTTCGCTGAGCTCGGAGGCGCGCAACAAGCGGATGGCGCGGTGTAGGGCGGCAGACCGGGAGGCGACCCGGTGAGTCTTGGTGTAGTGGTCGAGGAATTCGACGTCTTCGTCTGGGATGCTGACGCTGACCTTCATGAAGCCAATACTACTCGGGTAGCAATCTGATTGCTACTACTTGGTAGCAACGTACCGACTGTTCTGTGGGGCCGAACACCCGGCCGTAGGGGCTGATCAGGTGAACCAAGCGGATGCTGGCACGCTGTGTCTCGCATTCCCTACCGCCCCCTCACCGGTCACGGTGAAGCTCGAAGAGAAGCCATCTCTTCGGGATTCGGTCTCTCGTTGGGTATGGCGTTCTAGGGTGCGCCCATGCCCAGCGCTGTCCAGCTCTTCGCCGTCGTGCCCTCTTCGCCGGACGCCTCGTGTCTTGAGTCGTTGCCCGGATCTGTTGACGCGCGCACCGTACACGAGGGGTTCGAGCATCTTGGCGTGGCCGGGAGTGTCTACACCGGGTTCAGGACCTTCGAGCACGATCGCTTCGTGGCCCTCGACGAGCATCTCGACCGGACCTTGGGCAGTATGCGGCTACTCGGGTGGCCCGACGCTGAGGCGGTGCTCGATCGGAACCTGATTCGGCGTGGCCTGGCCGAGGCAATGAACGAGCGGCTGGGCGACTCGATGGTCCGCCTCGACGTCCTGGCGCCCCGCAGCTGTGTACCCGGTCTCCCCGGTGCTCGCATTGTGGTGACCGTCGCCCCTCTCCGTGAGGTGCCGAAGCGCTTCTTGAGCGAAGGCGTTGGTGTGGAGCTTGCGCCCGACCTCACCCGAGACCAACCCCTGGTCAAGTCCGCCGAATTCGTCCAGCACCGCGTGCCCTATCCGCTGGGCACCCAGGAGGCCTTTGAGTATCTCTTGCTCGACTCGGCAGACAACATCTTGGAGGCCACCAGCGCGAATGTGTACGTCGTGTTCGATGCTGTGGTGCATACGGCCGGGCAAGGAGTCTTGGAGGGCATCACCCGGCTCCTGTGTCTGCGCGTGGCGCAGGCCGAAGGGATCCGTGTTCGCCAGCAGGCTGTTCCCCTGGCCAATCTGGCCCAGGCCACCGAAATGTTCCTTACCAGCTCGACACGGGGGGTGGTTCCGATCGTGAATGTGGCCGGCACGATGATCGGTCAGGGGCGGCCGGGCCCCGTCACCCTGTGCTTGGCACAGGCCCTGCGGGTGGAGATCACGCGGATCGCGCGTCCGGCCTGGCCCCTCGACGACATCGAGGCCCGCCAACCGCCTTCGGCATCGTGCCCGTGAGGGCCTGTGGCAGTTGGCGGGGTCTTCAGTCCCTACCTGGCCACCGCCACAACCTGACCTCGGCCGAGCCAGGCCCGCGACAAGCGCGAGGGCATAGAGGTCAAGGTCAAACAAGCCGGCTTGTGGGCTCCCCACTTGCCTGAGGAGTACGGCGGCGCCGGCCTCAGCTTCCTCGAGCACGCTCACATGAATGAGGTGCTGGCCTACGCGGTGGGGGCGGCTTCTCTGTTCGGAGTCGTCGCGCCGAACTCGGGCAACCAGTCCATTCTCGTCGAGTACGGGACTGCTGAGCAGAAGGAGAAGTGGCTGATCCCACTCATCGAGGGTCAGCTCCAGTCGGGGTTCTCGATGACAGAGCCCGATGTCGCCGGCTCCGATCCTCGGTCGATGCGCACCACCGCGGTTCGCGACGGCGACGAGTGGGTGATCAACGGCCACAAGTGGTTCACCTCCAACGGCCTCGCCGCCGACTTCCTCATCGTGACGTGTCGCACCGAGGACCCCGACGGGGCGGGAGCCTCGACCACGCGGATGACCCAGATCATCGTTCCCACCGACACACCCGGCGTGAACATCGTCCGCGGCATCAATGTCTGGGGCCGGCGCAGCGACCATTGCGAGATCATCTATGACGACGTCCGGGTTCCGGTGGAGAACCAACTCGGGCGCCGGGGTAGCGGGCACCAAGCCGCCCAGGACCGGCTCGGGGCCGGCCGGGTCTTCCACCGCATGAACTCGATCGGCCAGATGTGGAGGTCTTTCGATCTGATGGTGGAGCGGGCCAAGGAGCGTGAGGTGCACGGGGGCTACTCCAGACCAAACAGTTCGTGCAGGGGTTCATCGCCGACAGTTACATCGACATCCAGGCTGCCAGGCTCATGACAATTCATTGTGCTGAAAAGATGGAGAGCGGCAGTGAGCCCCGCACCGACATCTCCGCCATCAAGGTGTTCGTCCCCGCGGCCTACCAACGGCACCCTTCGGGCAGCACACCGCTCGCTTCCGCGGTCCTTCAGGCCAACGAGCCTGACAGGTTGGTTCATTCGATTACGATTCCAGCGTCTCGGGCTCCTTGGCGAAACTCGAGGGCTGGGAAGAAGCCAATTGCGTTCTCGGCATCTGCTGCGATGGTTTCGGCGAGGATTCCGGTCGCATCGAAATCGTAGATGATGCAGCCTCCCTCGAAGGTGAAGAACCAGCTGCCGCGGTAGAAGACGCCGGGGGAGGCACCTTCGACGAGGTCGAGCGCATCGCCGGGTACTAGGCCTCGGCCGGTAGCGGCAGGTTTGTTGCTGCGTAGCTGCACGGTGCCTTCCTCGACATCGAGCTCGTCGATGATCCACACAAACACGCCTCGGGAGAGGGCGAGCTCGCTGCGTGAGCCGACGGGATCATCGATAGCGGTATCGATTGTGTAGGCGACGGGCCGGTTGCCGATCTGGACACCGTTGAGCTGTTCGGCCAGTTGTCGTGCGGCCCCCAGGGGCTGTTCGCCGGACGGAACGATGACAATCTCGATTTCAGCCTGCTGAGACTCGATGTCTTCGAACCTCTGCATATCGGGTTGGCCAGAGTCGACGGCGACCGCTTCGGACGTATCGCACGTCTCGATCACCGTGGCGGTCAGGAAGGTGTCGAAGTCTCTGGCGATCCTGATCCCGGCGCGGCCGCTCTCGGCGAACCACTCGACCGAGTCCCACCCCAGTCGCAGTTCGTCGAGGCATGGCGCATACTTCGCGGTGGGCACAGCCTGGACGGTCATGACGTTCGACGATGAGACATCTCCGACTAGTGAAGAACAGTCGGCCTCACCAAGTCCGAGGTGGTCGCTGGCGCAGCTGCTGGCTGCCATCGCTGACAAGAGGAGCAGAAAGAGCAGCTTGGTGTCCGGTTTCATAGCAGCCCCTGTCCTTGAATCTCCTGAATGACCAGCATCACGAGAAACACACCGAGGAGAACCGCGCCGGCGGCGAGCCTCATCCGGCGAGCGCTCCAGCGCTGGATCGAGATGGGTTCCCTGTCCGGCGCCAGGTGGCGGAACTCCTCGACAACGTCGATGCCTTGCTGTTTCTTCAGTAGCGAGAGCGAGCTGCGGGACTGGGTGGGCATGGTAACGCCGCGAGTGGCTGCGAAGGCCTCAGCGATGTCCGCCGGAGCGAACTGGAGCAAGGCCCGGTCATAGACCCGCTGAGCGTCGGTCCGCAGCGCCAGTATGAGCATCATGTTGGCCAGGTCCACAGCCTGGCGCCAGGGGCTCGGCCGGACCGTCCCGAAGGCCACATCGATCAAGACGACTCGCCCATCACTGAGCATCACGTTCGCTGGCTTGATGTCCCGGTGAGCCAGACCGGCATCCCACATGCACCGTACGAGAGCCAGGCCTTCGTCGATCACCGTGTCGTCGATGTCGGCATTGGTGAGTTCCTGTGACCGTTCCAGGAACTCGCTCACCATGAGGTATTCCCGCTCGGGGGTGATCTCAACGATTCCGAAGGGAGTCGCGCTTGGCACTCCGGCGTCGCGCATCAGACGCTGGATGTAGTCCTCGTACTCGACCAAGCGTCGCACCGTCGCGAAGTGAACCTCGTCTTCGAGAGAGCCGTAGAGAATGGTGCGCCCGATCTTGTACCAACGGTCGGAGCGGACATGGACCTGGCTGTAGAGCTTGGCGAACACGTACTGGTCCGGGTCGCCGGCGACCTTGAGCCGCAGTGGCGTTGACCCCCCGGAGCCCTCGAGCCCGAACGGCTTGACTTCCAGCACTTCCATGCCCAACTGCTCGGTGACCGCGCGCCGGATTGCGTCGCCGCGCTCCCCGGTCACGTCGAGGTGAGCGGTGACGCCTGGGCGCCAGGTCACCGGAAACGTCGCCTCCGGAGCGAACCAGCGAATCAGGACAACCACAACGGCGAACGAGAACATCGCGGCGAGAACGGCATCGGTTGGGTGGTCAACGGCGAGATACACGCGGGCCAAGACAAGAGCGGAGACCAGAACGCCGGCCAAGCCAAACGCTAGGAGCCGTAGACGACCCTTCGGCAACAAGGTGTAGGCCATGGCGGTGACAGTCACACCGAACCGGGCGACAGGACCAGATGGGTGTGATGGTCCTTCCCAGTCCCCGATGATGGGAAACAACGGTCGTGGCCTGCCAATGACGATCTGGAGATTGTCGACCACCAACTGAACCAAGATAATGGCCAACAGCACGGCGAAGACATGCCGGAATCGGCGGACCGCGATCAGGGCGATCAGGGTGCCGATTCGCAGGAGCCGAACAAACCACGACGACCCGAGCACCGCAACGGCATCAGCGAACGAGGTGAGAGTGCTGCTGCGCATCTCGACAAGCTGCTCCAGGACCCAGAAGTCCCGGTCGGTCCACCAGTTGGTGGTCTCCGGAAAAGCGAACAACGAGACCCATATGGCGACCATCACAACGCCGCTGAGGAGCCAGAGTCTTCCGGCCGTGCGGAGCTCCCGATGAAGCGGCGCCCTCTCGCCGCTGGGGCGGCGACGTCGGCCGGCGACTCGAATTCCGACGATCCGAACCTCCCGCCGCTGGCTGAGCTCGGGCAGCCCACGGTCGACATTCGGCGTTTCCAGGGTTTCTCTCTTCAGAGGTTCCGTTGAGGGGGCCGAGAAGTCGGTGATCTCGAGGCCAAGACCTCGCAGTCGATCAAGAAGACCATCGAGGTGCGATTGGTCGACGAATACACCCTCGAGCACCGTGCCGTTACCGTCAACGCGGGAGGTCACGTCGGCTAGGCCAGCGGCAACGTCATCGTTGATATGGCCGGCAATATCTATGCGGTACCTGTCGGGCCTCATGGCGAGCCTTCATGGTCGAATGGGTTCAGGAGCGGGTGGGCGGGTCGGTTCACGGAGTGATCAGGTGGTGACGGGGCCATCGCCCACCCAGCGGCTGATGATGAGCATCCAGGCTGAGGTGGCAAAGATGACGGCCAGCGCGGCGCCGGCGGTGACGTCGAGGAAGTTGTGTTCGCCGTAGTAGAGGCGGGCAATCGCCACGACGACCCCCCAGATGATTGGTAGTGGCCGCCATTTGGCCGGAAGGAACGCAGCGATCAGCAGAGCGGTAGCGATGGCGGTGGTGGTGTGCCCCGACGGGAAGCTGGGTTCGTCGAGCCCCGCCGAACCACGCGCTTGGATTTGGGGACCGACCGAGGTGGAGGGGCGGGACCGGTCGACGAGAGGCTTGACCACCCCCTTTTCGATGATCAGTTTGAATGCAGGCAACAACACAAAAGGCAGCGCGTAGTGCCAGCGGCGAGTCGTGAACGCGATGACAGCTCCGGCGGCGACGGGGAAGAACAGAACGCCAGGCTGTTGGAGGAACCACATGGCCGGCTCGAACCAGTCGGGCCAGCCGTTGATGAACTCGAGAATCGAGGCTTCCCACTTGGGCACATCGCCATTCCAAGCGATCGCACTGCTGGCCGCGACGACGCCGGCAGCGACAGCGATGACGGTGAGGCCGAGAGATCGAGGTATGTCAGGGCCCCGGACATGAAACAGCCCGCTGCGCCAACTCCACAGGCCAGACCGGGACTTCGTGCTCATGCTGGTACTCCAAGGTCGGTGACAGCAGGGACCGAATCATTCACCGGGCGGCGCCACGTGTTGTTCCGTTTCCAGAACAGGTAGGTGAACCCCCCGATAGCGATGGGCGGGATGAAGGTGACGGCGCGGAACAACAGGACCGCCGTAACGATTCGGGTTTCCACCGCCGAACCCACACCAACGGAGAGCGCAGCAACGTAGCCGAGCTCGATCACTCCAAGGCCGCCCGGCGTCACCGGAATAGCCGAAACCAGACGCCCGAAAGCAAAAGCAGCCAGAACGGCAGCCCAGCTGACCTGGGCGTTGGAGATCCCCACGTTTCGTACCGCGATGAGCAATACGAAGAACAGGGTGATGTGGCTGACGACCGTCGCCGTCGTGATCCGGAGCCAGCGATCTGTCACCAGATCTATGACCGATTCCCGGAACTCGACGGCCCTGGGCCCCCAGCCAGTCGGCGCAGCACGACGGCCGAGCCGAAGCACTGGCGCCACGATGAGTGCCGCTCGTTCTCCGAGACGCTGAGCGAGGTGCTCGGACCGCAGGATCAAGCCGAAGCCGAGGACCGCACCAGCGAGGATCAGCACACCGACGAAGGATGCGGCCACCAGCGAGGCTTCGGCTTCGCCGGCGATGGCGAGCAAGGCAAGGGCCACTATCGGGAGACCGAGCTTGACGAAGTTGTTCCAGATGCCTGAGGCAACAACGGACAACCCGATGGCCTGGTTGGAGAACCCCCAGGAGCGGTACATGGTGTAGGTGACGGCGACGCCGAGCGCCCCGCCGCCGGGCATGGTGTTGGACACCGCGGTGGAACTGTTGTTGACAACAAACGCCTGGCGTTGACGAAGCCCGGGCAGCACCGACGTCAGCAATGGGAGGTAGGTCCACAAATTGAAGCCGGCGAGGGCCACGAGGCCGGTGGTCTCGACCCGGGACATCTCACCGAGGGTGTCCCAGACGTCGTCATAGCTGGCAATGGACGGAAGAACGAAGCCATAGATCGCGGCGATGACAGCCAGCGCGAGAACCGCTCCCACGGCTCGCTTGCGGATGGCCGATGGTCGGTCCTGGACGCCGTCGTCGGCCACGTCATGAATCATGAGCTGTCTCGGCATCCTGTCACAGCATCTCGACGAAGGAACTATCGGTCACGATGGCATTCACCGCGTGAGCGTTCGGCTCCGGTCCGGCTTGGGCGACGACTAGCAGCACACAGGGCAGGACCATGAGCGATACGAGCAGGGAGAACACGATCATGACGGCGGTGAAGGTGGCAAAGCAGCTTGGTTCATCCTCGGACTCCTCCTGGAATCGCATGGCAAAGCCCGGGAGGCCGTGTCCGCAACTACCGTTCCGGCTCGCGACGGTGGGCGGCGTCACGACTGTGCGGGTCGTAGTGCTCGCTCTGGAGGGCATCGAGGAGTCGTTGACGTTCCTCACCTTGGCGTGATGGCGTGACCAACAGTAGGAGACGGCCAGTTCCATGGGGAAGGTGGCGTGCGTGACCAGGCGGGTCACAGGTGACGTCGGAGCATCAGTCGTATCGCTGCCAGGCAAGCTTGTTCTCGTCGACCCAGCGGTAATGGCTGCTGAATCTCAGCCCCGCCGCCGACGCCTCATCGAGCACGACCGTGGCCCTTGGGTGGGCCTGCAGCGCCGACCCCGGACAGATGGCAGCCAGCGGGCCTTCGATCATCTCCATCACAGCCCGCACCTTGGCCGGGCCGAACGCCAGCAGGGCGATCTGTCGCGCCTCCATGATCGTGCCGATACCCATGGTGAGGGCATGGCGAGGCATGACATCACGGCCACCGAACACGGCGGCATTGTCGTTCAAGGTCTGTTCCGAGAGGATCTTGATCCAGGTGCGCGAACGCAGCGAGCCCGTGGGCTCATTGAACCCGATGTGCCCATTGCGACCCAGCCCCAGCAACTGGATATCGACGCCGCCGGCAGCCGTGATGCGTTCCTCGTAGTCGTAACACTCGGCTTGCAGGTCCTCGGCACTCCCTGCCGGCACATGGGTCTTGGCCAGGTCGATGTTGATGTGCCGGAATAGGTGCTCGTTCATGAAGTAGCGGTACGACTGACGGTGCTCCGGGGCCAGCCCGACGTATTCGTCGAGGTTGAACGTGGTGACTCGACTGAAGTCCAAGCCCTCCTCACGGTGCATGCGCACGAGCTCGCGGTAGAGGCGTTCGGGCGTGCGCCCCGTGGCCAGGCCAAGCACTGCGTCGGGCTTCTCACGCACCTTCTTGGCGATGGTCTTGGCGCCTAGCAGGCAGCCGTCCTCGGCACTGGATTGGATGATGACTTCCACGGCAGGTCCAGTCGATGGATTGGTCAGCGAACCATGTTGGTATCGCGGATGGCCAGGGCATACAACAACCAGGCCGCATGGGGCAGCCATTGCTCAGCCCATCGCCACTTCTGGTCGGGATCGTCGTTCCATGGCGATGGCTGGAACGCGATATCCGCCTCATCTTCGAATCCCGAGGTGACGCCGTTGCACACACCCCCCGGGGCGTTGAACGCGCCGTCGTCCTCATAGTGCGGGTTGTTGCGGCCACGGCCGTGCATCATGCATGCGTCGAAGGGGTTCGCTCCGAGAATCCAATCGACCCAGCGCGAGGCAGCACCCGCCAACCCCGCGTCGGCCGGGGCGACGGTCCAGACAGCCCCGGCGAGTGACGCCAGCTTCGCGTTCTCACCCTGCCACCAGTACCCGGACGGGTTGTCGTGGGGATAGAACCACTGCCGTCTCCCCTCCTCTCCTGGTTCCTTGACCCAATGCGGCGGGTAGCCGAACGGGTTGGGGACGTCATCTCCCAGCGACACCAGTGACTCGAGCCACACCACCGCCAAGTCCCGAGCCGCTGCCGCGTCTTTGCGATCCGGGTGGAGCTCAGCCGCTCGAGCGAGCGCCAACGCCGGCAGGCCGGCGTCACTCGCGTGGAACCATGAGCGCTCACCTGCGTCGTCCATCGCGAGCCACACATGCCCGTCGGTCTCCCGGCTGCGAGCAAGCGTTTGGCTCAGCCGGCTATCGAGCTCCGCCAGCACGTCCTCTTGCGGAACCAGTGTCGCGAGCTCGGCGGCTGCCAACAGAGCACACGTCTCATCGATGAGGTTCTCCGTGCCATCATCGAGATAGGACCGTCCGTGCTCGATCAGGTGCCGGAACCCCGTGAGGGCGGCTGAGCGGTACTCCTCAGCGGAGTACGCCCCTCCTCCGCCGAGCCGCGCCGCCAAGGCCAACGCAGCGACGGCCATGCCGCCTCCCTGGCGCCAACCGGCCTGATAGTCGGTGCCCTTGTGACCCTCTTGGGTGGCGTAGGTGCACAGTTCCCGCTGGGTCGGATCCTTGCTCCACCGATCGAAGACGGTGACGTACCAGTAGCCGACCTCGTCCTGCATCCGCATCAGCCAGTCGGCGCCGTGGAGAGCTTCGTCCCGCAGGCGTTCGCGGAAATAGTCGTCGCTGCCGAGTCCGGCGTACCGCTCCCACGCCCGCCCGAGCGCCCAAGCAACCATCGGGTTCTGTTGGGGGTTCATGACGTTCGCGTACGACAGGTGACTGAGGTACTTGCTGTTGTCACCCGCTGCATCGAACCAGCCACCGCTCACGTCGCGTGCCACCCGATCATCCAAGCGCGGAGCTTGCGAGTCCGCCTTGTCCCAGATCCCCGAAGACCGCTGACTCTTGATGTGGAACAACAGGTCTGAGATCAGCGTCGGGCCGAGCAGACCCTCGCGGATCTCGAATCCTTCACCCTGACCGGACGCTCCATCGGTCAAGGCCCATCGCACCGCATAGCGCCCCGGGGCCGTGACGCCTCCGGCGTCGATCTCCCACCATGAGCCCAGATGCCATCCGGCGACGGAGCCACACGCTCGGGGAACGGTCCGCCACACCTCCTCCCCGGCCGGAAGCCGCACCAGCGCGACATGGTCCCAATCCGCATCCACCGGCGCCTGGATCAGGATCCGCTTCCGCTCATCGGGGCCATAGCCCACATGGTTGAATGCCAGCTTCATCGCAATGCCTCCGCCCCCGATTGTACGCGAGAGGTGATCTTGTTGGCTGTGCACTGGTCGATGAACTGATCCCCGAGGCGGATGACGACACCGAGCAGTGCGCGAACAGCAGGATGGGGAACGATCGCTCCAGCCGGAGCCGATCAAACAACGCAAGGGTGCCCTGTGGGGCTCGACAACGCGCGCGTAGGCGCTGACCAGGCCCGATACCGCCATCCTGGGGAGCCGTGCTAGGCATCTTCTACCGCTTCCTGGCCACACTTTGCCTACCCGCACATTTCTGAAGCGCTGAGGTCCTCGAGTTGGGCCAGGCGGGCCCGCTCGTCACGGTCAAGCCTTCGGATTCACCTCGTTCGATCCGGTCCTCTTTCACCCAGTTCCACAACGTCACGGGATGGATCCCAAGATTCTGGGCAATCTTGGCGACCGGCACCTTCGCGTCGAGTCAGTCAGGGCACCGTGACGTCGGTATGCGAGAAGTCGTTACCCACAAACAAAAGAGGTTGTCCGAGCCGCCTCGAAAGAGCATATGAGAACGTGTCACCGAAGTTGAGTCCAGCCCGATGACGTCCCTTTCCGAACCGACGCCAGCTCACGATCGCTTCCTCCGTGATCTCGGCATCCACTGGAGCGATCTCGATCTCAACTCGACCAAGAAGCTCCTCGAGTAGCTGGGTTCCCGCTGAACCCGTCTTGGCCTCGATGACGATGCCCAGTTCCACGCGCGTCGCTGCGGACATCACACAGCGATCTCCGAGCAAATGGCGTTCGAGCTCGGCACTGCCAGGTTCGCCGAACAAGACCGCGACAACTGCGGACGTATCGACGACGATCACACCGGCAGCCCATGCTCATCGTAGCCAATGATCTCATCGGGGTCGCGTTGATCGAGCTTCGGCAACTGACGAAAGCGTTCCACGATGTCGCCAAGCCCCAGAGCCCGGCGACGTCGACGCTCAACCTCGAGACGAGCTTCGAGCGACGCCACCACGGCATCGGTGAGTGACTCTCCTGTGAGCGCGGCGAGATCACGCGCCAGTTGATCTGCTCGCTCGCTCTTGATACTCAAGGCCATAGGTTCCAATATACCTACTGAGGCGGATAGGTGCCACCCCGCGACTTGACACACCGTGGATCTGTGGTGACCAATGCTCTGTCATAGCTGGTGACCAGGCCTGATACCCGCCATCCGGGTCCCCCGCGTTCGCATCCTCTACCAATGGCACCGTTGTGTTGACGGATCGGGGTCCCAGCAGGGAGCGCGTTCGGGTGAATTGTCCCAGCGTCGTTGATCCGAGTCGTTTGCCGGCTACCGATTCCCTCCCGAGGTGGTCTTGCTGGCCGTGCGCTGGTACTTCCGCTAGGGACTCTCATACCGCGAAGTCGACCTACCTCCGAGCCTGTGCCGCCCGGAATGTCGCGCGTGGGTGCTGACCAGGGCGAAGGCAGCTTGACCAGGTACGACGCAGTATTCGGCCCCCACACGCATGGATCGTGTAGGTCATGTCGAGTCCTCACACCCCCTCATCGGCGAGGCAACCTCACCCAGCCTTACGAACCACGGCGTGGCCCTCACGCACGAGCTTGGCGATCGACCGGTTCTCGCTGAGATGCTCCCCCACTCCGACCACCAGCTCCTGGCCGACCGCACCGGCGAGCCTTTCGAGGGTCTCCAGCATCGGCCTTGTGCCGCCGCCTTCCATACGGGCGATCGCCGACTGTGTAGTGCCCATCCGCCCCGCCAGCTCAGCCTGGGTCAAACCTGCTTCGGTCCGCAGTCGGTAGACCAGCTCTCGGAACTCGCTGATGCGAGCCTCATCCTCAGAGGCGCGCTGAGCCTCTTCGGACTGCGGCTTCTTGATCTCTTTCCAGCTCGTTCGTTCAGCCATCGTCATCCTCTGCGGTGTGGTCCTCGGCGATACAATGTTCCATGGCTCGTCTGGCTCTCTCGACCTGGCGTCGCTCCTGGCGTTTCGTCTTGACGAACACGGTCAACAAGATGATGCGACGGCCGGGTGCGATCCAGTAGGTGATCCGGGTCGCTCGGCTTCCGAGATAGAAGCGCAGCTCTCGGAGCTTGCCATCGAGTTGCTTCGTGTGAGGTTCGTCGAGCAGTGGTCCTTCCTGGGCGAGGCGGTCGATGTGAAAGTCGACCCGGCCTTGTTGGTCGTGGTTCAAGATGAAGTACCACTCTCGAACCTCTGGTTCGAGTTCGACCTCCCCCAGAACATAGCACTCACGCTATGTCACCCTCCATCGGCAGCAAGTCGGGTGAATCAACTTCAGCGCCGTGGTCGGCCCAATCGTTGGCATCGCCAGCATGTATCCAGCTCTGAGGGTCATCAACGTCAGCCAGGGTGACGGGTTGGCCGCATACCTCACAGCGAGGCCGGAGGTCCTGGTCGCCATCGAAGAAC
Organism: Actinomycetes bacterium; assembly: GCA_024225275.1. Lineage (GTDB taxonomy): Bacteria > Actinomycetota > Acidimicrobiia > Acidimicrobiales > JAAEMS01 > JAAEMS01. Next base: position 13,430 of record JAAEMS010000094.1, read on the forward strand.
TGGTGGCCCTCTATCGAGAAAGGAGCCAGCAGGACATGCTCGGCAACCCCGGAGAGCTGGTTGTAGGTCTCGATCGCTTCCTGGAGATCGGTGGGCAACGGGTGGTCCGCTGACCACGCCTGCTCGAGGTACCGACGAGCAGCCAGCGACGCGGCAGACTCTCACCAGTGGAGGCTCAACTCCGCACCTTGGTGGACGCCGCGCTCGATCAGCAGTACCCAGACGGCTACTCGATCTCCAGCAACGACGGCCATCTCCCCATTCTGCTCAGCAGGTATGACACCGATCACCCACGGCGGGTTGACCGGCGCAACCGCTCCTGTAGCCGTCGTGCTTCGAGGATCTCCGCCACCATGCCTCGATGCTCCTCGTCGAGCGGCTCAGCAGGATCGAAGTCGACGTCCTCACCTGGGACGATCACCTAGCCGCTGTTGCGCCCGGTCGGGTCACTGAGTTGCCAGTACTCGTGGCCGTCGAGGGCTTCCCTGAGCAAATCGAACTCAGCGGGGGTCTGCCCGATCTTCACGCTGGCGCTCTCCGACATCACTCCGCGCTCTCGAGAAGCCGGGCCAGTGTCAACGGCCATCCCGATGGTCGCTACCCCGATCGGGTTCTTGGACCAGCGTGGGGCCCGGAGGACCTATGGCGGGCTTCGGGCCCGGACTCTACGACCAACTGATCGACGAGCTACTCAGTGAGCGACTTGACGCGCTCGCTCATCAACGCCTGGCTGCGGATATCCACGGCGTCGACCCGGCGGAGCTTCCCAATCGACTCGGCGAGGTCCTGGCAGCAGTCGCCTCCGACAAGCGGGCCGAGGCCGCTATCGACTTGTCCCGATCGGTCCTCGCCGCGATAGCTGGCCTCCACCCCGACGCAGTTGCACCCGGCCGCTCCCTGGTTGCCCCGGTCCAGCGCCTGGCCGCCATCGAGGCGCTCGCCCCCACTGACGAGCCGATCCCAATCCGGCGGCCGCTCACTCCGCTGCGAGACACGGTCCTGATGACCAACGCCCGCGACCAGCCGGCCGTTGGCCGCGAAATCGAGGCCGAGATCGACTCCTCCAACCGGATCGACCTTGTCCTCGCGTTCATCCGGTGGACCGGGATCCGCCAGCTCCTCCCCCATCTCCGCCGCCACGTCGAAGCCGGCAAACCACTACGCATCATCACCACCACCTACACCGGCAGCACCGAACTGCGGGCCCTGGAGGCCCTGGCCGAACTCGGCGCCGAAGTCAGGGGTCTCCTACGACACCTCCACCACCCGCCTCCACGCCAGAGCGTGGCTGTCCCACCGGGCGAGTGGGTTCTCGACGGTCGACATCGGCTCATCCAACCTGACCTTCTCGGCCCAGGTCACAGGCCTCGAATGGAACGTCCGAGCATCACAGCGCCTCAACCCCGAGCTCATCGCCGCGTTCGACCGCACGTTCGCCACGTACTGGGCCGACTCCCATTTCGAGCCGTTCGAGTCCGAGCGCTTTGCCCGGGCGACCGCAGCCGTTGAGTCAGACACCTCGATCCTCACACCGTTCGAGATCGAGCCCTACCCATTCCAGCGCCAGATCCTCGAACGCCTCCAGGTCGAACGCCGAAAGGGCCACGCCCACAACCTCATCGCCGCCGCCACCGGAACCGGCAAGACCATCATCGCCGCCTACAACACCCGCCGCCGGCACTCCAGCTGCGAGATGCTCCCACCCGTGGCCTACGAACAGCTCCAAGCCCACAGGGCCACCTGGAAGCGTCGGTGGCGATGCCGCGAGGGGCTGGGTTCGGCGCGAACCTGGACCGAGCCGCTCGAGTTCTTGGATGCCCAGGTCGTGCTCACGCGCCGCACCGGCGCCGAGGCGTGTCGCCGTGTCGGAGCACTGGCCCGGCCGGTGTCCCAAGTCGCAGACGAGTTCGGTGTGCGTTGGGAGACGATCATGAATGCCGTGGTCGAGCACGACACCCCGCTGGTTGATGACCCGGGCCGGGTCGGTCGGGTGCGCCAACTCGGTGTGGATGAGACGTCGTTCCTGCGCGCGAACCGGCAACACCACACGATCTACGCGACGGGTCTGGTCGACCTCGAAGGCCGCCGGCTGATCGACATGGTCCAGGGCAACGCAGCCGTCGACCTGCGTGAATGGACCGCCAACGCCGACCCGGCCTGGCTTGCTGACATTGAAGTGGTGGCGACGGATCTGGCCCAGTCGTTCCGGGCTGGGCTGTCGCCGCATCTCGATCACGCCACCCGAGTCGCTGATCCATGTTCCATGTGGTCCGCGTCGCGAACCGCTACCTCGACGCGCTGCGCCGTCGGGTGCAGAACGAAACGCTTGGCCACCGGGGCCACAAGCACGATCCGCTGTATCGGATCCGCAAGCTGCTGCTCACCGGGTCCGAACGGCTCAACGAACGCGGCCGCGATCCTGTTGTCGCTGCGCACTGGCGACCCCAACGACGAAGTTGTCGGCGCGTGGCTATCGGATAAGAGAGTGTTCGTGACGTGTACCTAGCGAGCAATTACGACGACGCAGCCGTCGTGTTGGACAAGGCCATCGCCGGCTGTCGTGCCGACGAAGTGGCCGAGATCAGATCGCCCGGCACCACGCTCGCTTCATGGCGTACCCAGTCCCTCGCCCGGCACGCCACCGGCGCATCGAACGGGCCGACCGAAGGACTGAACCTGTGCGTCAAGAAAGTCAAGCGCTGCGAACACGGCTTCCGCAGATTCGACAACTACCGGCTCCGAGTACTGCTCCACACCGGCGGCGTCACCTGGCCTGAGAGACCCTCACCACCACGCATCCGCACACGCTGCTCCCCACTCAGATGAGAAGAGCCGCTTGTCTGGCCGCTGGTCCCGGATATCAGAAGCTGATCACGTCAATCACTCGAGCTTGCTGAGAATGACGTCCTCGTCTGACGCGACTCAATTAGCGGGCCGGGCGATCATGGTCGGGATCCGTGAACTCCGACCACCTCCCAGCAGGTAACCCTCCGCCACTATCGCGCAATTATCGGCCCACTGGCAACGAGCTTTTTACCCACTGTGCCATTCTTGAACCAAAAAGTAAACCATGGGTTGTCAACCGGATTAAAGCCGTTCAGGCTGAACACCAATTCGGTGCCGCTCTTAGACCCTCTGACCTCACCGCCGAGGGCATGCGTATCCCAATCATCTATGCCCATAAGAAGGGTGCCTACTGGCCCTTGAGTGACGTTCTGTATGACAATCTCGCTGCAGTCACTGAGATCGATAAGATTAGTGCCCGAGGGGGAATAGTATTCGAGATAGTGGTTGTCCCCAGCGGTGAATTCACAGCCAAACTCGATCACGCCGCCACTGATCTCGGCGTAATACGGTAAATCCCCAGCGGGCGGTGGCCCAGTGGGATTATTCGTCCACCTAACTTCGGACGCAAACGATCCGTTGGTTGCCCTAGTCTGAACGGACCTGGGGTGGTCGAGGCTGAGGTCGTCGAGGGTGAAGATACCATTCGAGCCACAGGCAGCGTAGGCCGGGGTGGTGGCCAGCGACATGATCATGGGCGCGCTGAACGCAGCACCCGCACCTACCTGAAGGGCCCGTCGCCGAGAGACGTCCGGGCGCAAAGGGTCTGAGTCGCCACTTAGGTTAAGGACTTCCGCCATGCGGAACAGCCTGGCACTGCAACCATGGGTTGTCAAGAACCCGACGGCCCAGAGCCACCTGAAACGGCACCGATACTCCTATGTCAATTTGGCGAGGTCGGCGAGGAGGATCGGGTAGAGGCGTCGGGCCAAATATCGTTTCAAGCAGCGGACGATTTCGCGGTGTGAGAGGCCTTCGGTTTTGCGCCGTTCGGAGTAGGCGCGGGTTTCGGGGTCTCTGCTGAGGCGAACCATGGCGATGACCCAGAGGGCGTTGTTGGCTTGGCGGTCCCCGGAACGGTTGAGTCGGTGACGACTGGTCTTGCCTGAGGATGCCGGGACCGGGTTCACACCGCACAGGGCAGCGAAACCGGCTTCGGTGCGGATGCGCTGGGGGTTGTCACCTGCGGCGATCAACAGTTTGGCTGCCACATCACGCGAAATGCCTTGTTCGGCGACCAGGTTCGGGGCGGCCAACGCGACGAGTTCGTCGAGTTCGCGGTTGTGGGTCTTGATCTCAGCGGTGAGGTCCAGCCAGCGGCGGGCCAGGGCCCGGATCGCCCGGCGGGTCACCCCAGCCGGGTCCTGACCAGCCGCGGGCCGCCACTTCGCAGCCCGCTGGGCCCGCTTCAACGCAGTCAACCCACGCAGTTCGTCGCGGGTTGCTTCGGGGGCGGTGACAATGAGGTTGGTCATCTGGTTCGCCGCTTGGGTGCGGGCCTTGAGCGCGGACCGTTTCACCACATGCAAGGTGCGGATCGATTCGACGATCCCGTCCCGAGACTTCGGGACACCGGTAGCTTCGCCCGACAGCACAGCGCGTGCTGCGGCTTCGGCGTCAGCGGGGTCGGTCTTGCCGTAGCGGCGGCGGTGTTGACGGTTCACCCGGCCAACTTCGACCACGGTCACCCCGACATTGGTGAGGAACCGGGACAACCCCACACCGTAGGAACCGGTGCCCTCAACTCCGAAACAGCAAAGCTCTCCGAGCTGCTGGGCCCAGTCGAGCAGGCATCGGTAGCCGGCGGTCGTGGCTGGAATCTCGATGGTGTCGAGTCGGCGGCCGAGTTGGTCGATCGCGACTGCGGCGTGGGTGTCAGTATGGGTGTCGACACCCACGATGATCTGTTTCTCTGACATCATTTTGGTGCTCCTGATCTTTCGATGGTTGGAAGCACCCACCGGCCGGGACGGCGGACAGGACAGTTAGGGCGTCGTGCGAGACTCCTATGAGGTCACCCCGTCTGACCGGTCGGTGCGCGTCCAACCCCAGGACTTGGTCGACGGATCGGTGCGAAGGCACCCGAAGGGCCCGGTTGCGTTGCGAGTCAGACCAAGATCCGGGGCTAGACGACACCATCATGACTAACTGTTGCGTTGACGGCTCGGGGTCCCGGCAGTGAGGGCGGTCGGGTGAATCGTCCCAGCAACGTCGAGTCCAAATCGTTTGCCTGCGGGAGCCCGAAACCCTGTCATGGCCGCTGACCAGCCGCCCATGACACCAAGCAGTACGCGAATAGCCGGATCGAGTGGGACCACGGCCGCCTCAAAGCAAGACTCCGGCCGATGCGCGGCCTGCTGA
>JAAEMS010000095.1 GCA_024225275.1 Actinomycetes bacterium
ACGGTCTACTTGTCGGCGCAGCACGCTCAGTTGGTGGCGAAGCACGATGATCTCGAGGTCCTTGGAGCGCCCTGAGCGAACAGCGAGTCGTGCGAGCGATGCCAGGAAGCGGTAGAGGATGAGAAGCACAGCGAACCAGGAGAAGGAGCTCGACCGTCTTCGCAAGCTCGTGTGGCGGGCCGTCTGGGATCTGCGCCGGCTTGGCCACGACGCTGAAGCAGCGACCATCGAGCGAGGACTCCATGGAGGGTGAACTCGACACGTCCTCGTTTCACTCGGGCAGTCGGGTGCCCCGTAGGAGGGGACTGAAGCCAGCGCATCGACGCCTTCAGCCAATCCGCTCTTGATCGGTCACAATCGGGCGATGGCTGATTGGTCACCGTTGCGAGATCTGCTGGCGGACGTGGATGACCACGTGACCGTGGGCTGGTCAGAGCTGGATCGCCTTGTTGGCGGGCTTCCACGCTCCGCGTACGACCATCCCGCCTTCTGGAAGGGGATCAGAAGCGGATGGCCCGGCTTCACCACGACTGGCGTGAAGGTCGGTGTCTCGGTCACCTTCGTTCGACGTGACGCGCCGACGGCGGGTCCGCAGCATCCGGTGGCCGAACCGGAGGTCGGGCCCGGTCCAGCGAAGGCTCCTGATGTGGTGCTAGTCGGCTGCGTGAAGTCGAAGGTCGACCACCCGGCACAAGCTCGCGAGCTGTATACCTCGGCTCTCTTCCGCAAGGCGCGAACATACGCGGAGTCGTCGGGCGTCCCGTGGTTCATCCTGTCGGCCAAGCATGGTCTCGTGGCTCCGTCTCAGGTGATCGAGCCCTACGAGCTCCACCTCTCGTCAACGACGAGGAGCGACCGAGTCGCGTGGGGAGAGCGAGTCGTGGCGGACCTTGCGTCGAGCTTGGGGGGAATCGAAGGGAAGACCATCGAGGTGCACGCCGGCGCCGCCTACGTCGAAGCCATCCGGGCTGGCATCACTGCGGCCGCTGCGACACTGTTCGAGCCGTTGTCCGGTCTCACGATGGGCGAGCGATTGGCGTGGTATCCCTCGCTCCGCTCGATCGGTCCGGCACGACCGTCCGGCGCGACTTCGGTGGGACCCAATGAGCTGGCCTCACGCCTTCGCGATCTCGAAGCGGCTGTTACGCCCGACGAGCTTCTGGGGAGAGGTCGGAGTGGCCTCGACTGCCCCGGCCTCTACTCATGGTGGGTCGACGACGAGGGTGCCGAGGACCTCGCCCGTGGGCTTGGTCGACCTCTTGCTCCTGGCCTCATCTACGCCGGCCTCGCCGGGGCGACTCGTTCACGCAGCAGGCGGCGATCGACGAACACGTTGTGGGGCCGACTTCAGGGAATGCACCTCGGCACACGCAGCGACTTCTCGACCTTCCGACGGAGCCTCGGTTCAATACTGGCGGAGGTTCGCGGCACAAGCGGGATCGATGAGGTGCATCTCAGTAGCTGGATGCACGAGCACCTTCGTGTCGTCGCTGTACCGGTGGATGACGCGGACGGGCTCGACGGGCTCGAGAGCGACGTCCTGGCCGAGCTCGATCCTCCGCTCAACCTCGCGAAGATGCCCAAGAACGGCACCCGTCAGCGCTTGACTGAGCTCCGAAAGCTCCACGGCAAGTAGACCTCGGGTGGAAACCCTCTGGGGTGCTGAACTGCCGCCGTAGGCTGTGCGAGCCGGAGACTCGGACGTGCCGCTGTGACCAGGCGAAACGGGTGGAGTCAGGCGGCCGGCAGCAGTCGGATCCAGCCGCTCTCGTGGTGTGGAGTTAGGGTACAAGACGCCCCTCCGACACGAACGTTTCCCCAGGTCACAGGCCTGGGGATTCTGCTTTTTGTGTCGCATTGCTAACGGTTTGCTAACGGGAGCTTCGGAGCAGGCGAAGTCGTCACCTCCTGCCCGCTGGAATCGGGGCCTTTGAGCTGAGCCCCTGATTCTGAGCCAGATGTTGTGTGGTCTGATTGCTTCCGCCATCGTGACGGGGCACGAAAGGACCGAGATGTCTCGTCGACGTCACACACCCGAACAGATCATCCGCAAGCTCGCCGAAGGCAACAAGCTCCTCGCCGGCGGCATGACCGTCGAGGAGGCCTGCCGCGAGTTCGCGATCGCCGAGTCCACGTGGGGCCGTTGGCTGTCTCAGTACGGGCGTTGCAAGCAACGGGCATGAAAGCTGATGACGCCAAACGCTTGAAAGAACTCGAGGGCGAGAACGCCCGCATGAAGAGTTGTTGGCTGAGGCTGAGTTGGACAAGTCGATGCTGAAGGAGATCGCTGAGGGAGACTTCTGAGCCCGAACCGCCGTCGCGCAGCAGTCACCATGCTGAGCGAACGGTTCGGGGGTCTCGCAACGTCGTGCATGCAGGGTTGTCGGTCAGCCACGATCAACTCAACGACTGCCAGCACCGATCCCGCCTGATGGTGAGGCACCGATTCGTGAACACCTCCGAGCGTTTGCCAGGCGACGACCTCGGTGGGGTTGGCGCAGGGCCGCTACGGACCTGCGGCCAACGGCTGCGTGATCAACAACAAGCGTGTCCGCCGGCTCTGGCGTGACGAAGGCCTCCGGACCCCGACCAAACGGAAGAAGAAACGCATGGTCGGTGTCGGCACCCACATCGGGGCGATGACCCCGATCGTGCCGAACGCGTTGTGGGCCATGGACTTCCAGTTCGACACCACCATCGATGGCCGCCAAGTGAAACTGTTGAACATCATCGATGCGTTCACGCGTGAGTGTTTGGCGATCGTGGTCGATCACTCCATCGACGCTGAACGCGTTGTCGGCACGCTCGCTCGCCTGGCCATCGAGCGAGGCCGAGCACCAGCATTCGTCAGGTTCGACAACGGGCCCGAGTTCGTCTCTCACGCCGTGGCCGAGTGGTGCCGAGAGGCTGGTGTCGACAGCGTGTTCATCGATCCTGGTTCGCCGTGGCAGAACGCCTGGATCGAATCATTCAACTCACGGCTGCGTGACGAGCTGTTGAACATGTGGCAGTTCGATTCGCTCCTCGAAGCCCAAGTCATCGTTGAAGACCACCGCATCGACTACAACAACCAACGACCCCACTCAGCGCTGAACCAGCAGACCCCTGCCGGCTTCGCCGCCAACTGGATCACCAACCAACCCAAAACTGCATAGCAACTGGCACAGACAACGGGGCCCGCTCAGGACGACCGCTGGCTCGAGCCAAGGGTCTACGGCAAGCGCTGCGGTGGCATAGATCGACGAACGGATCTTGTGGTCTTCCTTCTCGAGTCCGATGAACGACGACGCTGCCTGCCGAGCGATCAGTTGCGTTTCGAGCGAGCGATCCTCGTGCAGGCCTCGGTTGAGGAGGTCCTTGATGACGGGGTCTTTGGCGCCGGCCATCATCGTCACCCACGACGACACGGTCTCCATGCCCACGCTGTGCTTTGTGCCTCCGTCGTCGAGGATCTGGGCGAGTCCGGCGACGCCCATGAACGCCGACAGCAGCTTCTCGCCGTGCTTCACCCAGTAGTCCCCCGACGTCACGCCGGATCGCGGGATGGCTTGGGCGAGCGCTGCCCCGGTGCGGAGCGCACCCGATGAGGTCGTGACCTTCGCAATCGGTGACCATCTGGCGGTCGGAAGTCCGGTCGCTCCCCCAGGCTCAAACACCGCCACGGTCCCAACCACTGAACGAGCGTGCGCCGTGCTGTGAACGCACGGACTGATGATCTCGTCGATACCTGACGCGATCTTGATCAGGCCTTGATCGACCCCGTCGCACCATGTCGGTGCCCGTTCGAAACTCGAACGCCAGCCCAACTGGATCCCGAAAGGACCACCGACATGAAGTTCACCCACAAAGCCTCCGCCCTGCTCTTGGCACTCACTCTCGGAACCGGTGCCGTCTTCCTTCCCACCGCCGTCAGCGCGCAGGAAGACCCCAACCCGGGCGCTGTCACCGCTGAACCAGCTTCCGATGAGCTCGACATCAGCGAGTTCGACGACGCTGACCTCGAAATCGGTGAAACCGACTGGGAGTTCACTCCTGAGGAGCTGGCCGAGTTCAACGCAGAAACCGACGCACTCATCAATGCGCTCGTCGATGCAGGAATCTCGGTTGAGCGGGTCGTCGACGAGGACGGCTTCGTCTACCCAGAATTCGGCGAAGATCTGACCGACGCGGACGGCGCGCAGATCGAATCCGTCTTCACCGAATTCTTCGGCGATGAGCTCGACATCAGCGAAATCGATGGCGACGATGGCGAGTTCGACGACGCTGACCTCGAGGACAGCGAAATCGAGAGCTGATCTCGCTCGACCCCACCCAACCACGCGTCGAGCGTCGGAGCTCGTGCTCCGGCGCTCGGCGGTTCTCCGCCGCCACTCCCGACACCTGCGCGATGCTTTCGAGTGGCGCAGCGCCAACTGCCCTTCGCCCTCTCCACTGATCCACAAGACAGACTGACTCCCCCATGGCTCGCATCCTTGTAGCAGAAGACGACGAACGACAGGCCCGAGTGCTCCAGGCGTATCTGGAGCGCGAGGGCCACCACGTTGTCACGGTCGGCGACGGCAGAGCGGCACTGGACGAGGCTCGCCGCCTCACCCCGGATCTCGTGGTGCTCGACGTGATGATGCCGAGAGTCGACGGTCTCGATGTTTGCCGGGTGTTGCGAGCTGACTCGGATCTCCCAATCATCATGGTCACCGCTCGTTCAACCGAGGACGACCTGTTGCTCGGGCTCGACCTGGGGGCGGATGACTACATCACCAAGCCGTACTCACCCCGCGAACTCACCACCCGCATCCGCACGGTGCTTCGACGTAGCGGAGCCAACGACTCTCCAGCGGTGGTTTCAGTCGGCGAACTCTCGATCGATTCGGTTCGGCACGAGGTTTGTGTCCAAGGGGCGCCAGTCGAGCTCACCCCTCGAGAGTTCGGATTGCTCGCTGCACTGGCCGCCCACCCAGGACGGGCGTTCTCGCGCCGCGAGTTGCTCGATGACGCCGTCGGTTTCGATCACTACGCACTCGAGCGAACCGTGGACATGCACCTCCTCAATCTGCGGAAGAAGATCGAGCCCGATGCCAAGAATCCGCGCTACGTGATCACCGTCAAGGGGCGGGGCTACAAGCTGGCTGACGCCTGATGGGGTCGCTCGGACGCCGCATCCTGGTGTCGATGTTGCTCGTCGCGCTGCTCGCTGCCGTGCTGGCTGGTGTCCTCGTGCGGCAAGCGACCATTGAGGCCACCGAAGACGCTGCTCAGCAGAACCTGCGAACCGATGCGCAGATTCTCAACGAGCTGCAAGCACTGTCACTCTTCACTGGAAGCTGGAACGGCGCTCAACCGCTCGTTGAGGCGTTGGCCGAGATCACGGGTCAAAGAATTGCCCTCACCGACCTGGGCGGCACGACGCTCGTCGACTCCGACCCGGATACCTCGCTCCCGGCCCAGAGCAGTGCGCTGATCGATCCGAACGATGAAGCCCTGCAGACCATTGATTTCGCCAGCTTTCTCGTCCTCGACGAGCTCCTCGTCGCCGATGTCGTTGCTGAGGCTGAGGAACAGCTCGAGGATTGCCTCGCCGCAGCAGGAGTGAACGAAGAGCTTCTCTTCGATGACGATCTCGCATCCATCACCCCCGAAGCGGCCGAATGCCTCGACGATTTCGATCGCCTGACAGCGCTGCCCAGCGCAGAGCCCGCACTGCTGTACCTCGGATTCCCCGCTGACGAGTTGGTGGATTTCGGCGCCATCGACCCTGTTGCGATCCTGATGATCGTCGGTGTTGTTGCCGCAGCCGCTGCGGCGGCGGCCAGCTTGCTCGCTCGGCGAATCTCGACCCCAGTCCGAGCGCTCACCGGTGCGGTCGCCCAGCTCGGGTCGGGTGACATGACTGTCAGGGCCGACGACAGCTCAACAGGCGAAATCGGCAACCTGGCCCGTGCGTTCAACGACATGGCGGCCGACCTGCAGCACGGCGAGCAAACTCGCCAGCGCATGGTGCGCGACGTGGCCCACGAGCTCCGCAATCCGATCGGCGTGCTGCAGGGCAACCTCGAAGCAGCGCAGGACGGGATCTTTGCTGCTGACGAGGAGATGCTTGCGATGCTCCACGGCGAGACCGTGCACTTGTCCGCCCTCGTCGAGGACCTTCAACAGCTCGCTCTCGCCGATGCCGGTTCGCTCGTCATACGCCCAGAACTCACCGACCTGCATCAGCTCGCGGAGGAGGTGGTGTCTGGGTATCGACCCGTGGCCGCCGATGCGGGGATCACCCTGACCCTCGACGGATCGTCTGCTCCGGTCAACGCCGATCCAACCCGCATCCGGCAAGTAATCCTGAACCTCGTGACCAACGGGGTGGCCTACACACCGAGCGGCGGCACGGTGCAGGTATCGGCCGTTTCGGTTCCTGCCCCCCAGGACACCTCGGCCACCGTCGAGCTCCGCGTGCTCGACACGGGGCACGGGCTCGACCGAAGCGAGCAGGAGCAGGTCTTCGACCGGTTCTGGAGAGCCGACGACTCGCGAAACCGCCACACCGGCGGAGCAGGCCTTGGCCTCTCAATCTGCAAACAACTCGTCGAAGCACATCACGGCTCGATCAGCGTGGAGAGCACCCCGGGCGAAGGCACCACGTTCACGGTGTCGATGCCGACCAACCTCTCGAAGCCCTGACCGGCGGAGCCGGCGGCCGAGACTGTTCTCGTCGTCGCGTGCGCCGACGGCTTCTATTGCTGCGCCATGGCGATGCTCCCGGGTACCCATCGGAACCGGCACCGGAGCTCTAGGATCCGACGAGCGAATACAGCTCGTGCCGCAAACCCTGTGGGTGCCGAATACTTGGTCGTGGCTGGTCAGGCGGCATTTCGGTACTCGTTGATGAGTCCGTCGCAGCGGGTTGATTTCACGATCCGAAGCGGGCCGTGGGGCGGTTCGGAGCGATCGCCGGAGGGTGGTTGTTGTTC
>JAAEMS010000096.1 GCA_024225275.1 Actinomycetes bacterium
GAACCGCTGGCGCTGGTAGGGGCTTCCGTCGATGGCCCCCACACACAGGTCGCGCAGGGCGTTGACGCGCAGCCGCTGAGCGGCGTCGGAGTCGTTCCAGGGGAACGAGTCGAGGAAGTGTCGGTAGGCGGCGTGGACTGACCGCCGGTACCGGATCTCGCGCGCCCGCCGAGTCTTCGCGCCGGCCACGGCCCGGGCTCGGGCCATGGCACCGCTGAGTTGGGGCGAAGGCTGGTTCATGGACGTCGAAGCTCGATCGGACGGGGACTGTACTCGTCGGCGGTGGACACAGGGCTGTTAGCGTCGATCGCTGACCCGACACCGGGTCTTGACCAAGCCGTCGTTCCGGAGTCTGCCATGTCCGAAGTCGGGGTCGGCCCCCATCCCGAGCCGTGGCCCGATGATCCCCGGTTCGATCCCGAGCTGTTGGCCCAGGGTGATCGACGCAATGTCGTCGACCGGTACCGGTACTGGACCGTTGAGGCCATCGTGGCCGATCTCGACTCCCATCGGCATCCGTTCCATGTCGCGATCGAGAACTGGGAGCACGACTTCAACATCGGCACGGTCGTGCGTACGGCCAACGCCTTCCTGGCCGCCAAGGTCCACATCGTGGGCAGGCGCCGGTGGAACCGGCGGGGGGCGATGGTGACCGACCGTTACCAACACCTCCGGCACCATCCCACCGTGGCCGATCTGGTCGAGTGGGCGGCGGGCGAGGACCTCGAGGTGATTGGAGTCGACAACCTGCCCGAGTCGGTACCCATCGAGACGGTCGAACTACCGCGCCGCTGTGTGCTGGTGTTCGGCCAGGAGGGTCCCGGCCTTTCGGCCGAGGTCCGAGCCACGGCCAGCCGGGTCTGCTCGATCAGCCAGTTCGGCTCGACCCGGTCGATCAACGCCGGTGTCGCGTCGGGTATTGCCATGCACACCTGGATCCGCCAGCACGCGGAGCTGCCACCGGAGAGGATCACCCCATGACCATTCGTCCTTGGCTCACTCCCGTCGCCCGGTCCCGCGAGGCCGAGATCCTGGTCGAATGGACGGCAGCGGGTAAGTCGATCGATACCCGTGGTATCGCCGACCACATCGACCACCTCGCCTCACGGTCGCGGCGCATCCACGAGCATGACTGTCTCAACCTCAACCCGGCCACCAATGTGATGAACCCGCGCGCCGAGGCTCTCATGGCCGCCGGGCTGGGGTCGCGGCCCTCGCTCGGTCACGCCGGTGAGAAGTACGAGACCGGCCTGGAAGCCATCGAGGAGATCGAGGTCCTGGCTGCCGGGCTGGCGGCCCGGGTGTTCAACTGCCGGTACCCAGAGGTCCGGACCCTCTCGGGGGCGATGGCGAACCTGTATGCCTTCATGGCCACCTGCCAGCCCGGCGACTCGATCATCGTTCCGCCCCCCTCGATCGGAGGCCACGTCACCCACAGTCGGGGTGGGGCGGCGGGCCTGTACGGCCTCGATGTGCACGAGGCCCCCATCAACCCCGACCACTACACGGTCGACGTCGCCGCCCTGGCCGACCTCGCCGCCGAGGTGCAGCCCCAGCTGATCACCATCGGCGCCAGCCTCAACCTGTTCCCCCACCGGGTCGCAGAGCTCCGGGAGGTGGCTGATTCGGTGGGCGCCCGCCTCCTGTTCGACGCGGCCCACACCTGCGGGATGATCGCCGGTGGCGCCTGGCCCAACCCCCTCGACGAGGGGGCCGACCTCATGACCATGAGCACCTACAAGAGCCTGGGTGGCCCGCCCGGCGGGCTGGTGCTGACCAACGACGAGGAACTGGGAGCTCGCATCGACGCCATTGCCCACCCGGGCCTGACGGCCAACTCCGACGCAGGCCGGACCGCGGCGTTGGCCGTGAGCTTGCTCGACTGGGTCGACCACGGAGCCGACTACGCCCGGGTGATGGTGGACAGTGCGGTGGTTCTGGCCCGGTCGGTGGCCGCGGGTGGCCTGCCGGTACACGCGACGAGGTTGGGCTCCACCGCCAGTCACCAGTTCGCCATCGAGGCCGACGGGTACGGCGGGGGTCACGCCCTGGCCCTGAACCTGCGCCACGCCAACCTCCTGGCCTGCGGTATCGGCTTGCCCACCGGCGACGGTCTGAGGATCGGCACTCCCGAGCTGGTGAGGTGGGGGATGGGTCCCGAGCACATGGTGGAGCTGGGCGGGCTGATCGTCGAAGCTTGCGGCCACGACCCAACGGTGGTGGCCCCGCGGGTCACCGAGTTCCGCTCGGAGTTCCGCGAACTGCACTTCATCAACAAGGACCCAGGCCCGGCCGCGACAGTGCCCATCTGATCACCTGGGCTGTCGGGCCCGGGAAGGGTCGGGACCCCCCGAAGGGTTCTTCCTCTCGAAGCCGGGCCGACACTCTCGGCCAGGGACCAGACAACGGAGCCGGCTGGGAGGCATCCGATGAGAGGAAACGAAGCGGAAGACCGAGCACTCGAGGAGCCGTGCCCGGTGTGTTGGGCCACGGTGGGTCAACCGTGCCGTCCCCGCCCCGACAGTGATGTGCAGAGCCGCTCGGCCGGCCCCCACCGGGCCCGCATTCACGCCGTTCACCGCCGCATAGATGCCTTCACCAGCCTCCAACACTGACCCCTCGTTCAGCTCCCGGAACCCAGTGCCGCATTGGGCTGTGGGCCGCTGATGCGTTCTTCCCCGATGTCGGCATGGCGCCCTGCGGCTCGGCCATCCTCAGCCGCCCACGGGTCAAGGGGGGCAGCCCGGGAACGAACGGTGCGGAGACGACCGAGATCGGCCTGCATGGCCTCGGTGGCGCCATCGAGATCGGAACGCAGCAGGGGTAGCAGGGCACCATCGGATTCGTCGTCGGCCTGCCGGTTGACGGTGGCCAGTCGTTCGCCGACGGTCTGGGCGAAGCCCGCATACCAGGACCGGCGGTCCCGCATGCCCCGCTGGGCCTTCATCAGCCGCAGAGCCTGGGCATCGAGAGTTTGGAACAGTACCTCGACGGCCAGCAGATAGTCGTCGCGGGCGAAGAGATCGATCGAGGTCCAGTATCGGCCCTGGCGCCAGATCTCGGCCTGGTACGCGAAGGTGGCCCCGTAGGCCGCGCAGATGCGGCTGAGCAGATGACGCCGGACCAACACGTACCCGTTCTGTTCGAGCCACATGGTGCGGCGGCCGAATGTGCGGGCCGTGGCCGGGCCCCCGCTCAGGTCGGCCTCGGTCAGCATGTGTTGGGCGATGAGCTCGTGGGCCTTCTGGGCGAAGAGCTCTGCTTCTTCGGGGAAGTTGGTGGCTTCGGCCTTGGCGAGCATGGCCCTCACCCGGTCGACGATCCTGGTGTTCTCGGTCATGAACCGCTCTCCTCGGGGCCTTGGGCCCCGGCTGGGGGTTTCGGGTTCGTTCCGGCCACGAACCGAGGGCCGCTCCCCAGGCTAGGGGTCCCCTGTGACAGGGTTGTCGCGTGGTCGCATCGGAGGGAATCGACAAGGGACCGCTGGCCCTCCGCGGGGGGCAGGTACTGACCCCTGACGGGTGGCGGTCCACCGATCTGGTGATCGAGTCCGGTCGGATCGCCCGGGTGGGCCCGGCCGACGACGTGATGCGGGTCCTCGACGTCCAGGGTCTCCTGTTGGCGCCGGGATTCGTCGACATCCAGATCAACGGCGGGCACGGCTTCGATCTGGTGTCGGACCCCGCCGGCATCTGGCCACTGGCTGCCCTGTTGCCCCGCCACGGGACCACCGCCTTCCTGCCCACGATCGTGTCGTCGGCTCCCGCCGCGGTCGAAGCGGCCCTCGGCGTGCTGGCCCAACGGCCCACCGGTTTCGTGGGGGCCGAGCCCGCGGGCCTCCACCTCGAGGGCCCGATGCTCAATGCCGAACGACGGGGTGCCCACCAGGCCCGTCATCTGAGGGAGCCGGCCGCCACCCCCACCCAGGCTTGGTCGGCGGCTGCTGGTGTGGCCCTGGTCACCCTGGCCCCGGAGTTGCCCGGCGCAGCAGAGATGGTGGCCGAGCTGGTGGGCCGGGGCGTCACTGTCTCGGCCGGTCACACCGAGGCGACGGCCCAAGAGCTCGACACGGCCCGCCGGGCCGGGCTGAGCCTGGTCACCCATCTCTTCAACGCCATGGCGCCCATGGGTCACCGCCATCCGGGGGTCATCGGATCCGCTCTGGCCGACCACCGACTCATCGCCGGCTTGATCGTTGACGGCATCCATGTGGACCCGACGGTGGTGCGGGCCGCGTGGAACGCCAAGGGTCCCGGCAGCATCGCCCTGGTCACCGATGCGGTGGCGCCCATGGGCATGGGGCCCGGCCGTTTCGAGCTGGACGGCCGCAACCTGGTGGTGTCCGCCGGCGCGGTGCGCAATGCCGAGGGCCGCCTCGCGGGGAGCGCGCTCAGCATGGATCAGGCGGTACGCAATCTGGTGGCCTTCACCGGGTGCCCACCGGACGAGGCGTTGCGAGCCGCGTCCACCGTTCCGGCGGCGGCCGTGGGCCTCGAGAACAAGGGCTGCCTGGTCGACGGGGCCGATGCCGACATCGTCGTGGTCAACGCGGCCCTCGAGGTGGTCCTGACCGTGTGCCGGGGAGAGGTGGCCTACCTTGATGAGCAGGCGGAGATCACGGTAGGCAGCTGAGCTCGGCCGGTCAGGGCCCGATCAACTCGGTGAGCTCGGTGACCGAGGCCAACTGGTCGAGGGCCCAGACGGCCTCGGCCACCCGGTCGGCACCCGTACGCCCCAACGTCGCACCGGTGGCTCGACGGAACTTGTCGACCAGATCGTCGTCGGTCATGGGGTTGGCAGCATGGCCCCTGGGGAACGTGGCGTACCCCTGGTGACTCGAGCCCGTCCGGGTGACGACCTCGACCTGGGTGGGCATCCACGACCCGGCCCAGTAGTTGCGGAACTCGTGGATGAGTGAGGCGTTGGCCGCCCCGTCCCGAGGCTTCACCCGATCGATCAGGTCGAGGACGGCGGGGTCGTGGAGCCGTTCGTCGGCGTACCAGGCAGCCGTGGCGTCAGGCTCGATCAGGGCGATGGCCAGGGCGTAGAGAACACTGAAAGCCGCATCCATGGCCCCTCGCCCCTGGTAGGTGGCCAGCATCTCCATCGACGGTGAGAAGCGGATCTCGGCGACGTCGTCGGCGGTGATGCCGTGCTGGCGGACGAGGTCGTCGAGGATGTCGAGGTAGCTCTGGACCCAGAGGTTGGCCGGCCACCGCTTGAAGAGGGTCTCGAGGATCCACCAACGCGAACCGAGGTCGGCCAGCGAGGCGTCGAGGCCGTCGAAGTCGCACTGGTCGGAGCCGGCGAGCACCCAGAAGCCGGTGTCGCCTTCGAGGAAGGTGTTCATGCCGGTCAGACCACGCTTGCTGTTGAGGGCGGCGAGCACACCGGCCATGGCGGTCATGCCGTGGTTGTAGTGGTAGACGTCGGACCGGGTCTCGACGTACTTGTGGCAACCCCCGAGTGGGGCGTAGGCACCGGCCGCGCCGATGGCGGTGGCCATGGCCCGGGGGTCGAGTTCGAGCACTTTGCCACCGGCGATGGCCGCGTTGAAGGGGATCCAGGTGAGCATTCCCCACAGGGATTCGTGGCGCTTCTCGCTGGGTTGGACGGCCATGCCGATCCGGCCGAACACCTCGTAGGCGGCCACTACTCCCTCGATGACCGAACGGCCCGGTGCCTGGTCGCGTTCGCCGAGGGCGAGGGCGGCGCTGACCGCGGCGGTGGCGGGATGACCGACGTAGAGCATGTCGTTCCAGTCGGCGACGTCGGACAGGGCGCCGTTGGCGTAGGCGGCAGCTGCGGCCGACACCCGGTGCTCGGTGCCCAGGATGCGGCTGGGGCCGGTGCCCCCCAGCTCGCGGGCCTCTTCGATGATGGCCGCCCCCAGGGGCAACTCGACACCCGAGACCGAGCAACCGATGAGGTCGAGGATCACCCGCTTGGCCTGATGGACGACCTCGGGGGGCAGGTCGTCGTAGCTGAGGTCTGCCGCGTAGGCCGCCAGGATCTCGGTCGCGCCCATCCGGTCAGGCCCAGCCCTTGCTGAGGGGCACCCAGTGGCGACCGCGGTCCTCGAGGTACTCCTGGATGGCGGTGGCCGCAAGGTTCAGGCTGACATAGCTGTTGTGGCGGTTCTGGGTGAGATCACCCGACGCTGGAGTGTCGGCCAATCGGGCCCGGTCGCTGAACCCCTCCATGTCGATACCCGTGTCGCGGGCCAGCTTCTCGATGTCCTGCTCGATGGTCCCCATGGCTGTCCCCTTCGTTCGCCTGGAAGCAGAGCGTAATCGGCGGGCTGTCGCCGCTCACCAGCCGAGGTCATGTGCGCCTCGAGGGGCACTGTTGCGTTGACGGATTGGGGTCCCAGCAGCGAGCGTATTCGGGTGAACCACCACTCCCCCGCCGAATCCGAGTCGTTTGCCGGCTACCGGTGGGTGCAACGCTTCACCCCTCTCCTCATCGAGGCAGCGAGACCGTGTCGTCATGTGGTGGGTGACCGCTGGTTCGTCGATGAGGCTTTCGTCAGAGTCGCCGGGGTCTGGCGCTACGTGTACCGGGCTGTCGACCAGTACGGCCGGGTCATCGACGTCTACGTGTCGAAACGACGAAGCATCGCCGCCGCCAGGCATTTCTTCGAAACCATGTCGACCGGCTACGGGCGACCCTGTCGAGGTCACCACCGATCTGGCCGCACCCCTGCTACGTGTTGTCGATGACCAGACCCCAGAAGCGGCCCATGACACCGAGCAGTACGCGAACAACAGGATCGAGTGGGACCACGGCCGCCTCGAGGCGAGGCTGAGACCGATGCGCGGTCTGAGCACTGATCGGACCGTGTTGGTGGTGATCCGCGGTCGCGCGTGCGTCCAGAGTCTTCGACGCGGTCACTACGAGCTCGGCGCCGAAGCCGACCGCGAGCATCTACGCCTGGCGGCCGCCTTCGATGAGCTCGCCGCGGTGCTGTTGGTTGGGGTCAGGCAAGGGCGCGGAGCTCGTCAGCCAGTTGCTCGATGGTGAGGTTGCCGGTGGCGACCCGGGTGACGAGTTCGAAGACGGGGTCGTTGGCGGCTGCTGCGACGCTGTGGTTGTTGAGCCCGAGGAAGACAGCGGTTGCGAGCCAGCCGAGGCGTTTGCTCCCGTCGATGAGTCCGTGGTTGTTCACGATCGAGTCGAGTAGGGAGGCCGCCTTGGTCCAGATGTCTTCGTAGGCGTCTTGGCCGAGGACAGTGGTCTGGGGGCGGGCAACGGCTGAGCCAATTAGTCCTATGTCGCGGACGGGTGGGGGGTCGCCCAGGAGGGCCCGGGCCAGCTCGAGGAGGTCGTCGATGTCGAGGTATTCGGTGGGGTTGTTCATTCGCCGAGGCGGCGCAGCGCGTCGGCGTGGACATCGAGGATGTGTTCGGATGCGGCGGTCACGCGGTCTCGGTGTTCGCTGCGGGCGACGAACTCGCGTACGGCGCGGCGAGCGGCTTCTTGCATGGAGATGCCGTCGAGTTCGGCTCGACGGCGGAGTGCGTTTTGTTCGTCGTCGGTGAGTCGCAGGGTCATGGCCATGGACCTATGGTATCGAAGTGATACCTGATCCGACTACCTTCTATGTGTCGCCACAGTCACTGGCGTTCGGGGACGGCGCGCGGCGGGGTTAGGGGTCGCGCGGTCGGGGATGGATCGATGGGTGGACGTCATTGGGGTGGGACTTGGACTGTGAAGTCGCCGGTGCCGGCTATCAGGTTGCCGTTGGGGGTTTCGAAGTCGAGGCGGAAGGTGAGGTCGTCGCCTGGTGGGGCGGGTCCGAGGCTGATTCCCCACACTGATTGTGGTGTCGTTTGGAGGTTGGTCGTACCCTCGACGTGGTCGTCCTC
>JAAEMS010000097.1 GCA_024225275.1 Actinomycetes bacterium
AGAACCGGGGGCCGACGATCGCTACGCCCAGGCCCTGGAGCGGTGGACGGCCGCGGGAGTGGCGGGGTTCGAGGAGGGGCGCGACCGCACCCTCACCGACGTCGGCCTCGACCCCGAGCTCCTCGATCGGCCGGTGGGGGTACTGAGCGGTGGCCAACAGTCGCGCCTCGGCCTGGCGTCGACCCTGCTGGGCACCCACGACATCCTCCTCCTCGACGAGCCCACCAACGACCTCGACCTGGAGGGCCTGGCCCTGCTCGAAGAGTTCGTCCGCACCGACCGCCGGCCGATGGTGATCGTCTCCCACGACCGGGCCTTCCTGGAGCGCACCATCACCTCGGTCTTCGAGATCGACGAGCACCACCGCACCGCAACCCGTTACGAGGGCGGCTTCGAAGCCTGGCAGGAGGAGCGGGCCCGGGCCCGGCGTCACGCCGAGGAGGACTACGCCGTCTACACCACGGAGCGCGATCGGCTGAAGCGTCGCGCCCAGCAGGAACGGGAGTGGTCGACCCAGGGCGTGAAGAAGGCGTCGAAGGCCAGCGACGGTGACAAGAGCATCCGCTTCCGGGAAATGCAGCGCAGCGAAAAGCTGGCCGGCAAAGCCCGCACCACCGAGAAGGCCATGGAACGGCTCGAGGTGGTCGACAAGCCGTGGGAGGGGTGGGAGCTCCGCCTCTCGTTCGCCGAAGCCGACCGCCCCAGCTCGGAGGTGGCGACACTCCACGGGGCTCTCGTCCGCCGGGGAGAGTTCACGCTGGGCCCCGTCGACCTCGTCGTTGGTGCGGGCGACCGAGTGGTCATCACCGGCGCCAACGGCTCGGGCAAGACCACCCTCCTGGGAGCCCTACTCGGGGACCTGCCTCTCGAGTCGGGCAGTGGCCGGGTGGGGCCATCGGTGGTGGTCGGCCGCCTCGACCAGGGTCGCCGGCGTTTCGAGGGCGAGCAACCCCTCGTCGAGGTGTTCCAGGACGAAACGGGGCTCCCCCTGGCCGACGTGCGTTCCCAGCTCGCCAAACTCGGCCTCGACTCCGAGCGCCTGGCCCGGCCCACGAATTCGCTGAGCCCCGGAGAGCGCAGCCGGGCGGTTCTCGCCGCCTTCGCCGCCACCGGCGTGAACACCCTGGTCCTCGACGAACCAACCAACCATCTCGACCTGCCCGCCATCGAACAGCTCGAGGTCGCGCTCGGAAGGTTCACCGGCACGGTCCTTCTGGTCACCCACGACCGCCGCCTCCTCGACCGGGTCGAAGCCACCCGCCGGATCAAGGTGAGCGACGGCGTGGTCGCCGAGATGTGAGCCAGACTTCCTCGATGGATCTACCCGTCGTGCCTCCGGTCAAGCCCATGCTGGCCAAAGCGGTGGCCGACATCCCCGAGGGCGACCTCATCTTCGAGGCCAAGTGGGACGGATTCCGCTGCATCATCTTCCGCGACGGCGACGAGGTGATGCTCGGGTCCCGCAATGAACGCCCCCTGACCCGCTACTTCCCCGAGCTGGTCGAGCCGATACGCAACCAGTTCCCCGACCGCTGCGTGGTTGACGGTGAGATCATCGTCGCCACCGACGGGGTCCTGGCCTTCGATGCCCTCCAGCAACGCATCCACCCCGCCCAGTCGCGGGTCAACACTCTGGCCGAAGAGACGCCGGCCCAGTTGGTGGCCTTCGACCTTCTGGCCCTGGGTGACGACGACCTGATGAACACCCCATTTGCCGAACGGCAGGCGGCTCTGCACCGCGCCCTCGGCGCCCTCGAGTACCCCCTCCACCTGGCCCCGGCCACCCGCGACCGGGACATCGCCCGAGTCTGGTTCGACGAGTTCGAAGGGGCGGGTCTCGACGGCCTGATCGCCAAACCAGCCGACGGGATCTACACCCCGAACAAGCGCAGCCAGTTCAAGATCAAACACACCCGCACCGCGGACTGTGTGGTCGCCGGGTACCGCATCCACAAGAGCGGCGACGGGGTGGGCTCACTGCTGCTGGGGCTACACGACGACGAGGGGCGCCTCCACCACCTTGGCGTGGCCGCCAGCTTCGCGGCGAAGAGGCGCAAGGATCTGATCGACGAGCTGGAGCCGTACGCCCTCGATGACATCGACACCCACCCCTGGGCCAGCTGGCTGGCGGCCGAGGCTCACCAGGACGGCCGCATGCCCGGCAGCCCACACCGGTGGAGCGGGGCCAAGGCCGCCGACGGCACCACGCGCGACCACTCCTGGTACCCGGTTCGGCCCGAGCTGGTGGCCGAGGTGAAGTACGAGCAGGTCACCAAGGGGCGATTCCGCGGCACTACCCGGCTCGTGCGTTGGCGTCCCGACCGCACCGCCGAATCGTGTGGCTACGACCAGCTGGTCGAGATCGAGAAGGTGGGCATCGACCGCGTTCTCACCGCCAAGGGTTGAACCGGTCGGGGAGCATCGTGGTCGAGCCGGCAAGAGCCACCACCCCCAGCACCAGCCAAGCGGGGTTGTAGGTCCCAGTCACATCCACCGACCAGCCAACGGCCGGGGCCGAAAGGGCCACCCCACCCAGGAAACCGAACATGACCGTGCCGGTGCCGCGCCCGGCCAGAGCGGCAGGCACCGAACGGATCACGGCCAGCATGGCCACCACGTTCCAGGCCGAGAGGGTGAAGGCGATGAGCACCGCCGTGGGCCACAACAGCCAGCCTCCGACAACTCCGGTGGCCGCCAGCAGAGCGATGGCCGCCATCGATCCGCCGGCCAAGATCAGCAGAGCCTGCCGGGGAGTGACCGGACCCTCGGCCAGACGACCCCACATGATCCGGGCCCCGATTCCGAGCAGTCCAGTCAGCCCCGTCGCCAGCCCGGCTGTTTGTAATGACCAACCCAGCTCCTCGTGGGCGAAGAGGGGGAGGAACCGATTGACGCCTCCGGCGGCAGCCCCCAGGGCAAAGGCATAGACGGCAACTCGGTAGACGAACCCATCGAGCCGCCCTCCGGCCACCACCGCCCCGACCTCATCGCCGGCTGCGTCCTGGCCCCGGGGATCCGGCGGGATGACCGCCCAGGCGAACCCGGCCAGGGCGAGGGACAGGACGCCGTAGCCGGCCACACCGACCCGCCAGTTCGCTCCCGTGGCGAAGATCGGCAAGGTCGTGCCAGCGAGGAAGAGAGACAGCTGAACACCCGATTGCTTGATGCCGGTGACCACTCCCCTTTCGCCGGGCCCGAGGTGGAGGGCAATCAGCTTGTTGGTCGCCGAGTTCGACCAGCCCTGGGGTAGACCGCTGAGAATCGAAGCACCGATCAGCATCCAGTAGGCGCCACCGACAGCGGTCAGAGTCAGCCCAACCGAGCTGGCCACGAACACGCCCACGACTGAGTTGCGGGCTCCGACCCGGTCGGTTACCCGGCCCAGAGGTGGGGCCACGAGGGCGCCGACCAGCGAGTTGGACGCCCCGAGGATGCCGATCTGGCTGCGCGAGATGTCCAGTTCCTCGATGACCTCGGCCGCCAGAACACCCAAGGCGAACAGCTGCATCGTCGACGCCGCCATGGCGCCCACCAGCACCGTGGAGAATCCGATCCGACCGACACGCACGGGCCGGGACTCTATCCGGCCCGATCACCCGGGCCCTTCGGCCCTGGTTCGCGCCGACACACCATCCATAGCGTGAGCGAACCATTGGCCTGATCTGGGGGACGCGCCATGAGCACCACCGAGACATCGACCGACTACGAGACAATCACGGTCTCGCCGCTGAACGGGGCCTGTGGAGCGGAGGTTGCCGGGGTCGATCTCACCGGCGAGGTGGCGCCCCAGACCGTCGCCGAGATCATCAAGGCCCTCGACGTCCACAGCGTGGTTCGGTTCCGAGGCCAGGAGCTGTCGCCCCCGGCCCAGGAGCGGTTCGCGGCCCGCTTTGGCGAGCTGGCCGTCTACCCGTTCGCGGAGCCGACGGCTGAGAGCCAGCACGTGTTCCCCATCATCAAGACAGCTGAGCAAACCGAGAACTTCGGAGGGGCATGGCATTCCGACTCCGCCTACCTCGACACCCCGCCCAGCTACACGATGTTGTACGGCGTGAAGACGCCCGAGGTCGGCGGCCACACACTGTTCACCAGCCAACGCCTCGTCACCGCCGACATGACCTCCGGATTCCTCGACGAGCTCACCGGGATGCGGGTGGTCTATCGGGCCGGAAATGTGCCCCGCTACGACCGGGTCGACAGGGACGGGATGCATCACCAGAGCAACCCCGAGGTCGCCGAACGCGATGTCGACCATCCTCTCGTGCGCGTCCACCCCAACACCGGCGAACGTTTCCTCTTCCTGAGCCGATTGCACACCCGACGGTTCAAGGGTATGACCGAAGAGGAGTCGAGGCCCCTACTCGATCAGCTGTTCTCCATGCAGATCCGAGCCGAGTACGCCTCGTGGATGGACTGGGAGGATGGCCAGCTCACGATCTGGGACAACCGCATCGTCCTCCACTATGCGCTGAACAACTACCAGAACGAGCTCCGCCACATGCACCGCACCACCGTTCTGGGTGAGGTACCGCTGGCGGGATGACCCGGTCGCCACCGACATCGGGATGCACCACCTTGACCAGGTCGCGGTAACGATCACGGATCTCGGCGCTGGTCGCCCAAGGGTCCAGACCCATGGTGTCGTAGTGGCTCACCCCCATCGAGGGTAGAACGCCATCCGACTAGCGTCACTGCCCATGACCGATCCCTGTCACCTCACCGCGGTCGAGGCCCGTCGCCTCATCGGGGCCAAGCAGCTGTCACCCGTCGAGCTGGTGGAGTCATGCCTGGCCCAGACCGACCGGATCGATCCCGCGGTGAACGCCATGGTGATCAGGGCCGACGACCGGGCCCGGGCCGAAGCTCGTGAGGCCGAAGCCGCAGTCCAGCGGGGTGTACGCCTAGGTCCTCTGCACGGACTACCCGTGGCCATCAAGGACCTCCAGCCCACCGAAGGGATCCGCACCACCTACGGCAGCCACCACCACGAGCATCATGTGCCTGAGGCGGACGCCGGCATCGTGGCCCGGGTGAGGGGGGCCGGCGGTGTGGTGACGGGCAAGACCAACATCCCCGAGTTCAGCATCGGGGCCAATACCGTGAACCGGTTGTTCGGGGCCACCGGCAACCCGTTCGACGTCGACAAGACCTGTGGAGGCTCGTCGGGCGGATCCGCGGTCGCGCTGGCCACCGACATGGCGCCCCTGGCCACCGGGTCCGATCATGGGGGCAGCCTGCGCATCCCCGCCTGCTACTCGGGCGTCGTCGGCTACCGGGCCACCCCCGGCGTCGTGCCCCACGAGGCCCGCACCACGCCCCAGACCTTCTACTCGGTCCAGGGGCCGATGGGTCGAACGGTGGCCGACACCGCACTGCTGTTGTCGGTGATCACGGAACGGTCCACCGCCACCCGGCGCGACCCGATGGCTTTCCCTCTCGACTCCACCGGGTTCCGACAACTCGACCCGGTCGACCTGAGTGGGTTGCGGGTCGCGGTCACCGCCGACCTCGGTGGTGTATTGGTGTCGGAGTCGATCAGGCGGACCTTTGTCGACCGGGTGGAGCGCATCGCCGCCCTGGTCGGGAGCTGCCATTGGCATCCCATCGATCTGACCGAAGCCCTCGACGTTGACTGGCGTATCCGCCAGGACGTGTTCGTCAGCCAGTACCACCGCGACGCGGCGGGGTGGGACGAGGGGTTCAACCCCAATGTGCGGGCCACCTTCGAGTCGGCGCTCGAGACCCCCATGGCCGATATCGCCCAGGCCCGTCGGCTGCAGATGGACTTGTACCACCGATTCACCGAGGTCTTCGAAGACTATGACCTGGTCATCTGCCCGGGCGTGGGTGTCTCACCGTTCCCGTGGCGCGACCTCTTCCCGCGTGAGATCGATGGTCATCCCATCGAGAACTACATGGCGTGGTTGGCCCTCACCGCGTCGATCACGGTCGTGGGCCACCCCGTCGTGGCCTTGCCCTGCGGACTGGACGATCAGCAGATGCCGTTCGGAGTCCAGCTCATCGGCCCGGCCTACGGCGACCACCGACTACTCGGCCAGGCGAACGCGCTGGAACAGGCTCTGGTGAGGGATCCGGTGGCCCGCAGGCCGGTTCCTGACTTCGATGCTCTGGCGAGCACCGAATCGAAGGTCAGGGACGCGGAGTTCGGATGATGCTGGGCACCAAGCGACGGACCAGCTGATCCGAAGGAGCCACTGCGTAGCCAGGTCCCATGGCCTCGCGCCAGGGGCTCCTGGGTTTGGGGGTGGGGTAGCTCTTCATGACAACTCCTTTGTCGCCAACACAGGATAGGTTCTGATTCCTATCGGCCTGTTCAACCAACAGTTTCACAGATTCGGGACCATTTTCCTATGAGTTATCCGTCACATGGCCAAGATGGTGACGATCCCGCCCTCGATGCCATGCTGGCCGACGCCGAACCGGGCCTGGTCGTCGAGGCCGACCTCGAGAACCTGGTCGAGGACATCGGCGACGTGGTGGGGCGACGGGTTCGCGAGTTCCGGGCGGCCCATGAGCTGACGGCGGCCGACCTGGCCGAGCGGGCCGGCCTGTCCCAGGCCATGCTCTCGAAAGTCGAGAACGCTCGCACTTCCCCGAGCCTGCAGACCCTGGCCCGCCTGTCACAGGCCCTCGGGGTCCCCCTGACCGCCTTGTTCCGGGGCCTCGACGAGGACCATGACGCCATTCTGGTCAAGTCTGGACAGGGTTTGCAGATGGTTCAGCCCAATTCGGTATCGGGGGTCGAGTACAGCCGTCTGGGCATGCTGGGCGGTCAGCATCAGCGCCTCGAACCCCTCCTGATCTCCGTCGACGAGACAGCCGAGAGCTTCCCCCAGTACCAGCACGGCGGCTCAGAGCTCATCCACATGTTGTGGGGGGCCATGGAGTACTCCTACGGCTCCAATCGCTTCGTGCTGGAAGCGGGTGACACCTTCCAGTTCGTCGGTGATGTCACCCACGGAATCCACCAGGTTCTGCAGGCACCGGTCCAGTTCCTGTCGATCAAGGCCTGGGGGGCGATCACCGACGAGGACGCAACGGCCGGATAGTTCCTATTAGGAATACCCTTTCCCAGGGGTGAACTGGTACCGGGGGGTGCGAGGTCAACCCGGCTGCACGTACCTCCACCCGAAGCGGCCCTTGATGCACAGATGGCCCTTGGTGATGTCATGGTCTTCGGGGGAGGTGACCTTCACGATGCGATCGTCCTGGACGTGCACTTCGAGGTTGCAGCCCACCCCGCAATAACTGCAGATCGTGGTGGTGACGGTCTGGTCGTCGGGCCGCCAACCGGCCGCCTGCCGCAGATCGAACTCGGTCTTGAACTGGAGGGCGTTGGTGGGGCACACCCCGATGCAGTTGCCGCAGTACACGCAGGCCGAATCGGGCAGCGTCACGTCGAACTCGGTCGAGACTCGAGCATCGAAGCCCCGGCCCGACACCGCGATGGCGTAGGTGTGTTGGGCGTCGTCACCACAGGCCTCGACGCACTTGAAACAAAGGACGCACTTGTCGTAGTCCCGGACATAGAGGCTGTCCTGGATCTTCACCGGCTCGTCGATGCGGGCCGCCCCTTCGAAGCGGCCGGGATCGGCCCCGTACTCGGTCATCAGCCGGGCCAGATCGTCGGCCTGTGAGAGGTCGACCCCCGAACCCAGTAGCTCGAGCACCAACTTGCGGCTGTGACGCACCCTCTCGGACTCGGTCTCGATGACCATCCCTTCCTCGGCGGTCCGGGAGCAGGAAGGAACCAGCGCTCGTGAGCCTTCGACCTCGACCACACACACCCGGCAGGCGTTGACCGGGGTGAGGTTGGCGGCCCAGCACAGGGTCGGGATGTGGATGTCCACCGCCGAGGTGGCCTCGAGCACGGTTGCGCCCGGAGCGGCTTGGACCTCAGCGCCGTTCACCCGAATGGTCACCCCTGTGTCACTCATGACGGGTCTCCGATCAGGCCCAGGGCCAAGGCCGATTGAACGGCACTCGAGGCGGTGTGGCCCAGACCGCAGATGGAAGCGTCGGCCATCGCCGTGGCCAGGTCGTCGATGAGCTCGCCGCCCCCGGGACCGAGGCGGACCAGGGTCTCGAGCTGGCGCTGAGTGCCGATCCGGCAGGGTACGCACTGCCCGCAGGACTCGTGGCGGAAGAACTCGGCGATGCGGTTGACGATGTCGACCATGTCGTCGGTGGTGTCGAACACCATGACCACTCCCGAGCCGACTGTGGTGCCCGCGGCCCGGGTGTCCTCGAGGGTGAGAGGTAGGGGTAGGCGTTCGGGCCCGACGAACGATCCTGCCGCGCCACCGAGCAGCACCGCCCCCAGCTCACCCCCGTCGGCCACTCCCCCGGCCCGTTCGATGACCTCGCCCAGGGTCGTGGCGAACGGATGCTCGTACACACCCGGCTGCCCGACCCGTCCCGACACGCAGAACAGCCGGGTTCCCGGCGACTGGTCGGTGCCGACAGAGCGATAGGCCTCGGCTCCATCGAGCAGGATGGGCAGGACGTTCAGCAGGGTCTCGGGGTTATTGATGGCGGTGGGCTCGTTGAACAAACCGCGGGTGGTGGGGAAGGGGGGCTTCTGCCGCGGTTCACCCCGGAACCCCTCGATCGAATTGAACAGGGCCGTCTCCTCGCCACAGATGTAGGCGCCCGCCCCTCGGCGGATCTCGAGGTCGAAGGAGAACGACGACCGGGCGATCTCCTGACCCAGAAAGCCGGCCTCGCGAGCCGCGGCCATGGCGGTCTCGAGCCGTTCGACCACCACTGGGTACTCACCCCGGACATAGATCCAGCCCTTGGTGGCACCGGTCGCGTAGGCCGCAATTGTGGCCGCCTCGACCAGGGCGAAGGGGTCGTTCTCGAGGAC
>JAAEMS010000098.1 GCA_024225275.1 Actinomycetes bacterium
CCGCCCCTCCATCGGTCCGGACCATCCCCGGGGTTCCCCGGGCTCGGTCCCT
Source organism: Actinomycetes bacterium (assembly GCA_024225275.1). Taxonomy (GTDB): domain Bacteria; phylum Actinomycetota; class Acidimicrobiia; order Acidimicrobiales; family JAAEMS01; genus JAAEMS01. The sequence continues at coordinate 53 of JAAEMS010000098.1, forward strand.
GCGAGGGGTAGAGTCGAATCTCTAGACCACAGCGGGGGAGGCCGCCACGCCCACGATTGGTATGGCTGGGGGGTTGGCGCCGAGGGAGCCCACGAAGGGTTTGTCGGAGAAGCTGAACACCCCGCCGTCCGAAGCGAGCATCAGGTAGCCGTTGCCGTAGGGGATCATGCCTACGATCGGCTGGTTGAGACGCTGACCGGGTTGGAGGACACCGGGTATGGATCCCACAAACGGGGCGTCGAAGGCGAACACACCCCCGTCGGAGGCGACCAGCCAGTAGCCGGTGCCGTCGGGATCGGCGACCATGGCCACTACTGGCTCGTTGAGAGGGATGCCGCCCATCGAGCCGTGGAAGCTGCCACTGAAGGTGAAGACCCCTCCGTCGAGTCCGACGAGCCAATAGCCGGTCCCGTCCGGGTCGCCTACGGCGTCGATGATGGGCTGGTTCAAGACCATCCTCCGCAGGTCCCCGACTTCGGGCACGTTGTCTCCGATCGGTACCACCGCACCATTGTCGTAGACGACCCAGAAGCCGAGCTCGTCAGCCGCGGCGGGTCCAGTGTGGGGGATCAGGGCGACGGCTCGCCACGCTCCGACCTCCCACGGTGCGGGCGGTGTCGCCACGCTCTGGTTGACCGCACCAGTCGTAATCGAACCATCGGCGTGTAGAGCGACCCAGGTGGGCGGGCGGTCCCCGACCGCCGGGTAGGCCTCGAGGTCGACCAGGACGTCCACCCCGTTGCCGGACCGGCACGAATGGCCGATGTCCGGCGCGGAGCCGAACGCCCACAAACCGCCATCGAGCCCGGCCAACCAATACCCGCTGGACGACCCCGTCGCGCTCGACGGCACCGAGGAGCACTCGATGAACTCGTTGGCGGTGACGTAGCCGATCCGCGAGTAGTCGAGGATGCTGCCGTCTTCGTTCGCCACGATGAAATACCAGTGAGACTCCCTCCCCACATCGCCAGGAACCACGAACGACACATGGGTCCCATCCGGGTCGTGCGTCGTGTACCTACCCGCTGAGTACGAGATCCAGGAGTCCTGATCGCAGGCCGGTGTGGACACCTCATAGAGCTCCCCCGCGTCCCCGAGATAGAACGCGTCAAACCCTTCACAGCCTGTCGACTTGTCCCGATCCGTATCGAGAACGAGCTGGAATCGGGGCACCGCGTACAGGGTTCGGAACTCGAAGGTCATGTCGTGGCCTGGCCCCCGACACGCGCCCGTCATGCTGTACCAGACCAGATCAGGCCCCGGATCACCCGGCGGATCCGTATCGGTGTCATCCCCCAAACACCAGGCCCGCGGGCCCTGGCCCGCGGAACCGACTGTGGCCAGGTCAGCCACTTCGAAACCGCTGAGCGGTGACCGTCGAGGCTCGGCCCGCTCGAGCTCCACCTGAGCCGTATCAGCCCACTGTCCGGTCCCCGACGACGGGTCGCCTTGGACGACCTCCTCGGCCCAGCCCGGTTCCGCCCACCCAACCAACACCAACCATGCCACCACTATTAGTGCTGCACTCATCACTCTTCGCGCTTCCACTCCCACTGAAGGTAGAACCAGCAACCCGGCCACGCCAGACCGCCCAACAATCGACCCCGAACTGTCATGAGAACGCCGACAACACGGTGCACCCACGGCCGCTACCTCGCCAACGAGAGGCTGACGGCCTATTGCGTCTGGGGCCAGCGGCAGGTATCCATCGTTGTCCATGGATCGCAGACGCTGGCTTCGGTGGGGACTGTGTTGGTCCCTGGGCCTGCTCCTGGCCACCGGCATTCTCAACGTTGGTGAACCGCTGTCGGCGGTGACCGCCGACAACGAGGACCCGGCCAGTGAGATCGTCGATCGGGTCGTTGGCGGGGCCCCGGTCGAGGTTGGCGGCCACCCCTATGTGGTCTCTCTGGTGACATACAAGGGCTTGAAGTACGGGCTATACGAGAACTGGGCTTCCTGCACCGGAACGGTCGTGGCACCGAACTGGGTACTCACCGCCGCCCACTGCGTCGAGGGGCGAGTAAGCGACAGTTCCGTGGAGATCACGTTCGGATCGATCGACCGCACCCTGGGCACCACCGTCAGAGCTGACCAGGTCGTGGAGGCTCCTCAGTTCTGGAGCGATACCCGAAACACCCAGCCTCCGAACCTGGTTGTGTACCAGTTCGCGGTTGCCGGCGATCTCGCACTCGTACACACACCCACTCCCCTGGGTGATCCGGTCGAAATGGCCGCAAGCGCCTATGAGCCCGACTGGGATGGACGCCAGACCGGGACGATTCTGGGATGGGGCGATACCTCAGCTGGCGAAGCCGCGACCTATCCCGATGTGCTCCATGCCGGATCGATCACCCTGGCCGCCGACCAAGACTGTGCCCGGGTCTTCGGAGAGGACTTCATGATCGGCGCCGAGCTGTGCACGGCCATTGCGGCCGGCCGCTCAGCATGTGCCGGCGATAGCGGAGGACCGGTACTCGCCGCCGATAGCCGCGGCCGTACCGTTCTGGTCGGGGTCATCTCCACAGGAGACGGCGGCTGCACCGGTCCCAGCGACTACACCCGCGTTTCCGCCCACCGGGGATGGATCGACCAAACCATCGGCGCCGGTCAACACGCCAGCGGCGACGGCTATTGGCTGTTCAACGAAGCCGGCCACGTACGAGCCTTCGGTGGCGCGGTCCACCAGTTCAATCTCCTCACCTGGGAGACCGGCGGCTGGCTCGTCGATGTCGCCGCCCTACCGGAGCGAGACGGCTACTGGTCGCTCAGCGCAGGTGGCCGCATCGAAGGCTACGGCAACCTGCCCTGGATACCTGACGGCAGCGACGACTACGCCGGAGGCTGGTACCTCCACCTCGAGCACTCCTGGTGGTACAACCCGATCACCGATACCTACAAACCTCCGACCGACGAGCTCTACACCAGCATCGCGGTCACCCCCACCGGAGAAGGCCTCTGGCTGTTCACCAACCAAGGCCGCGTCATCACCCTCGGCGACACCCAACCCTTCCCCGCCAACGGACAGGCCGGCGCCCCAACAGACCTCACCCACCTCGAACTCAACGGCCCCATTATCGACGCCGCCGCCACCCCAACCGGCAACGGCTACTACCTGGTCGGATCTGACGGCGGTGTCTTCACCTTCGGCGACGCCCAATTCGCCGGATCCATGGGCGGCCACGACCTCAACCAGCCAATAGTCGGTCTCGTCCCCGACCCCGACAACGACGGCTACTGGCTCGTCGCCTCCGACGGAGGCGTCTTCGCCTTCAACGCCGACTTCCGCGGCTCCCTCGGATCCATCCCCCTCAACCAACCCATCGTCGGCATGGTCCCCCACGGCAACGGCTACCTCATGGTCGGATCCGACGGCGGCGCCTTCAACTTCTCCAACCTCCCTTTCTACGGCTCCACCGGCAACAACCCCTCACCCCACCCCGTCTTCGCCATCGCCAGCAGCACAACCACCTAGCCCCAACCCCTGCCCAGCGCCCCACCATCGCGGTGTCAACCGTCCCGGACCACCTATCCCGGTATCCCGTCGACGATCGCCAGTGATGATGTGGCGGGTTGGTGCTGTGGAGAGGTCAGTCAGCAGCGGTAGGCGAATCGCTGCTCGCCACACCACAGACTTCGGTGGTGTAGTGCTCGATCGTGGCCGCCGCGTCAGCTCCGGCTCGCAGATCGCTGACGGTGGCACCTTCCGGGGATAGGCCCCCAAGGCGCACAAGCTCATCGGCGGCGCCACCCAGCTCGACACCACCAGTAGCCGACAGAATCTCTAGTTGCGGGCCGAACACGTCGACCGCCCCACCGAACGAGACCGCGACCGTGGTGGGACTGAGCCGATCATCGATCACCTCCCGAATCCGGGCATCGTCAGCAAACCGGGTATGGATGGCTTCGATGGCATCGTCTTGAACCACACGCGCTCGTACCGACGGCCGCAGCGTCTCTGGCTCGACGCTTTCCACAAGGTCAGGCTGACCCGCGAAGATCTCAGCGAGTTCGACATAGGCCTGCTCTTGGTCCACTGGGTCGACTGCCTCCACCCCCTCGATGCTGCGAACCTCGGCGGCGACCTCTTCGAGCCGGTCCTTACGGTCGACCTCCAAGGACACGATGACGCTGGCGGGGTCCCCGGGAATCGAGCCCGTCAAGGCTGTTGACAGAAACTCCCCGACCGTGAGCTCTGCGATAGCCAGCCCGGGGACAAACGAGATCAGGCGCTCGACACCCAATGCCTCGCACACCGCGGGGTCCACCGAGCTGACCCCGCCGTCGTCGTCGCCCCCGCAGGCACCGACCAACAGCGCCACACCAGAAGCGATCACCAACACCCACGCACGCACTATCGAAGGCTCTCACAGAGCCAGCCCGTCGGAGGCGGACCCACCAAACCCTGAGCGCCATGCAGCCACTTCCCGCCAGCCCGACAGGCATGTCATCCCATACCG
>JAAEMS010000099.1 GCA_024225275.1 Actinomycetes bacterium
CATCGACAACTTCGATGCCCACGGCGACTTCGGATACACCACCAACGAAGAGCCCGGCGGCGTCGTCGATCTGTGCTTCGCCAAACACGTCGACCCCCTCGGCCCCCTGTTCGCCACCACACCCACACCAGGTGCCCCCTAATGCCCGCCCATACTCCCGCTCACGGGTGTCACCGAACGCTTCGGACCGGTGACGCACGTTCAGGTGGGGTCAGGCCCTTGGCCCTGACCTAGTGCCGATCTCGAGCGGGTTTCGGGCGCATTGGCGTCCTTGTGCTGGTTGCTCTTGAGCTCCGGCGCTGCCGCTGAATTCAACGGTCCGATTGCAGGTGCACGAGTAGCCTCACCCGATGCCCGGCGATGACATCGTGGACTTCTACCAGAGCCGATACGACGAATCGGCGCGGCTCACGCAAACCAAGAACCAGATCGAGTTCCTGCGAACGACCGATGTCCTCTCGCGCTTTCTGCCGGCTGACCCAGCTCGAATCCTTGACGTGGGCGGCGGCACCGGCCTCTATGCCGAATGGCTCGCCCAACGCGGCCACCACGTGACACTCATCGACCCTGTCGAACGCCACATCGAGGCAGTCCCACGCCTCGACCCGGGCGCAGGATCAATCTCTGCTGAGATAGGCGACGCACGCTCACTGGACCGTCCAGACGATTCAGCCGACGCGACCCTGATGCTTGGCCCTCTCTACCACCTGCCTGATCGGTCTGACCGCGTGACAGCGTGGACGGAAGCTAGGAGGGTCTGCCGCCCGGGTGGTGTGGTCGTTGCCGCGGTGATCTCACGATTCGCGTCCCTTCACGACATGCTGATCCGCAACCGTCTGACCGAAACAGGCATCATCGACATCGTGGCCGCCGATCTCACGTCAGGGCAGCACCGCAACCCTGACAGGATCGACGGACTCTTCACCACCGCCTACTTCCACCATCCCGACGAGATTGCCGGCGAAGCAGAAGCGGCTGGCCTCACGATCGAACACATCATCGGGGTCGAGGGCATGGCCGGCTTCGCAGACGACCTCCACCACCAGCTAGACGACGACGATGTGCGCCAGTTCGTCCTTGGTGTCCTACGCGATCTCGAGGAAGACAAGTCGATCATCGGTGTCAGCAACCACATCCTGGCCGTCGCTCGGGCCTGACCCAGCCCCTTGTCGATGCCACAGCAGCACATGGCAGCCGACCGCATCAGAGCGATCACCGTGCCGGATGAAGGCACACCCAGCTGACACATGTCGAGGCACATCCGAGCCTCACGCGACATCCCATATTGCTCGCCCGATAACCCGCATGACCGCGTCCCCATCCGCCCAATACACGTGTGATCTGTGGTTGAAACAACTCCGCATCGCTGGGACCGACACCCGATTGGTCCAGGACGTGCTGGCCGGCGACGTTCCCTTCGATGGGCTCCAACACGCCGGCAGTGCTCTTCTGCGCGCCGATCCGTCCGAAGTCCTGGCCGCGATCGCTCGCCGGGTGATCGAGGCGTTGGCTGCGCGGGGTTGGACCGGCGACGCCGAACTCATTGGGCGGTTCCTGCCGGTGTCGGTGGGGTTCGGTTGACAGCGGTGTTTGGTGCGGCTTCGCTAGATCTGTGGCGCGGACATGGTGTCCGGTGAGCGTCGTTGCGAGCGGACGCCCGCGCCGCTGAGCACCACATAGGTGCCGTTCCTTCGCTCGGCCCATCGATAGGACGGCGGTCGATATGGGCGAGGTCACCGCTACAACCGTGACAGCACGGTGCCCCAGTTCTCAGTGAGCCATCCGTGGTCTCCGGCCACCTCCACGATGGAGGCGTCGGGCAGCCGTTGGCGCAGACGCTCGATCATGGGCGGAGGGACGATCTCGTCTTCGGACGGTGACCAGATCGTGACAGGCTGTCCGACGTCACGGACATCGAAGGTCCGGGGCGCCGCGACCGCTTGGTAGTCACGTAGCGCCGCAGGCCCCGAGACCCAGCTCGATGTGGCTGTCGTGGTGGCGACCTGTCGGAGTCGCTCCGACTGGCCGGGCACTGCGTCTGATCCGGTGAGGGAACCCGGCAGCGGCGACACCAGGTGAATTGACGTGGCCATGGAACCCAGGCGTGCTGACGCCGCCAACGCATAGGGAGCGCCTCCCGACCAACCGAGAACGACCAGGCTCTTCAACCGCGGCCGCATCGTTCAGCTCCTCGCCCGAACTGGCTGGCGAATGGAAGTACAACACGACCTCGCCGTCTTCTGGACCGACCGACGATGCAGGGCTGCAACCTCCAGAACATCCACGTTGCCATTGTGGTGCAAGCCACCCGAGATAGCCGCCGCAGTGTCACGAGCGACCCGCTCGGGATCCGGCAATTCGATCGGCGCGGCCTCCTGCCGGCCTCACGACAGCCGCTCGGTATCGCCGGGGCCGGTGTGCCCTTGCGCCAGTCCTGCAACCTGCGTTTGCGAACCCTGATCTCTTGTCGCGTCCGGACCTCGACTGCCGCCTTTCTCGTCCTGACCGCCCGCCTCGACGAGAGGACTCGCCATGCCTGATCCGAGCGACCGTTCTGCGCTGCACCCGATCGACGACCACCCAACCCCATATGAACGGCACAGACTTGCTAGTTCCGCCGGCGGAACTAGCGGAAATGGCGGCAACCCCTCGGCCCGCAGTCCGACGCCACCACACGAATACGATGGGAGTACCCCCGAGGAGATGCTCACCACGCTCCGAGCCGCAGCGGCGGCCCTCATGCGGCGTTCGGCGGACGGCCGCACACCGGACGAGATCCAGGCCTGGGTTCACCAGGCCGGGCAGGTCCGCCGACAGATCCTCGACCTGGCCGAGGCCTACGAACGAGCGCTGCTGGAGGAAGCTGCCGGTCACGTCCTCGCGCGACGGATCGAGCGCATGACACGCCCTCACGAGAAGCGCCTCGAACACGAACGCCGGCGCGTCGAGGGCGGGCTGTATGCGGGCGAGAAGCGGTCGCCGAACCGTCCCACGCAGGTCGAAGTCGACCCCGGCGCGTGGACGGTGCTCAAGGCGCATGCGATTCGCAGCCGGAAGCCGTTGGCGGCAGTGGTCGGCAGGTTGCTGGTGCAGTCGTTCGATCGCTCGTTGGAGTCGTTGGTGCAGTCGACGTTCGAGAGCCGACCCACCCCACCGGACGCTGCACCACGGCCTCGACCGGAGCGCCGATTCGCCCGGCTCTTCATCGACGATGACGACTGGCTCCGCTTCCGAGAGCGCGCCACCGAGCACGATCTGAGCGTCGCCCGCTTCGTCGGGATCGTCGCCGAGGACGAAGCCCGGGCGCTCGGCTGGCGGCCGTAGAGGCAGGCACTTGTGTCCGGGTCGAGCTGATATCATTTCTGATATCATGTGGTCGGTCGAACTCGAGCAGGAGGTCGAGGTATGGATCGAGGACCTCTCCGCCAAGGAGTTCGCTGTGGTGCTCGCTCATGTCGAGCGGCTTGCCGAGCGCGGCAACCGGTTGCGGATGCCGGCATCTCGGTCACTCGGCGACGGGCTGTTCGAGTTGCGGTTCGATCTCGGTCGGGTCGCGCGGCGGATCACCTACTCCTTCGTTCCGGACACGGAACAACGGATCGCGTTGTTGACCACGTTTCGCAAGCAGCGACAGAACGAGCGCGCCGAGGTCCGGCCGGCTCGCAGCGCCATGGCCCGCTGTATCGCCGAGGGTCACACGGCTGAGGAGGACGACTGATGGCTCGCAAGACGATCGAGGAACTGAAGGCCACGCGGCTCGGGTCGATGTCGGCGGCGGAGCGCGCCGAGTTCGACGACGAGTACGCGGCGGCGAAGCTGGCGCTCGAGGTCGGCGAGAAGATCCGCGACGCACGCGAAGCGGCCGGACTCAGTCAGCGCGAGCTCGCGGCGCGGATGTCGACGAGTCAGGCTGCCGTCGCGCGGCTCGAAGCGGGCGGTGTCGGCGCGACCCTCACCACCCTGCAGAAGGTCGCCGCTGCGCTGGACCTCACCCTGACCGTCGACCTGGCTCCCGCCGTTTGATCCATGAAGCGGAAGACTCCTCCCAGCCTCCTCCCAATCACGACGAGGAATGAGGGGGAATGGCGCGAACCGAGGCGAAAACGGCGCCGGCCCTGACCTGGGCGTATGCGCTGGTCAGGGCCGAAATCCGCTTGCGCCCTCGACAGGATTCGAACCTGTGCACACGGCTCCGGAGGCCGATGCTCTATCCACTGAGCTACGAGGGCTGAAGGGGCAGAGCGTACCACCGGCCGGAGTCTGCCCGTCACGGGATAGGGCTGGGAACGTGGCACGGCCCCACCCGTGCCGCCTGTAGCCTCGACTCTCGACCCCCGTCGGAACCCTGGAGCAGACCTGTGATCCGTGAGCAACTCGCCGACGCCATCTCAGGGGCCATGGCCGACCTCGGCTTCGACGTGCCGGCTGACCGCGTCCAGCTCGAGCGTCCGGCCAATCCCGACCACGGTGACTGGTCCAGCAATGTGGTCTTGGCCAACACCGAGAAGGGGGGCCGCAACCCCCGTGAGCTGGCCCAGGAGCTGGCTGACCGGCTGCTGGCCGACCCACCCCAGGGCGTAACTACGGTAGAGATCGCGGGCCCTGGTTTCGTCAACTTCCGACTCGATGATTCATGGCTGCTCGGCGTGCTCCGGACGGTTGTCGACCAGGGAGTCGACACCTACGCCCGCTCGAACTCCGGTGAACCTCGGAAGGTCAACATCGAGTTCGTCAGCGCCAACCCCACCGGGCCCCTCCACGCGGGTCACGCCCGCGGTGCCTGCTACGCCGACAGTGTGGCTCGGCTGCTCGAACGCACCGGGCATGACGTGTCGCGCGAGAACTACCTCAATGATCGCGGGATGCAGATGCACCACTTCGCGGCGTCGCTGGTCGCCCGCAAGGCCGGCCAAGAAGTACCCGAAGACGGCTACCGGGGTGACTACATAACCGACTGGGCGGCCGAGATGCCCGCCGACGCCGACCCGCTCGAATGGGGCTACGCCCGGGCCCTGGCCGACCACGAGTCCACCCTGGCCCGCCTCAACATCCACTTCGACACCTGGTTCAGTGAGCGGTCGCTGGTCGAGAGCGGCGCCATCGACCAAACCCTCTCTGATCTTGGTGACCGAGGGGTCGTGTTCGACGAAGACGGTGCTGCTTGGCTCCGCTCCACCGACTACGGCGACGACAAGGACCGAGTGTTGGTGAAGTCCGACGGTGAGCTCACCTACATCACCCCCGACATCGCCTACCACCGCGACAAGTTCAACCGTGGCTTCGACCTGCTCATCGACGTCTGGGGGGCCGACCATCACGGCTATGTCCCCCGCATGAAGGCTGCCCTCCAGTGCCTGGGCCACGCCCCAGACGAGTTCGAGGTCCGGATCACCCAACTGGTGAGGCTGATGCGGGACGGCGAGGAGGTGAGGATGTCGAAGCGGACCGGCGATCTGGTCTCGATCGATGAGATCATCGACGCCACCAGCCCTGACGCCGCCCGTTTCACCTACCTCCTGCAATCGGTGGACTCGAGCCAGGTGTTCGACTTCGACGCCGTGGCCGCCCAGAGCATGGACAACCCCGTGTACTACGTGCAGATGGCGCACGCCCGGGCCTGCTCGATCGCCCGGAACGCAGCCGAGAAGGGCTTCGAGCGGCAGTCCCTCGAGTCGGTTGATCTGACCGAACTGGGCACCGAACGCGAGCTCGACGTCCTCCGTGCCCTCTTCGAACTGCCCGGCATCGTCGAATTGGCGTCGCGCCAACGGGCTCCTCATCGGGTCACCAACTGGTCGCGTGAGATGGCGGCCGCCTTCCACGGGTTCTTCCACGACTGTTATGTCGTGGGTGAGGGCATCAGCCCCGAGCTCACCCAGGCTCGGCTCTGGCTCACCGAGGCCGCTTCCATCGGCTTGGTCATCAGCCTCGATCTCCTGGGCGTCTCGGCGCCCGAACGCCTGTGAAGACATCCCCGTCGGGTCCTGCCCGCCTGCCCGCCGTCGAGGCCCTACGTTCTGGCCCCCTGCCCCCCAACCTGCTACCCGACACCGCGGCCACCACCGCCGACGGTCATCTCAGCATGGGGGGCTGCGACGTGACCGAGCTGGTGGCGGAGTTCGGTACCCCTCTGTTCGTCTACGACGAGGCCCATCTCCGGGCCCGGTGCCGCGAAGCGGTGGCCGCCTTCGGCGAGGGGGTTGCCTACGCCACCAAAGCCTTCCTGTGCCTGGCCATGGCCCGACTCGTGCACGAAGAAGGGCTCCACCTCGACGTGGCGTCCGGGGGCGAGCTCTTCGTGGCTCGCCAGGCCGGGGTGCCCGGGGATCGGATCGTGCTCCACGGGAACAACAAGTCGCTCGATGAGCTCCGCCAGGCCATGGGGGAGGGGGTGGGCCGGATCGTTGTGGACAGTTTCGACGAGCTCGACCGGCTCGAACGGCTCCACGCCGAGGGGTACGGCCCGACCAAGGTCCTACTGCGCATCACCCCAGGCGTGGAGGCTCACACCCACGAGTACATCTCCACTGGCCAGGACGACTCCAAGTTCGGTTTCGGGCTTCGCAGCGGTGCAGCCGGCCAAGCGGTCGAGCGGGCCGGCTCCAGCGACGCCATCGAGCTGGTAGGCATCCACGCCCACATCGGCAGCCAGGTATTCGTGGCCGAGTCCTTTGCCAAGGCCGCCGAGGCCCTCGCTCCATTCGTTGCCCCCCTGGGGCTGCCGGAGGTGTCGTTGGGAGGTGGCCTCGGGGTCGCCTACGTCGAGGGGGAGAAGGCTCCCACCATCACCGAGTGGGCCGAATACGTGATCGGTGCCGCCCGCAGGGCCGGTATCACCGGCACGATCGTCGCCGAACCGGGTCGCTCGATCGCGGCCGCCGCCGCCATCACCGTCTACCGGGTCGGCACCGTCAAGGACCTGCCCGGCATCCGCCGCTATGTGGCGGTCGACGGTGGGTACGGCGACAACCCCCGGCCCGTGCTCTACGGCAGTGACTACACCTCGTTCGATCCTTCCCGCGTCGGTGCCGCCCGGCCCGAACGGGCCCGCGTGGTGGGCAAACACTGTGAGTCGGGCGACGTCATCGTGCGCGACGCACCCCTCCCCTCGGCTCTGGCGGTGGGCGATCTGCTGGCCACCCCCGTCACCGGCGCCTATGGCCACGGCATGGGCTCGAACTACAACAAGGTCCTGCGCCCCCCCGTGGTCTTCGCCGCCGACGGTGACGCCCGCCTCGTCGTCCGCCGGGAAACCAATGAGGACCTGGTACGCAGAGACTGCCTCTGATCCCGCCGCGCCGCCAATCCTCCGAAATTGGGCGGGTTCACTCCAAGAATTGTGGGTCAACCTGCCCAAGAAGGTGAGCGCGGGGGAGGAGGGGCAGAAAGCGGTTAGGGCCTCTCGGGTGCACCGGATACGGTGACTGGGTGACGAATCCACGGGTCCGAGTAGGGGTACTGGGCTGCGGCAACGTCGGTGCCGCCCTGGTCAACACCATCGCCGAAGAGGGGGCCACGATCGCCGAGCGCACCGGTATCGCGCTCGAGGTCACCCGGGTCGCGGTGCGCAGCACTTCGCGCGACCGCGGCGTCGACCTCGCCCCCGAAGTGTTCACCACCGATGCTGCCACGGTGGTGGGTGCCGACGATGTCGACGTGGTGGTTGAGGTCATTGGCGGCATCGAACCCGCCCGTGAACTCATCCTCGACGCCCTGAAGGCCGGCAAGCCGGTCATCACGGCCAACAAGGAGCTCCTCGCCAACCACGGCGCTGAGCTCTACGTCGCCGCCGAACTGGCCGGCGTCGACCTTCTGTTCGAGGCGGCCGTGGCCGGCGGCATCCCCCTCATGCGTCCCCTGCGCGAGTCGCTCATCGGCGAACCCATCACTCGGGTCATGGGCATCGTCAACGGCACCACCAACTACATCCTCACCCAGATGACTGAGGCCGGCGTCAGCTACCAGCAGGCCCTGGCCGAGGCCCAGTCCCTGGGCTACGCCGAACGTGACCCCACCGCCGACGTCGAGGGCTACGACGCCGGGGCCAAGGCCGCCATCCTGGCCACCATTGCCTTCGGGATGAAGGTGGTGGCCGGCGACGTCTACCACGAGGGCATCTCGTCGATCACCACTACCGACATCGAGTTCGCCCGCCGGCTCGGCTACGAGGTCAAGCTGCTGGCTGTCGCCGAACAGATCGACGGCGACGACGGCCCCGAGGTCGCGGTCCGGGTCCATCCCGCCATGGTGCCAGCCACCCATCCGCTGGCTTCGGTCCGCGACAGCTTCAACGCCGTGTTCGTCGAGGGGGCCAAGGTCGGCGACCTCATGTTCTACGGCCGAGGTGCGGGTGGCGACCCCACAGCCAGTGCAGTACTGGGCGATGTTCTCGATGCCTCCACCAACCTGCGGAAGGGGTCGTCGGGGTCGTTCGGATCGCTGGGCCGGGCCCGCATCCGGTCCATCGACGATCTCGAGTCGGCCTACTACCTCAACCTCGAGGTAGCCGATCGAGCCGGCGTGCTCGCCACCGTGGCCGGTGTCTTCGGTCGCCACGCGGTATCGATCCAGTCGATGGAACAGGAGGGCCTGGGCGAGGAGGCCCGCATCGTGTTCATCACCCACCAGGCCGTCGAGCGCGATATGCAGTCCACCCTCCACGACCTGCGCGAGCTCGACGAGGTGCGTGGGGTCCAGACGGTCCTACGCGTCGTCGGTGACTGAGACCGGCTGACCATGCGCTACGTCAGCACCCGGGGCCAGGCCCCCGTATTGGGCTTCCGTGATGTCCTGCTCGAGGGCCTTGCCCGCGATGGTGGCCTGTACGTACCGGAGGCCTGGCCCACCATCGAGGCCATGGCCACCGGTGGTTTCGCCGGCCGCCCCTATGTCGAGGTGGCCACCGAGATCATGGCTCCGTTCGTCGAACCCGATCTCGGGCGCGATGAGCTGGGCCAGCTGGTCGAAGCCGCGTACTCGTCGTTCCACGACCCCGACATCGTCCCCTTACGCGAGCTCGGCGACGGTCATTGGCTGCTCGAGCTGTTCCACGGCCCCACGCTCGCCTTCAAGGATGTTGCCCTCCAGCTGGTTGGCCGCCTGTTCGACCACGAGCTGACCGCCCGCGGCAAGCGGGTCACGGTGGTGGGGGCCACCTCGGGCGACACCGGTTCGGCTGCCATCGAGGCCCTGGCCGACCTGGCCTCGGTCGAGGTGATCATCCTCCATCCCCGGGGCCGGGTGTCTGAGGTCCAGCGCCGCCAGATGACCACCGTGGTGGCCGACAATGTCCACAACGTGGCTGTCCAGGGCACCTTCGACGACTGCCAGGATCTGGTGAAGGCCATGTTCGCCGACACCGAGTTCCGCAGCCGGGTCGGATTGTCCGCGGTGAACTCCATCAACTGGGCCCGGGTCATGGCCCAGATCGTCTACTACGCCACCGCGGCGGCCCGGGTGGCTCCCGGCGCTCCGGTGTCTTTCAGTGTCCCCACCGGCAACTTCGGGAATGTGTTCGCCGGTTGGGCTGCGGCACAGGGCGGCTTGCCCATCGATCAGCTGGTGGTGGCCTCGAACCGCAACGACATCCTCACCCGGTTCCTCGAGACCGGCGAGATGAGGGCCGATGGTGTGGTCGCGTCCCTCAGCCCCAGTATGGATATCCAGGTGTCGAGCAACTTCGAGCGGCTCCTCTTCGAGGCGGTCGACCGCGACGGCGAGTCCGTCGATCGCCTGCTCACCGAATTTCGGGCCACCGGTGCCTTCGGGCTCGAGAGTGATGCCTTCGACCGCATCGCTGACCGGCTCACCGGCCACCGCCTCGACGACGACGGCACACTGGCCACCATCGGCCAGATCCACGATGAGCTCGGGATCTTGGTCGACCCCCACACCGCGGTGGGAATCGCCGCGGCGCGGGCGTGTCGCGCCGACCCGAACGTCCCGATGGTCACCCTGGCCACCGCCCACCCAGCCAAGTTCCCCGATGCGGTGGAGCAGGCCACTGGTGCGCGTCCCGAGCTACCGCCGTTCCTGGCCGAGCTGATGGATCGTCCCGAACGATTGACCCCGCTGGACAACGATCTCACCACTGTCGAGGACTTCGTGATCACCGCATCGGGTCGCTGAACCCGGAGTCACATCCGAACCAGGCGAGACCCGCAGGTCCGAGGGTTGTTGCCGTAGGCTCGCGCGGTCGGTACAGTGATGACACGTCGAGGTGCGGGACCCACTGCTCGACAAGCTTCGCTGCTGTCCCACCCCCTCCAGTCCTCACCTTCTTGGTGCCGACCTGAAGCGGTGGAAACCACGGGTCTCCGCACCACCTCCCCGGGACACCTGGGGCCTCCGTCTCTCCTGATTCGGTGCTCCACCCGAGGGATCCGACGCTTTCCATGAACCCGGCCGTTCCGGCCGATCCACACCCCGTGGAAATCGGGGGGAGGACCTACAAAATGACAGAACAGTCCCCGACGCTCGACCGATCAGTGCTCGAGCGCAAGGACCGGGCCGAGCTCCAGGCCATCGCTACCCAGTTGGGTGGCAAGCCGGGGAGCCGGACCCGCAAAGCCGAACTTGTCGATCTCGTGCTCGAGCTGGCCGGCGTCCCGATCAGCTCCGCTGATGAGTCCGGCGCCGATGACAGTGGCGCGGCTCCCGGCGAGACCAGCGTCAGGGCCGACGCTTCGGGCGGTGATGACCCCGCTTCGAGCGGCGATGACACCGCTCCCACCAACGGGCGCAACCGCGCCGAGGCAGCCGACCACTCCGATATCGGGTCGAGCGCCGAGAGCGAGACCAACTCCGGTGGTGACGGTGACGAGGGTGGTGGCGCCCGCCGGCGCACACGAACCCGCACCCGGACTCGCACTTCGGCGACCATCGATTCCGAGAGCGAGAGTGGTGAAGTCGACGGTGACCAGGCCGAAGGAGTCGAGGCCAACACCACCGACGCGAAGCCCGATACTGACTCCACCAAGGGGGGAGGCGGCGAGGGCCGCGACCGTTCCGACCGGGACGACAAGCGCGACAAAGCCAAGCGGGCTGACTCTGACAAAGGCGGGCCCACCAAGGGTGGCCGTGACCGCGATGGCTCCACCAAGGGTGGTCGCGATCGCGATGGCTCCAACAAGGGTGGCGACGGCAAGAGCAATGACCGCAATCAGAACAATGATCGCAACCGCAACAACGACCGGGGCGACGATGTCGAGCCCGGCAATCGCCGCCGGCGTCGCCGTCGGGGCCGCGATCGTGATCGCGACGACGATCAGCAACATCAACATCAACATCAACAGCAGCAGCAACAGCCCCAGGCCGATCCGGTTCCAGTGGCGGGCCTGCTCGACCTGCGCGATGAGGGCTACGGCTTCCTGCGGGTGAAGGGTGCCCTGGCCAGCAAGGACGACGTCTACGTCTCGGTCAAGCAGGTCCGGCAACTCTCGCTGCGTAAAGGCGACACGCTCACCGGCATGGCCCGCCCAGCCGGTCGTAACGAGAAGAACCCGGCCTTGCTGAAGATCGACACGGTGAACAGCACCGATCCCGAGGCCGCCAAGAAGCGCCCCCGGTTCGAAGACCTCACGCCCCTGTTCCCCGATGAGCGCCTCAACCTCGAGCGCCTCGATGATCCGGGCAACATGACGTCACGGATCATCGACCTGATCTCACCCATCGGCAAGGGTCAGCGCGGGCTCATAGTGTCGCCTCCCAAGGCGGGTAAGACCACGGTGATGAAGGAGATCGCGGCATCGATCGAGGCCAACAACCCCGAGGTCGAGCTCATGGTGCTGCTCGTCGATGAGCGACCCGAAGAGGTCACCGACATGAAGCGGCACCTCAACAAGGGGCTCGTCATCGCTTCGACCTTCGACCGTCCGAGCGACGAGCACACCCAGGTGGCCGAGCTCGCCATCGAGCGGGCCAAGCGCCTGGTCGAGGAAGGCAAGGACGTCGTTATCATCCTCGACGGCATCACCCGCCTGGCCCGGGCCTACAACCTGGCGGCCCCAGCCACCGGCCGGATCATGTCCGGAGGTATCGATACCGGTGCCCTGTACCCGCCCAAGAAGTTCTTCGGTGCGGCCCGCAACATCGAAGAAGGTGGCTCGCTCACCATCCTCGCCACCGCCTTGGTCGAGACCGGGTCGAAGATGGACGAGGTGATCTTCGAGGAGTTCAAGGGCACCGGAAACATGGAGCTCCGCCTCGACCGGAAGATGGCCGAGAAGCGGATCTACCCCGCCATTGACGTCGATGCCTCGTCCACCCGCCATGAGGAGCTTCTCTTCGAGCGCAAGCAGCTCCAGATGGTCTGGAAGCTCCGTCGGGTGCTCAGCGGCCTCGCCGGTGGTGAGGGCGGCTCACCCAACGCCGGGCTCGAGCTGCTCATCGATCGTCTGCGGACCTTCAACAGCAACGACGAGTTCCTCTCCGAGATTGCCAAGCAGCCCGGCGTGGGCTGATCTGGTTCTGGTGGCCATCGACGAAGATCGCATCGATGCTCTCCGGCTGGCCAAGCTCGGGGCGCTGGTCCGGGCCCATTTCGGCTATGCCGGTGGCACCCCCCACAGTTTCTTGGGGGGTGCGGTACAGCAGGCCGGCTCCTCGGCATGGGTCCTGCTGGTCGATGATCCCGTCGGCCACGTTGGACGGGCCCTGTTGTGGGCCGATCGCCACGACGTCGACGAGCTCCACCTCCTGGTTGACGAGTCCGACGAGACAGCCCAGGTCGTAGCCCGCCGGACTGTCCCGTTCGACCTGTCGGCCTCGACGGCCCGGGTTGACGGCGCCGATCTGACCCCGGTCGAGGCGGCTGGCTACCCACCAGCCGCCCAGCCGCCGGCCGACGCCGTTCAGTTCGCCCCCACCCTCGCAGCCGCCGGTCTCGAAATCGTGATCGAACACGGTGTGGTCACCGGCGAATACCTCGGGCTCGAGGTTGCCCGGGTCGTCATTGACCACGAGGGCGCACGACTCGAGGTCGGGGTCGGCCGCCACGACCGTTTGGCCGGTCGGATCGTCAATGACGACGTCCCCACCGATGAGGCGCTTGGCGCCGCGGTCGCGGCCGTGTCCGAGGTCCGCGACTCTGGAGTCGGGCCCCATCCCCTCAACCGGCTGGCCCGCGAACGTTGGGTTCGCGCCATGGTGTCGGCCCAGCCTGATCTGTTGGACGCCGATCGTGTCGAACCGGTCGAGCCCGGTCGACCCCGCGAGTCCCTGTTGGATCGCCGAGCCGCCCACGGACTCGCCGTGGACGGTGACGGAGCCAGGCGGCTGGTGAGCTGTTCGGCGGGGGTAGATCTGGAGCTGGTGGCCGAGGCCGCCGATGTACGCGAGCGCGAGGCTCCCGATCACGAAGAACTGGTTCTCGTGCTGCCCGACGATGCCCCCAACCCGGTGCTCGACCGCCTGGTCGACCGCCTGCGACGTCCAGCCCGACTCGTGACCGTGGCCCCACCCTGGACGGCTTGCTGATGCTCGATCGCCTGGACGCCCTGGAGCAGGAGTTCAGCGAGGTCGAGAGGTCGCTGGCTGACCCCGCGGTCATCAACGACCAGAAGAAGTACGCGGACGTTGCCCGGCGCTACCGCGAGCTCGAACAGATCGTCCAACGGTCCACGGCTCTTCGGGGAGCACTCGACGATGCCGCCGTCGCCCGGGAAATGATGAGCGAAGCATCGAGCGAAGAGAGCGAGATGCTTGCCGACGAGATCAATTCGGCCGAGGCTCGCACCGTGGAGCTCGAGGCCGAGCTCCGTATTCTCCTGTTGCCCCGCGACCCCAACGACGACAAGAACGTGATCGTTGAGATCCGGGGCGCCGAAGGGGGAGAGGAGGCCAATCTCTTCGCCCGTGACCTCTTCGAGATGTATCGGGGGGTCGCGTCCTCGCGGGGCTGGGGTTTCGAGCTACTCGAGTCGCGGCCCAGCGACCTGGGCGGCTTTTCCCTGGTGTCGTTCCTGGTGAGGGGCGATGCGGTCTGGTCACAGATGAAGCACGAAGCCGGGGTCCACCGGGTCCAGCGGGTACCTGAGACCGAGAGCCAGGGCCGAGTCCACACCTCGAGTGCTACGGTGATGGTGCTCCCCGAGGCCGACGAGGTTGATGTCGTGCTGGACCCCAACGACCTCGACATAGACGTCTATCGTTCCTCAGGGCCGGGCGGCCAGTCGGTGAACACCACCGACTCGGCGGTACGGATCACCCATAAACCCTCCGGTCTGGTGGTGGCGATGCAGGATGAGAAGAGTCAGCTCCAGAACAAGGAGAAGGCGTTGCGGGTCTTGCGCTCCCGCCTTCTCCAACACGAGCAGGACAAGCAGGCGGCCGAGGCCAGTGACCAGCGACGGAGCCAGGTGGGGGCCGGTGGCCGGTCCGAGAAGATCCGGACCTACAACTTCAAGGAGAACCGGCTCACCGACCACCGGGTCAACCTCACGATCTACAAGCTCGACAAGGTCCTGGACGGTGAGCTCGACGACGTCAGTGAGACCCTGGTGCAGGAGGAACGCACCCGACTGCTCCTGGCCGACGACGCATGAAGGTCGGGATCTCAAGCCCCGGTGAGGCCACCACCACCCCGTGGCGTGACCTCCTGGCCGAAGCCGAGGAGAGGCTCACGGCCACGGGCCTCCCGTCTCCCGGGGTCGACGCTCGCTGGATCGTCGAGCACGCGTCGGGCCACGGCAGTGACCTGTCGCTCCACCTCGGCGACCCGGTCACCAATCTCGGGATGGCCCGATTCGACCGCATGATTGCCCGCCGGGAAGCCGGTGAACCCCTCCAGTACGTGCTGGGCCGCTGGGGCTTCCGGACTCTCGACCTCATGGTGGATCGGCGGGTCCTGATTCCCCGCCCCGAAACCGAGACGGTGGTTGGCCACCTTCTCGTCGAGTACGACCGGCTGGTCGCCGCCGGCCACTCCGGCTGCGTTGTCGATCTTGGTACCGGCTCGGGGGCCATCGCTCTTTCGGTCGCGGCCGAGCGCGCCGGCGTCGAGGTCTGGGCCACCGACAAGAGTGCCGAGGCCCTCATCGTGGCCCGCGGCAACCTGGCGGGGGTCGGTAGACCGGCCACCCGCGTACGGATGGCCGAGGGCTCATGGTTCTCGGCCCTGCCCGCTGAGCTTGCCGGGTCGATCCTCGCCCTGGTGTCCAATCCGCCCTACGTGGCCCCTACCGACGAGCTGCCGTCCGAGGTGGCCGACTGGGAACCCACCGACGCGCTCATCTCATATCCGACCGGACTCGAGGCCATCGCCGAGATCGTGTCCCAAGCTCCCGACTGGCTCCACCCTGCCGGGGTGCTCGTCGTCGAGTTGGCGCCAAGCCAGGCTTCGGCGGCGGTCGAAGCGGCCTGGGCCGCGGGGTTCTCGTTCGCTGAGGTCCGCCCCGATCTCGCCGGTCGGGCCCGGGCCCTGGTCGCCCGCTGCTGAGGAGCCTGGGTTGTCCCGGAACCGAGCTGTGCCCACCGGGACAGTGGAAGACGCCCTGGAGCTGGTGCTGGGGGCCTTTGCCCGTTCCGAACCGGCGGTCGTGCCCACCGACACCGTCTACGGCTTCATGGCCCCCCTCCGCAATGGCGCGGCGGTGGAACGGATCTTCCTGCTCAAACAACGCCCTGCCGACCAACCCCTGGCTGTCCTTGTCGGCCGCCCCTCCGAGCTCGACCAGGTGGCCCAGCCCTGCCCGGTGGCCCGGGCCCTGGCCAACCGGTTCTGGCCCGGGGCTCTCACCCTCGTGGTCGAGGCCCGGCCGGGGGTCGGCGAGGTCGTGGGTGCCCGCGACGGCACCATCGGTGTGCGGTGTGCTGACGACGAGCTGGTCCGCAGAATCACGGCGTCGGTGGGCCCGGTGGCGGCCACCAGCGCCAACCTCCATGGCCAGCCCACCCCCGACGACCCTGCGGTCATTGCCCGCCAATTCGTAGGCACTCTCGTTCTCGACGGCGGAGCCCGGCCGGCTCCCGCCTCGGCGGTGGTCAGGGTCGGCTCAGGCGGTGATGTCGAGGTCCTCCGCAACGGCACCATTGACCCCGACCAGCTGTCCTCGGCGGCCCGTGCCGCGACTACACTGCCGCCACCGCTCACGAACGACGGAGAGAACGGTGTTCGGTCGTAAAGCCAAGCAAGGGGCCGACTGGCTCGCTGACGTTGCCTTCTTCGAGGGCTTCAGCCCCGACGAGCTCCAGAGAGTGGTGGAGCTCGCCGAGAAGACCGAGGCCGCCAGGGGCGACGTGATCATCGAACAGGGGCGGATGGGTGACCGCTGCTACGTCATCGTCCACGGCACGGTTGGCGTGTACTACGCCGATGAACACGTTGCCAGTCTCGACGAGGGCAGCATGGTCGGTGAGATGGCGCTGGTCGATCACCGACCCCGCAACGCCACGGTCGTGGCTGAGGCCGACACCGAGATGGCGGTGTTCGATATCGAGTCGTTCCGCACCTTGCTCAACGAGATGCCCCGTGCCTCTGAACGGGTGCTGAGTCTGCTCAGCCAGCGGCTGCGCCCGTCCTGAAGTGATCCTGCAGGCACCGAGGAACCACGGGTGAACACATCACCACGCCCCACGATCGCAGTGGGCTCCGACCATGCTGGCTATGAGCTCAAACAGCATCTTGTCGAACGCCTCCGCCAGGCCGGGTACCCGGTCACCGATCTCGGCACCCACGACACCGAACGGGTCGACTATCCCGATTTCGGAGCCGCGGTAGGTCGCGCCGTGGCCGGTGGCGCCGCCGACTTCGGCCTGTGCGTGTGTGGTAGCGGCATCGGCATCGCCATGGCCGCCGGCAAGGTCACCGGGGTCCGCGCCGCGACCGTCCACGACGCCACCTCGGCACGGATGGCCCGCGAGCACAACAACGCCAACGTGATCTGTGTCGGTGAACGCTTCGTCGGAGTCCAGGTTGCCGAAGACGCCGTCGACGCCTTCCTCGGCGCCTCGTTCGAGGGCGGGCGTCACGAAGGTCGGGTGGCCAAGATCAACGCTCTCGATACCACCGGCTGACCCCAATCCCCCAAACCAACCCCAGGGAGCCCCCATGGCTTGGCTCGACGAGCCCGACGACGAGATGTTGGCGATTCTCCAACGCGAATACGACCGGCAGAACACCACCCTCCAGCTCATCGCCTCCGAGAACTTCGCCTCGCCCGCCGTGATGGCGTTCACCGGTTCGGTGTTCACCAACAAGTACAGCGAGGGTTATCCGGGCAAGCGCTACTACGGCGGCAACCGGTTCGTCGACGAGTCCGAGGATCTGGCCCGCGATCGGGTCAAGGTTCTCTTTGGCGCTGAGCACGCCAACGTGCAGCCCCACTCGGGCGCCAACGCCAACATGTCGGTGTACCAGGCCCTGCTCGACGTGGGTGACACCGTGCTCGGCCTGAGCCTCGACCATGGTGGCCATCTGACCCACGGCTCACCGGTGAATGCCAGCGGGAAGCTGTACGAGTTCGTGGCCTACGGCCTCACCGCCAGCGACGAGCGGCTCGACATGGACGCGGTAGCCGAGCAGGCGCGGGCCATCAGCCCCAAGCTGATCGTGGCCGGGGCCACCGCCTACCCACGCCGGATCGACCCGGCACCGTTCCGCGAGATCGCCGACGAGGTGGGGGCCCTGCTGATGTTCGACGCTGCCCACATCGCTGGTCTGATCGCCGGCGGTGCCCACCCCAATCCGGTTCCGTTCTGTGACGTGGTGACCTTCACCACCCACAAGACGATGCGGGGCCCCCGGGGTGGCTGCATTCTGAGCCGCGCCGAATACGCCGCCGCCATCGACAAGGCCGTCTTCCCCGGGTCGCAGGGGGGGCCGCTCGAACACGCGATCGCCGCCAAGGCGGTGGCCTTCCGCGAGGCCGCCGACCCGTCCTTCCGTGAGTACGCCAGCCAGGTGGTGGCCAACGCGGCCGCCCTGGGCGACGCCTTGGCTGGCCACGGATTCCGGTTGGTCTCGGGCGGTACCGACAACCATCTCCTCCTCGTCGATCTCCGTACCTTCGACGCCGACCTCACCGGCAAACAGGCCCAGGAGTCACTCGACCGGGCTGGCATCACCCTGAACCGCAACTCGATTCCCGACGATCCCCGGTCACCGTTCGTGACCAGCGGGATTCGGATCGGCACACCCTCGGTCACCACCCAGGGCATGAAGGAGGCCCAGATGGTGACCATCGCCGACCTCGTGGCTCGGGCTCTTCGAGCTTTCGATGACGACACCGCCCTGGACGCCATTCGGGCTGAGGTCAACTCCCTCTGTTCCGGGTTCACCCCGTACAGCTGAGAGGGCAGGGTCGTGGCCACCATCGATGTTCAGTCGTGGGTCATAGTGATTCTGGTCGCGGCCGGCGTCACCTTCATCGCCACCCCGATTGTCGCCCGGGTGGCGTGGGCTACCGGCTATGTCGTCCAGCCCGATGAGCGCCGGGTTCACAGAATCCCCACTCCCACCCTGGGGGGCACGGCCATGCTCGTGGGGTTTCTGGCCGCCATGGGAGCAGCCTGGGTGATCGAGGACTTCAACGTCGTGTTCGAGTCCGACAGTGAGGCGTTCGGCATCGTGGTGGCGGCCGTGCTCATGTGGCTGGTGGGCTTCGTCGACGATCTCCGCGACGTGTCGGCCCCGGCCAAGACCGCGGGTATGGTCCTGGCCGGCAGTGCAATGGCCTTCGCAGGCGTCAGCATCATCTGGTTCCGGGTGCCGTTCTACGGCCTCTTCCTGCTGACCCCCGACCTGTCGTTCCTGATCACCGTCATCTGGGTCATGGGTATGGCCAACGCGGTGAACTTCATCGACGGTCTCGACGGCCTGGCCGCCGGCATCATGGCCATCGCCGCCGGCAGCTTCCTGCTGTACAGCCTGAGGTTGGGTTCCGAGGACGTGGGCCTGGTCCTCGACAGCAATATCGGACCCCTGGTGGCCGCCTCGGTGCTGGGCATCTGTCTGGGGTTCCTGCCCCACAACATCCATCCGGCCAAGATCTTCATGGGCGACTGTGGAGCGCTTCTTCTTGGTGTGCTCATGGCCGCATCAACCATCTCGGTGGGGGGCCGTACCGACGATCCCTTCTCCGGGCAGGCCTTCTTCTTCTACGCCCCCCTGGTCATTCCCCTGGTCATCCTGGCGGTCCCGATGATCGATATGCTCTTCGCCATCGTCCGCCGGGCCAGCAGCGGCGCCGGACTGGCCGAGGCCGACATCGGCCACCTCCACCATCGCCTGATGAATCTGGGCCTGGGGCCCCGACGCTCGGTGGCGATTCTCTGGGCCTGGACCGCCCTGTTGTCGGGCTTTGTGCTCTACCCCACCTACACCGGCGAAGGTGACGCCATTGTCCCCATCGGCGTGGCGGCCTTCGGCTTGCTGCTCTACACCGTGCTGTGGGGCAGTCGGCTCCGCCGCCGGGGTGACAAGAGATCAGCCAACTCCGACAGTCCGGCCGAGGACGGCCAGGCGGTACCCCGACCTTGAGTCGCCGGTCGGCCGACCGATGGGCACGGTGAACGCCCCCGGACCCGATGGAGCCGGGAGCCAGGAGGAAACAGTGGCAAGCGTGGTCATCCCCGCGCACAACGAGGAGGCGGTGATCGGTAGGTGCCTCGATGGCATCATCGACGGGGCCGGACTCGATGAGTTCGAGATCGTGGTGGTGGCCAACGGCTGTTCCGACGCTACGGCCGAGGTGGCCCGCGCCCGCTCCGGCGTGACCGTCATCGAACTCGAACAGGCATCGAAGATCGCCGCCCTCAACGCTGGCGATCAGGCGGCCAGCCGTTTCCCCCGGCACTTCGTCGACGCCGACCTCGAGCTCGATGCCCACGCGTTGAGGCGGGTGGGTGAGGTGCTCACGGCCGACGGTGTCCTCATGGCCGCTCCTCGCACCGTCACCAACGTCGATGGCCGCCCCTGGCTGGTCCGGGCCTTCTACGACATCTTCGGACGGCTGCCCTACGCCAGTGGCGATCACCTCGCCGGTGTCTATTCACTATCCGAAGAGGCTCGCGGCCTGTTCGACACGTTCCCTGAAGTTCTCGCCGACGACTTGTTCGTCTCGAGTCGGGTGCGAGCCGACCAGCGCCGAACCCTCGATGACGTCTCGTTCGTGGTGCACGCGCCGAACTCGACCCGCCAACTGGTGGCCACCCGGGCCCGGATGCACGCCTTCAACGCGGCCCAGAGCGATCTCATGCGGGGAGCGGTCGAGGAGAACCGGAAGGGTCAGATCGGGGGCCTGATCGAGCTCAGCCGTGAACCTCGGCTGTGGCCCCGGCTTGCCGCCTATGTGGGTCTCGTCGTGCTGATCAAGGCCCGAGCCTGGTGGAAGATCCGTCAAGGCACGTTCGCCGCGTGGGACCGTGACGAAACGTCCCGCGACACCGAGACCGAGGTGGCCACCGCCGACGGCGACGGAGCCGTTTGAGGTGCCCGAGCTCTCTGTCCTGATGGTGTCCTACCGGACCCCTGACCTCGTGAAACGCTGCCTCGACGCCCTGGCTCTCCAGCGGGATGAGGTCGACCTCGAGGTCGTGTTGGTCGACAACGCCCCCGGCGACGGTACCGCCGCATTGGTGGCCCACCATCACCCCTGGGTCGAGGTGGACCCCCAGGACAACGTCGGTTTCAGTCGGGGCGTCAACCGGGCGGCCGAGCTGGCCTCGGGCGACCTCCTCCTGTTGCTCAACCCGGATACCGAACCTCACCCCGGGGCCATGAAGGCTCTGGTCGAGGCCCATCATCGTCACTCGGAGGCTGGCCTGATCGGAGGCCGGATCAAGACCCCGGAGGGAGAGGTCGATCCTCACTCGTGCTTTGGTGAGCCATCACTCTGGGCCGCATTCTGTTTCGCCACCACCCTGGACACCATCTTCAAGAACCACCCCATCCTCCATCCCGAGTCGCTGGGTCCGTGGCCGCGTGACACCGAACGCGAGGTCGACATCATCTCCGGGGCGCTGTGCCTGGTCGCCCGCCCGGTGTGGGACGAGCTTGGCGGCCTGGATGAACGGTTCTGGATGTACGGCGAGGACACCGATTTCTCCATGCGGGCCACCCGCGCTGGTTACCACCCCCGCATCACCCCGGACGCGGTCGTGACCCACGAGTCGGGAGCATCGTCTCGCGAGGGCTGGCGCAAGGCGATGGTGCTCAAGGGCAAGATCACCTGTCACCGCAAGCACCGTCCCGCTCCGGTGGCCCAAGCTGCCCGACTCCTGCTGATCGCCGGCGCGGCGGCCCGAGCTCTGGGCGCCAGAGCAGTGAGTGCCGCCACCCGTGGCCGGCGAGGTGGTTCCGCCCTGGACTGGGTCGAAGTGTGGCGGAACCGATCCGACTGGTCGATGGGTCACGACCTGACCTGATCCTCAGCTCGGCGTGGTCCCGAG
Organism: Actinomycetes bacterium; assembly: GCA_024225275.1. Taxonomy (GTDB): domain Bacteria; phylum Actinomycetota; class Acidimicrobiia; order Acidimicrobiales; family JAAEMS01; genus JAAEMS01. Next base: position 21,388 of record JAAEMS010000099.1, read on the forward strand.
CTTCACGTGAGGACAGCCGCTTCGGTCGGCAAACAATTTACACTGTCAGTACGCTCGTCAGCGAGGAACCCTCGATGACGAGATGGACTATGCCGACAGCCGATGGCAGGCCCGATACAGAGTGAGCAACGACATTTCGGATGACTCATACCCAGATCCGCCCGGCAGTGACCTCGGGTCGCGGTCCACCGAGGCCAGATTCTCCAGATGGCCCGGGGCAGCGCGCTCAATCGCAGCCGGTACCCGGCGCCCGTTGAGGTGGCTCCGGAGCTCCGCTCGGCGACGCATCATTGGCATGGCCGTGCTGGTTGTGGCTGTCGCACTGGCGATAACGGTCGTTGTCTTGCGCCAAGTCCTCTTGACAAGCCTGGACACCCGAATCGACCGGGCGCTGAGCCAGGAGGGAAGCGAGCTCATCGAGTTCCTCGAAGCTCAACCGCGCGACTCTGACGTATCCGAACACGACCATGTCCATAGGGCACTGATTGCCTACCTCGAAACCAACGTGACCGATCCCGACGAGGTGATGGTCGCAGTGCAAGATGGCAGGCCGATTCACTCGTCAGAAGAACCCCTCGGCGACATCACTCCGTTTCTCGGGCAATTCGAGGAGATCACCACCCCTGAATTCGCTGACGCCGAGACCGACCAGGGACCAGTGCGGCTGTTCGCTCAGCCGGTTGTGTCTGACGAACAACAAGTCGGCCTCATTGCCGTTGCCTGGTTCGAGGCTCCTGAGCGAGCCGTCGTGGCCCGGACCGTCTTCAACGCAGCCCTCGTCTCGGTCGCTGCGCTCGGCCTAGCGACAGTGCTCGCATGGATCATCGCGGGCCGGGTCCTCCGTCCGATCGGCCTCCTCGCCCTCACCGCGAGGGAGATCACCGAAGGTGACCTGAGTCGGCGACTGCCAGTACAGGGGACCGATGAGATAGCGTCGCTGATCGCCGGCTTCAACTCGATGGTGGATCGGCTCGAAACGGCCCTTGCCGCCCAACGCACGTTCCTCGATGACGCAGGCCATGAGCTGAGAACCCCACTGACGATCATGGTGGGACATCTGGACGTCGCAAGCGGCGATCCGGAGGGGATGCAACAAGCCCGAGGCGTCCTCCTCGGCGAGGCCGAGAGGATGAGCCGGATCGTCGAGGATCTCCTCCTGCTGGCGCGAGCAGAGCAACCGGATCTGCTCGCTGTCGGACCGATCGATGTCGATGACTGGTTTGCAGAACTCATTCAGCTCGTCGAATCGCTTGGCCCTCAACAGTGGGTGGTCGACGATGTGCCGATCGGGGTTGTCGTTGCCGATGTTCACAAGCTCACCCAAGCGGTGCTCAATCTCGCAACGAACGCGACCCGACACACTCCCGACACCGGTTCCATCCATCTCGGAGCATCACTGTCCGATGACTGGATTCGGATCTGGGTACGGGACACAGGCGAGGGAATCGACAGGGCTGACCATCAGCAAGTCTTCGAACGCTTCCGCCGCGGTGAGAGCCAGCGCTCGCCGGGCGGAAGCGCGGGGCTCGGTCTGTCCATCGTCGCGACGATCGCTCAAGCCCACAATGGGCACGTAGAGGTGCAGAGCACTCCGGGAGAAGGTGCAACCTTCACCCTTCTCATCCCGGTGACTCCGGTAATAGCTTCCTCGTTGGACCGAGATTACAGAGAGGACCAGGTCGTACGATGGGTCGAATCCTGATCATCGAAGACGAAGTCGCCATCGCTACCTTTGTCGAGAGCGGGCTCTGCGCAGCCGGCCACACGACCATGGCAGTCCACAATGGCCGCGAAGGCGCAGCACTCGCCCGGGATGGAGCCTTCGACCTCGTCATCCTCGACCTCGGTATTCCCGGTTTGGACGGACTCTCGGTCCTGCGCCAAATCCGATCACGGGAGGAGCGGCTTCCCGTCATCATCCTCACCGCGAGGAACGAGCTCGACGCCACGCTCGAGAGCTTCGAGGGGGGCGCCGACGACTTCATGACCAAGCCCTTCCGATTCGAAGAACTGCTGGCGCGAGTGACCGCACGGCTCGCCCCCCAACGCGGCGACGACGAAGGGCTCCAGCGACTGGTCGTCGGAGCAAGCACACTCGACCTGGAGCGCAGGACCATCAACATCGGGGACACCAGCCACGAGCTGTCCTCTCGCGAGTTCAAACTGGCAGTGACGCTGTTTCGCCATCCCGGTCAGGTACTCAGTCGCGAACAACTGCTATCGCGATCGTGGGGCTACGAGTTCGATCCCGGTTCGAATGTGGTCGATGTCTACATCGGGTATCTACGACGCAAGCTCGGCCGTGATGCAATCGAAACCGTTCGCGGCGCGGGGTACCGGCTTCGCAACTGAACGACACGAGCCCCGACTGGTGCTGGTCCCACAACACAGCGGATACCGGGGCCGATAATGAGAAGACTCTCATCGGCCTCTCATCGTGGCCTTAGGTTGCCTCGTCATAGTGGGGCTATGGAACTCACTGCACAAGAACTCCTCGCCCTGCTACCCGTCGCCGCCGCAGCGTCAATAGCAGCCCGGGTCATCGTCGGGGCACGGACCATCGGTGTATTCGCTCCCGCTCTCCTCGCCATTGCAGTCCTCGAGCTGGGAATCATGCGTGCCACCTCGGTTCTGCTCGTGGCGATGGTCGCAGGGTTGGCGGCCAGCCCGCTGATCGAGCGCTCCAAGTTGGCTCGCCCCGCACGCCTCGGGCTCATCTTGCTGGCGATTACTGCGACGCTCGTCGGCTCGGGAATGCTCGACGAACGGGACTCCGCTCTACCACTTGTCGTTCTGGTGAGCGTTGTCGAACGCACTTGGGAAACGCATCGGATCGATGGCCCCCGAGCTGGCGTCAGGATCCTCGCAACCACCCTCGCTGTCGCACTCCTTGTTGCCTTGGGACTTTCAGCAACCAGAGACGGTCTCACCGGACTGCACTGGCTCGAAGTGACAGCGGTAGGGGCCGCCGCCCTCGTTGCCGTGGGCCGCTACCGAGGTCTGCGCCTATCCGAACTCCGCCGATTCGACACCCTGCTCGGTAGCGACGGGACGGCTCCGGTCGAACCGGTGGCCGATGGTGTCGTTGGGGCGGCCCTCCATCTTGCCCCCGCCGGTGGCGCCTCCTTCGGCATCCTGAATGAACTGGAAGCCAAGACCCTCGCCACGGGGCTTGCGAATGATGGAGCTGCTCGATGACGCGGGTACTCGGCCTCAACGCCAGAAACGCCTATATCAACTCTCGCAGCAGCCGTCGCGCAATCCTCGATGCCCGGGACAAGATCGTGACGAAAAGACTGCTCACATCGGCTTCAGTGCCGGTCCCACCGTCGCTGGCCATCCTCGAAACCAGTAGAGAGGCGTCGCAGTTCGATTGGGGAGCCCTACCTTCGGCGTGGGTGATGAAACCCTCTCGTGGAAGTCGCGGCCGCGGTGTCCTCGTCGTCAACGATCGTCTCGACGCCAGTACTTGGCAGCTGGCGGGGGGGCAGGCGACCGCCGGCGAGCTGACTGACCACGCCATCCAGATTATCGAAGGTGAACACTCCTGCGAAGACGACCAGGTGCTGATCGAGCCCCTTCTACGCCCCCACCCGGAGCTGGTAGCCCTTTGCCCAAGGGGCCTATGCGACGTGCGAGTCATCTTTGATCGCGCACGACCTCTGGCCGCAATGCTTCGCTCCCCGACCAACGCCAGCGGTGGCCGCAGCAACCTCCACCAAGGCGGCTTGGGTCTCGGCCTGGATCTTGCGACTGGTGCAGTGTGGCGAGTGCATCACGGGGGCCAACACATCTCCAGGCATCCCGATACAGGAGTCCGACTCCTCGGGTGCAAGGTCCCCCACTGGTCGGCGATTCTCGAGGCCGGATCTCGTTGCAGCGGCGCGACCCAACTTGGGTATCTCGGTGTCGACATCGTCGTGGACGAAGACCGGGGGCCCATGGTCCTCGAGGTCAACTCGCACCCGGGGCTGGAGATCCAGAACGTTGCCGGGCTTGGCCTCGCCCACTGGCTCTGAATTGGAGTCTTCGTCTCGCGGCTGCGGCGGAGCCCCTCTATTGCCCCGGAACCCCAACCAGATTTGACGGGCCAGTGTCGTCTTCCCACCGCCCGATGATCCGACGATAGTGATCCCTACGGCCCGGCTCCGGGCTCGGATCAGAGGCGGGCGAAGCGGCGACGCCGAGGAGCAGCCAGTTCGCCCCGTTCCTCGCGGACGAGGCGCCACAGGGCCGCCGACGCGCCGATCGAGATGAACAACAGGGTGGCGGCAATCCTGAACGACATGACGTCGTAGGTGATGAAGGTCGCAACGTTGCAGGCGATCGAGGCGGTGAGAGCCTGCCCGAGGTGACGCGTTGATGGGTCGACAGCGCGGCGACGGGCGCCGCGCGCGAGGCATATGCCGGTGATCACGAAGGCGATGAAGAGGAGCATGCCGAAGATCCCGATCTCGAGGATGAACAGCAACCACTGGTTGTCGAGAACGAAGTAGTCGACCGGAATGAACGTGCCGAAGCCCCGCCCGAACAGGGGTCGCTCGTCGATGAGGCGGGACACCAGCGCGTAGTCGTTGGTGCGGCCGGTGATCGAGTTGTCGGTGCTGCCCAGGAAAAACGAGTCGCGGATCAGGCCCAGCAGGCCGGGCACGATGACGGTGATGGCGAGGGAGCCGGCGATGGCAGCCCCGCCTACCAGGACCCGCTTCTGTCGATCCCAGGTCGGCAACATCACAGCAGCAACGACGGCCAGGGAGAGGAAGCCGGTGCGGGAGACACTCATCGGCAGGGCAAACCCCAGGATGACGAGGGGTCCCCAGCGGGCCAGGGTGCTGCGGTGGGTGTCGTAGAACGCGAAGTGCAGGGCCAGGGGGATCGTGCACGCCACGACGGCTGAGAACTCGATTGGGTGGCCGGCTGTGGCGGCCACCCGGGTGAACTGGTTGCGATCGATGCCGAAGCCGCTGAAAGTCTCGTCGAGTGGAACGAAACCCGGCGGCCGGAGCGCCGTCGAGATGTCGAAGGAGAAGAGGAACTGGAAGATGCCGATCATCGACAGGACGGTGGTGAGGCCCACGATGCGCCGGAGCAGGGTGTCGAGACGGTGTCGGGTGGTGATGGAGTCAGCGGCCAGAAGGCACAGGCCGGTCATGGCCAGGTAGAGCAGGATGTGGCGGTCGGTGCTGCGCTGCTCGAAGCCCGACAGGGGCCGGGTGTAGGCGGTCGCATAGCCGGTCATGAGCCCGAGCCACAGGGCGAGCAGGGCCCAGCGGATGGGTTGGTCCGACCGGGCCAGGCCCGAATTGGGGACGATCTTGGACTGGAGCCACCACCACATGGCGCCCAGGCCGATGATGGTGGGCGGCGTGCCCGCCGCCCCCAGGGCCTCGATGACGAAGTTGGCCGGCACCAGCATCAGTGGAAGCAGGGCGAACGTGATGATCGTGGTGCCGTCGCGGGGTGAGTGCACCCACATCGACACCAGGATGAGGACCAGCAGGATCAGCACGAAGAGCACCGGCATGGTCATGGCCATGACCAGGGCCAGCAGACCCAGAAGGCCGTAGCCGGCAGGGCGCGCCCAAGCCGGAGATTCGGTGGCCTCGACCGAGAGGGTCGTGGCCATCAGTTCCTCTTCGGTGGCAGGCCCCGCCGGACACCGGCCTTCTTGGCCGCGGGGGTGGATCGCGGGCCGCTCGATGAGTTCTCACTGTCAGCGCTGGTCGCCTTCGAATGGTCCGGCTTGGTGGTGCCCGAACCGCTGGAGGCCGATGCGGCCTCCTTCTCCGGCTTGGTGGTGCCCGAACCGCTGGAGGCCGATGCGGCCTCCTTCTCCGGCTTGGCGGCTGAGTCTGTTCTGGGGGCTGTGGGTGGCTTGGCGGCTGAGTCTGTTCTGGGGGCTGTGGGTGGCTTGGCGGCTGAGTCTGTTCTGGGGGCTGAGTCCGTTGGGGTGTCGGTGGTCGAGTCGTTCTCGGCCTCGTCGATCGACTGGCCGTGGCGGCGTCGGATCCGACGTCGGTTGGAGCCATCCTGGGGCTTGTCGTCGTCGGACAACTTGGCCGCGTCGGTGGGTGTTTGGGCCTCGGGCTCGAGTAGGTCGTCGTCCTGCTCGTCGTCGGTGACGACCTCGATCCGTCGGCGACTGGGCGGCTGGGTTGGGGCTGGCGCGATTTCGGCTGGGGCCACTTTGGCGGTGGGTTCGGTGTGGATGGCGCGGTGGACGCTGCTACCGCGCCGACTGGCGAGGTTGTCCACGAGGAAGGCGATGGACGCCGAGGCGATCACGCCGACCATGGCCAACGCCGCCACCACGCGAAGGCGGCCACCGGAGAACTCCTCGGGCTCCTCAGCAAGGTACAGAGCCTCGATCGAGATGATCTGGTTGGCCGGCGTGTTGGTGGTCTGCTGGATACCGAGCAGCTCCGTGTTGGTCCGGCGCACCAGTTCGTCGAGGGTCTCGGTGACCTGCGACTCGCTGTCGCCGTCCACCGTGTAGTCGATGATGAGGCTGTCGCGCGGAATGGTGATCTCATAATCGGGGGAGAGGCCGATTGCCTCGAACCGCCTCATCTCGCCCTCGGACAGGAGGATGCGGGCGACGGCATCGGCGCAGCTGCGGGGGCCGTTGCCGGGCCGCAGGCAGGGGTTCACGATCGGCTCGTACTCGGTCCGGATCCCGGCAGGGACCGGCTCAAGAGGCGGCACCAGCAGGATTGAACCGGCGGTCTCGTACGTCGGGTTGATGGTCTGGCCAATGACATAGGCCGCATAGAACGACATCAACAGTACGGGGACGGCCACGTACCACCGGGCGGCGTATACGCGTAGTGCAGTCCAGAGATCCACGTTCAGTCACCTCCTAGGGCGGTTCGTCGACCCTGACTCAGCCAAGACGTCGAGCAGTGTGGTCGGCTCTGAGGATAGTGAGAATCTCCGAGTTCCATCGGTCGGTGGCTCTGTGTCATGAAGATCGGTAGGGAGATCGATCACGGAGACCGATCATGACCAGGCTGGTCCAACCTCTGCGGCGGTGGGTTGTCGATGTTCAGGCGAAGGGTGGGGGTGTCGCTGGCTGGCTTGACCGGAGACCCGTTGGCCTTGTCCGTACAGGGTGGTGGAACGGCAGCGAGAAGGGCCGGAGGGAGGGGCTGGCTCGGGGTGGGCTCTGGTTTGGGGACCGGGGCGGGGTTCCGGAAGAAGCTCATGAGCTCGCGGGCCCGGGCCGGGGTCAGGGCCACGGCGAAGAAGACCAGCCCAGCCGGAGGGCCGGCCACGATGGCGAGCAGGGGAGGGGCCAGGCCGTCCAGCGCGGCGCGTAGGAAGAGGCCGACCGTGGCCATGGCGACTGCCCCCAAGAGGGGTCGGATGAGGCCGGCCTTGTAGTGGTGGAAAGCCACACCGTCACGGTGCAGGATCCATGCGTAGATGGGGAGGGCCACGAAGCTGACCACGACCAACTGTGCAATGCCGGCCCCCCGCAGCCCGTCGGTGCGGACCGCCACGATCAGGGCGGGGAAGAGCGCGATGATCCACAGTCCGTCGGTGTTGCGGATGGCCCGGCTGTGACCCTTGGCGGTGATGACGTCGCGCATGAGCATGGCGACGATGCGCACCAGACCGGTCAGGGCGAGGAACCGCAGGGGTACCGCGCCGGCTTCCCACCGTTCGCCATAGAGGGTGACCACGATCTCGCGGGAGAAGATGGCGAGACCTAGTGATGTGGGGATGGCGAGAAGCATCATCAGCTCGATGGCGGTGGCGAAGCCGGCCCGTAGCCGCTCGATATCGTCCTGGACCTTGGCAAATATCGAGATCGTCACCCGGCGGGTGGCCGTGGTGATGAACATCACCGGCCAGAACGAGACATTGAAGGCCACCCAGTAGATACCCAGCTGCTCCTCGCCCAGCAGGTTGCCGACGATCAGATAGTCGAGGTTCAGGATGCCGAAGAACATGAGTCCGCCCATGGCGAGGGGTACCCCGAACTGCATGAGCTCGCGGGCATCATTGCGGTCCCAGCCGGGCCGGGGGATGTAGCCGATGGCCCGCATGGCCAGCACAGTGGCAGTTGAGCTGCCGGCGATCCGGCCCCAGACCAGCGACCAGGCGCCGGCCCCGCTCAGGGCGAAACCGATCGACACCGGGATCTGGACCAGAAGGCTGCCGAGATCGATCACCGCCCGTTCCTTCTCGCGCAGCTCGCGCACCAGGATGGCGTTGGGCACCGATACCAGGGCATCGAACAGGACGGTCAGTGCCAAGACCTGTACCAATGGTGCGGCGGCCCGGCCGCCGTACAAGCCGGCCAGGGGTCCGCTGAACCCCACCATGACGAGGGCGACGGCACCGCTGAAGGCCATGGCGAGGGTAACCGCCGACTGGGCCCTTCGGTTGATCGGCCCCTGATGGCGCACCAGGCCCCACACCAATCCCATGTCGTTGAGATTGAGTAGGGTCAGCAGGATGGTGGAGGCAACGGCGAAGACGCCGATCTCGCCCTGGGTGAGGATACGGGCCAGGGCGATGTTGGTGGCCAAGTTCCCGATGCGGAACACCAGCTGAGCGGCGAAGGCCCACTTCAATGAGGAACTGACCTGGGAACTCAGGTCCGCGCTGTCCTCGTGGTCAAACCCGTCTTCGAGCGCGACCTCGCCGTCATTCTGCTGAGGATGAGTTGTGCTCACGAGCGCTCAGTTCGGACGGAGGGGACGGGCCTTGAACAATCGAGATCACCCGGCGGGCAGGCGACTCCATGGCGATCTTGTCCAGCTTGGTGAAGACCATGGTGGTCCAGACCGGGGACCTTTGTCACGGGTCCATTGAACCATTGTGATCCCGGGTCCAGGTTCGTACTCTGGGTCGTATCCCCCCATCCCGAACGAGGACGCACACCCGCGCCTCAGAGGTATAGGCATGACGCGAGTTGCAGCCCTTGGATTCGACGCCGCCGAATGGGGCCTCGTCGACGAACTGGTGAAGGCCGGGCGAATGCCCCACCTGGCCTCCCTGATGGAGCGGGGCGTCACGGCCCAACTCCTCGACACCAGTGAGTACCGGGCCGAGCGCCCGTGGACCCAGTTCGTGACCGGCCGTTCGGCGGCTGGGAGCCGGTACTGGTCCACCGTTCATTTCGACCCCGACACCTACGAGCCCTACGAGACCGGCGCCCATGATGCCGAGCCGTTCTGGGCCGTCGACGGTCGCAAGGTCATCGCTTTCGACATCCCCCATTCCCAGCTCTCCGACCGCGTCGACGGCGTCCAGGTCACCGCCTGGGGCGCCCACTCTCCCCAGTACCCGCGGGCCTCCGAGCCGGCTGGCACCCTCACCGAGATCGACGCCGAGTTCGGCACCCACCCGGTATTCATGTCCGACACCGACGGCGGCTTCTACCACCCCCAGTACGTCCAGGGCCTGAGCGATGCCATGCGTATCGGCCTGGGTCGGCGCCCCGACATCATGAAGTTCCTTGCCGAGGAGAAGCTCCCTGACTGGGAGCTGATGATCATGGTCATGGGCGAGCCCCACACCGCCGGCCACCAGTTCTGGCACGGCGCCGACGAGACCCACCCCCTCTACGCCCAGTACGGACCCGACGCCTACGAGCGCCTCGTGGCCGTGTACGAGCAGTCCGACCAGGTTCTTGGCCGGATGATGCACGACCTCGACGACGACGTGATCTGGGTGGCCTTCGCGGTCCATGGTTCCCAGACCAACACCAACGACGTGCCGGCCATGGTGCTCCTACCCGAGCTGGCCCACCGCCTCTCGTTCGGCTGGCAGATGCTGGTTGACCCCTACGACGAGTTCGACCCGGCCCAGCACGGGCCGATCATCCCCGACCTCGACCTCCAGCAAGTCGACCTGGCTCGCCAGTTCTTCCGCCATCACGCTCCCGAAGACCCCCACACCGGCCCGTCGTTCACCGACGAGCTGTGGAGCAAGGCCCGGCGCCTCACCCCCATTCGTCTGGTGGCATGGCGCCGCAAGCTGATGACCATGCTCGGCAAGGGCCCGGCTCAGCCGTGGTGGGAGATGGGCACCGACATCCCCGACGAGTCCACCGATCCCCAGGGTGAGGCCGCCCGGCCCAAGAGCATCGAGTGGCACTTCCCGGTCTACTACCAGAAGTACTGGCGCCATATGCGCTGGTTCGTCATGCCCACATACTCCGATGGTCACATCCGCATCAACCTCCAGGGCCGTGAGTCCGAGGGCATCGTGCCGCTCGAAGAGTACGATTCCGAGCTCGACCGCATCGAGGCCTTCATGCGGGAGTGCACCGACCCCCGCACCGGTGAGCGGGTGGTCGAGGATGTCATCCGCATGCGGACCGGCATGGACCCCTGCGACTCCGACGGCCCCGACAGCGATCTGGTGATCGTGTTCGGGACCCCCATCGACTCGATCGAGCACCCCGAGGTCGGCACCATCGGTCCGGTCCCGCTGCTGCGGGTTGGTGAGCACAGCCCTGCGGGCTGGATCACCGTCGCCGGGCCCGGCGTCGACGCCGTCAGTCCCGGTGTGCACAGCCCCCTCGACGTGCCCACCACCATTCTCAGCCTCCTGGGCGAAGCCACCGACCATCTCCCTGGCCAACCCTTGGTGAAGCTGGCCTGATCTCTTCCCGCTCCCGCCCTGCGTTCCTTGAGGCGGTTCGCGTCACATACGAAGCGATCTGCCTCGGGTTCGCTCTCCGCAGTTGACCTCGGTGGCCGCCGGAAGGCGAGCTAGAGATACAGCGTTCGGGCCTTCAGGCTGCCTTCCAGGCGGCCGAGGGTGAAGGCGAGGGTGTGAGTCCATTCGCCGCGGGCCTCGGGGCCGCGGGCGAGGCTCGGGATGCCCAGAACCAGACAGACGTAGCGTTTCAGGGCCGAGGGCACCGTCGACGGGGGATGGCCGGCGGCGCGGAAATCGCGGTGAAGCAGGGGGTCCATCCGGCCGTAGTTGCGAAACTGGCGGAACAAGGCTCCAAGCCCGGCCCGATGGCGATACTGGATGACCGCGTCGGAGCAGTAGCCGATGCGCCAGCCATCGAGTTGGATTCGGAAGCTGAGATCCAGGTCGTCGTTGCCGCCTACGAACTCCTCGTTCCAGCCGCCCACTGCGTCGAGGGCTTCCCGCCAGACGGCGAGGTTGGCGCCGATCACGAACGGCAACCAGTCGAGTTGGTGAAGGCGGTCGGTGGGCACCCGGGGCCGCCACACGTCCTGGCCCTGGTTGAGGATCTCCTCGTCGAGTCGGCCCCCCACCAGGTGATGATCAGCGGCGGCGGTGACCAGAGCGTCCAGCCAACCGGGCTCGGCGATGTCGTCGGCATCACAGTGGACGATCAATTCGCCGACAGAGGCGGCGATTCCGGTGTTGCGGGCGTAGTTGATGCCCGCCTGCTCGTGGGCGGGCACGACTTTCAGGTCGATGCGGTCGGCAAACGACTCCGCCACCGCGACCGTGTCGTCGGTCGAGCCGTTGTCGACCATGATCAGCTCCCACTTGCCGGTGTGGGTCTGGGCGACGAGGGAGGTGAGCTGTTCGGCCAACCAGGGACCCCCGTTGCGGACCGGCATGACCACCGAGGTCGAGGTCGGAGGACGACCGGGGGCTGGTCGGGTGGGTTCGAGATCGGGGGTCAGGGGGGTCATGGGCGGCTTGCTCGTGGGCGATGCGCTGCTCCTCCTGTCGGCGCGAGGGCCCGTGCCCTCAAGCCTTGCCACCTACCTGCCAACCGGTGACTGTGGCAATCAGTATGGTCGGTAGTGTGGTGTTGATGTCGCGCTCAGGAACTTGGCGGTCACGACGGTCCTGCTCGACCGACGACCGGATGCTCTCATGAGGTCGGCGCTCCGATCGTGGCCGGGCAAGATCCCCACCTACTGGTGGGTGTTGCGGGCCCGGCGGCTCCACAACTACCCGCGGCACTGGAAGTTCGAGCGCGACGAAGCTGCCGCCGCTCAGAAGACCTGGGGCGCCATTCCGACGGCCGAGGTCGTCACCGTCATCCCCACGTACAAGCGGCCCCAGCAGTTGCTGGCCGCCGTCGATTCGGCGCTGGCCCAGACCGTCACCGACCATGCGGTGGTGGTGGTCGACGACGGAGCCGGATTGCCCCGTCTGCCCGACCACCCCCGGCTCTTCAGCCATTCCCTGAGCGCCAACTGTGGCGCGGCCGGGGTGGTCCGCAATGTGGGCATCCGGGTGTCAGAAAGCCAGTACCTTGCCTTCCTCGACGACGACAACACCTGGCGGCCCGACCACCTGGCGGTGGCCCTCGAGCCTCTCCGCGGGGGCAGGGCCGACCTGGTCTATACGGCGTTGGCCCGCCAACGCGACGACGGCTCCGACATCGACGTCATATCCATCCCGTTCTCGCGTACGGAGATGAAGTGGCGGGGCTTCACCGACACCAACACGATCGTCGTCCGTCGGGACCGCGGGGTGCTGTACGACAAGGTCCGACGCCGCCACGGCGACTTCCCGTCCGAGGACTGGTCGCTCGTGAACCGGCTCAGCCGGAGGATGCGGGTACTCCACATACCCGAAGTGACCGTCGACTATCTCGTCCACGAAGACAGCTTCTACACCAACTGGGAGAGCTAGTCGCTCCCGAACCGCCGCGAACTGGTTGGGAGCCACTATGCTCGGCTCGCCCTGATCGACAGGGAAATTGGGTACAGAATTTGCGGCGGAGCGATGCGTTTCGTTAGCTTGCGCCTTGGTTCACAAGCCCACTCGAAATGGCCTCCTGCAGAGGCATGCCCCGATCCCCCGAGGGAACATCTCTTGTCGCAGTCGAATGGTCTCGACGCAACTCGCGCAATGCACCGTAGTCACGGCTCGTTCGAGCTCGTGATGTCGCCGGTGTTGCTTGCGCTCGGCGGCCTGGGGATCGACCGCATCCTCGGTTCTACTCCGTGGATCACCGTCATCGCCGCCATCCTCGGCTTCGGCGGTGCCGCCATCAAGATCTACTGCCAGTACAGCTACGCCATGGCCGAACTCGACGAGAAGCGCGTCGAAGCCCTCCGCCAGCGCCAACTAGCGGGGGATGGGTCGTGACCGCCGAGCTGAACGTGCTGGAGTCCCGCCTCGACGGTGAGTCGCCTGCCCTCGAGGTCTGCGTCGACATGCTCCGGCGGATGCTGCCGGTCATCCCGGTGATGCTTCTTCTGGCCGCCCTGGGCTGGGGGGCCAACGGCGCCGCCTCCGCCGGCTACGCCATGGCCATCGTGGCCGTGAACTTCCTGCTCGCGGCGGTCAGCCTCGCCTGGGCCGGTCGCATCTCGTTCGCCCTGATGGCCGGGGCCGCCTTGTTCGGCTACCTCATCCGGCTCGGGCTGATCTTCCTGGCCGTCATGCTGGTGCGCAACGTCAGCTGGGTCGATCTGGTGCCCCTCGGGCTCACCCTGATCGCCACCCACCTCGGCCTTCTGTTCTGGGAGCTCCGGTTCGTGTCGGGCTCTCTGGCTTACCCGGGCGTCAAGCCCGGCGCCGCCACCCTTTCCACCACGACAACCTCCACAACAAGGAGTACCGCCTCGTGATTCTCGGAGCGCTCCACTTTCCGCCCATCGAGAACATCGTCGAGTGGCCCGCCTACTTCGGCGAGGGAACCATCGTCGAGTTCAACAAGATCGCGATCATCAACATCCTCGCGGTGTTGATCCCCACCGTGATGTTCCTCATGGCGGGCAGCAGGGCCAAGGCCGACCCCACCGGAGTGCCCCGGGGGATTCGTGGTGTCGCCGAGTCGTCGGTCGAGTTCATCGAGAACGGCATCATCATGCAGACAATCGGCAAAGACGGCATGCGCTACCTGCCCCTGCTGATCAGCCTGTTCTTCTTCATCAGTTTCGGGAACCTGTTCGAGATCATCCCCACCTTCCAGATGCCGTCCAACGCCCGCATGGCCAACCCCCTCTTTCTGGCCGTGCTCGTGCTCGTCATCTTCATCAGCGTGGGCATCAAGCACAACGGCCCCGGCTACCTGATCAAAGCAATCAACCCCCCGGGTGTGCCCTTCGCTCTCAAGTTCCTGGTGATCCCCATCGAGTTCCTCTCGACCTACATCGTGCGGCCCTTCTCGCTGGCGGTCCGGCTCTTCGCCAACATGCTCGCCGGCCACATCCTGCTCGTCACCTTCGGTGTGCTCTGCATCACCGTCTGGAGCATGAGCCCGCTGGTCCTCACCCTGGGCCTGGCCTTCCCGATGCTGGTCGGCCTCACCGGCTTCGAGCTCGGGGTCGCCTTCCTCCAAGGCTATATCTTCACCATTCTCACTGGTGTGTACATCGGTGGCGCTCTGCACCTCGATCACTGATCCCGGCAACAACAACCATTCGCAGGGCCCGCCAACCGGTGGGCTCCCGTAGAAGATCCCGGTGCCGCAAGCTGCGGCTCCGGTACCCGCAACAACAGGAGATACCGAACCAATGAGCCTTCTCGCTTCCGTCGCGGCAGAGCTGGCCGCTGAGGCCGAGGCCGACTCCGGCGATGCCCAGAACGTCGCCGCTGCCTCCGGCGCCGGTCTGGCCTACGGTCTCGCCGCCATCGGTCCCGGCATCGGCATCGGCTATCTGGTCGGCCAGGCCGTCCAGGCCATGGCCCGCCAGCCCGAGTCCGCCGGTCAGGTCCAGACCACCATGTTCCTGGGCATTGCCTTCACCGAGGCGCTCGCCCTCATCGGCTTCGTGGTCTTCATTCTGCTGAAGTTCGTCTGATCTGATGAACGTGCTCTTGCTCGCCACCGAGGCAGACGATCCCCCGAATCCGATCCTGCCCGAGTGGAACGACATGTTCTGGGGAGCGCTCTGTTTCGGCATCCTCTACCTCCTCTTCAAGCTCGTTCTTCTGCCCCCGATCCAACGGGGTCGGGCCCAGCGTGAACGACGACTGCGCGCGCTTCGCGATGCGGCCGAGCGGGCCTCCTCTGAGGCCGGGTCGGTGGTTGGCGACTACGAAGCTCAACTCGTCGACTCCCGGGCCGAAGCGGCCCAGATCATCGACGCGGTCCGGGCCGAGGTCGAGACCGAGCGGGCCGAGATGGTGGGCGCGGCCGAGACCGAGATCGCGGCCAAGCGCGAAGCGGCGGCCGCCGCACTGGCCTCCGCCCGCGAAGCAGCTTTTGGTGATCTTCGACCCGTCGTGACCGACCTCGCTGTCGGTGCGGCTTCCCGGGTCATGGGTCGCGACATCGATGCCGGTGCGGCTGCATCGGCTGTAAGCCAGTACATCGACTCCAACGCGGCCGGCTGACCCGGTAGCTGAGAGACGACGAGGAGACCAATAACCATGCTCGCCAGCATCCTGGCCACCGACGAACCGAACGGCAAGCATTTCCCCGCTGACCCCAACGAAGTCATCTGGGGAACCTTGGCGTTCATCGTCCTCATGGCCCTGCTCTACAAGTTCGCCTGGCCGGTCATCAGCAAGGCCATGGCCGGGCGGGGCGACCGCATCGAGGCGGAGCTCACCGCGGCACGCGACGCCGAGGCTGCGGCCCGGGCTCGTCTCGAGGAACGGCAGTCCCAGGTCGGCGATGCCGGTGCTGAGGGCGAGCGCATCGTGGCTCAGGCCCACGAGACCGCCGACCAGCTCAAGGTCGACCTGCGGGCCCGAGTCGAGACCGAGGTGCAGGGCATGCATCAGCGGGCTGACGCCGATATCGAGGCCGGTCGCCGTCAGGCCATGGCCGACCTCCAGGCCGAGGTATCCCGGATGACTCTGGGCGCCGCCGAGGCGGTCGTGAATGGCGGCCTCGATGCCGGTACCCATGCCGGCTTGATCGACGACTACATCTCGCAGGTTGGAGGTGGCTCCTGATGACTGACCGTATCGAGGCCTACGCCGAAGGTCTACTCACCATCGCCCGCGCCGAGGGCAACGCCGACACCCTCAGCGACGAGCTGTTCCGGTTCGCCCGGGCCCTGGAAGGCAACGACGAGCTACGCAACGCGCTGACCGACCCCCGGGTGCCGGTCGACCGCCGCCAGCAGGTCGTCGAGGATCTCCTCGGGGCCAAAGCCTCCGATGTCACCACCGCAGCAGTCTCCATGGTGGTCGGATCGGGCCGGGCCGCTGAGCTGTTGGCCATCGCCGATGCCGTCGTCGCCGCCAACGCCCATGCCGGTGGCAAGGCCGTTGCCGAAGTGCGCAGCGCCGTGGCCCTCTCCGCCGACCAGCAATCGCGATTGGCCACTGCTCTGTCCGCCAGCACCGGCGGCGAGGTCGAGGTCAAGAACGTCGTCGACCCGTCCCTGGTCGGTGGCATCGTCACCCAGATCGGCGACACCGTCATCGACGGCTCGCTCCGCTCCCGACTCGCCAAGCTGCGCGAGTCCTTCTAGCCCCGCTAGCCCACCCAGAACGCCCCCAGTACACGAGGACGAGGACGCATCCAGATGGCTGATCTCACCATCAACACCGACGACATCAAGGCCGCACTCCAGAAGAACCTGGAGGACTTCACCCCCACGGTCGAGCAGACCCAGGTGGGTCGCGTCATCGAGGTCGGCGACGGTATCGCGCGCGTGTCGGGTCTTCCCGACGCGGCCGTGAACGAGCTGCTCGAGTTCGACGGGGGCCTCCAGGCTCTCGCCCTGAACCTCGACGAGGAGTCGATCGGCGCCGTGGTTCTGGGCGACGTCGAAGGCATCCATGAGGGCCAGCTGGTGCGCTCCACCGGTGACATCCTCAATGTGCCGGTGGGCGATGGCCTGCTCGGCCGGGTGGTCAACGCCCTGGGCGAGCCCGTCGACGGCAAGGGTGAGCTCACCAATGTCATCACCCGCCGTATGGAGGTCCAGGCTCCCGGCATCATGGGCCGCAAGCCCGTGCACGAGCCCATGCAGACCGGTATCAAGTCGATCGACTCCCTGATCCCGATCGGTCGGGGCCAGCGCGAGCTCATCATCGGCGACCGCAAGACGGGCAAGACCGCCATCGCCATCGACTCGATCCTCAACCAGAAGGGGCTCGACGTTAAGTGCATCTACGTCGCCATCGGTCAGAAAGCCTCCACCGTGGCCGAGACGGTGGCCACTCTCGAGACAGCCGGCGCCATGGAGTACACCGTCGTGGTGATCGCTCCCGCCTCCGATCCGGCCCCCTTCAAGTACCTCGCCCCCTACGGCGGCTGCGCCATGGGCCAGCACTGGATGGACAACGGCGAGCACGCCCTCGTGGTGTACGACGATCTCTCCAAACAGGCCGAGGCCTACCGCCAGATGGCACTCCTGTTGCGCCGCCCGCCCGGGCGCGAGGCCTACCCCGGCGACGTCTTCTACCTCCACAGCCGGCTGCTCGAGCGGGCCGCCAAGCTGTCCGACGACCTGGGCGCCGGTTCGCTCACCGCCCTGCCGATCATCGAGACCAAGGCCAGCGACGTGTCGGCCTACATCCCCACCAATGTGATCTCCATCACCGACGGCCAGATCTTCCTCCAGGACGACCTGTTCAAATCGGGTGTGCGTCCCGCCGTCGACGTGGGCATCTCGGTGTCCCGCGTGGGCTCGGCCGCCCAGGTGAAGGCCATGAAGAACGCGGTGGGAACGCTCAAGTCCGACCTCCAGCAGTTCCGTGAGCTCGAGGCCTTCGCCGCCTTCGGTTCTGATCTCGACGCCGTCTCGAAGGCCCAGCTCGAGCGGGGCTACCGCCTCACCGAGCTCCTGAAGCAGGGTCTCAACTCGCCCATGCCGGTCGAGGAGCAGGTCGTGGTCCTCCACGCCGGCACCCGCGGCTACCTCGACGACATCGAGGTCGGCGATGTGAGCCGGTTCGAGGCCGAGCTGCTCGATCACGCCCGGGGCCGCCACGGCGCCCTGCTGGCCGGTATCGCCGACAGCGGTGTGGCCGACGAAGACGAGGTCGAGGCGCTGGTCAACTCCTTCGCCGAGCAGTTCGTGCCCACCGGCCACGATGTCCACGAGCCGGTCACCCACGAGGCCGGCGACGCCGACATCGAGGTCGTCGACGACACCAACATCCTCCCCGAGGAAGAAGTTTCCCGGGACGAGGACTGAGGACGACCGCGAGATCTACGAGAGGCTGACTGACTATGCCTGGTGGCGAGGAACGGGTCCTCAAACGGCGCATCGCGTCGATCAACAACACCAAGAAGATCACGCGGGCCATGGAGCTCATCGCGGCCACCCGCGTTGTGAAGGCTCAGCAGCGGGCGGCCGCGGCGCGCCCCTACGCCGAGCAGCTCACCGGGGTCATCGAGGATCTGGCCGCCGGTGGTGCCGCTATCGACCATCCCCTCCTGCGTCAGCCCGAATCGGTCAACAAGGTCGGTTTCGTGCTGATCACCTCCGATCGTGGCCTTGCCGGCCCCTACAACTCGGCGGTCATCCGGGCCTGTGAGCGCGAGGTCAACGCCGTGCGCGCCGACGGGGGCGATTACGAGCTGGTGCTCATCGGCAAGAAGGCCGAGGGGTACTTCAGCTTCCGGAACTATCGCATCCGCGAGACGTTCCAGGGCATCAGCGACACCCCCACCTACGAGAACGCCCGAGACGTGGCCGAGGTCGTCAACGACCTCTTCCACAACCAGGGCGTCGACCAGGTCGAGCTGGTGTACACCCAATTCGTGTCGCTCGGGGTGCAGCGGCCCACCGTGCGTCGGTTCCTGCCCCTCGAGCCCGCCGAAGTCATCGCCAGCGAAGGTGGCGGCCAGGCCGAGGCCCTCGCCCAGTACGAGTTCGAGCCTTCCCCCGAGGGGGTGCTCGCCGACCTCTTGCCCCGCTACGTCGAGGCCCGCCTCTTCGCGGCCCTTCTCGACTCGGCGGCGTCCGAGCACGCCAGCCGGCAGCGAGCCATGAAGGCGGCCACCGACAATGCCGAAGAGCTGAAGACCAAGCTCACCCGACGCATGAACCAGGCCCGCCAGGACGCCATCACCACCGAGATCATGGAGATCGTCGGCGGAGCCGAAGCACTCGGAGCCGATACCGGTTCCGCCGAACCATCCCTTCCCCAAGAGCTGCTCGCCCAGCTCGAAGCTTGAAACCCATCCAGGAGACGACGTGACCGCAACCGAGCCCGCACTGAAGGACGGCCGAGTGGTATCGATCGCCGGTCCGGTGATCGATGTCGAGTTCCCACCCGACGCGCTGCCCGACATCAACACCGCCCTGTCGTTCGAGGTGATCATTGACGGCACCCCGGTCACCGTCATGGCCGAGGTGGCCCAGCAGATCGGCGACAGCCGGGTCAGGGCCGTGGCCCTCAAGCCCACCGATGGTCTGACCCGCGGAACCGCGGTGGTCAACACAGGCGCCGGGATCAGCGTGCCGGTGGGCGACGTCACCCTCGGTCATGTGTGGAATGTGATCGGCCAGCCCCTCGACGTCGATGCCTCGACGCTCGAGATCGACGAGCGTTGGGAGATCCACCGCCCCGCCCCGTCGTTCGACTCGCTCGAGCCGTCGGCCCAGATGTTCGAGACCGGCATCAAGGTCATCGACATGCTCACCCCCTACAAGCAGGGCGGCAAGATCGGCCTGTTCGGTGGTGCCGGTGTGGGCAAGACCGTGCTCATCACCGAGATGATCAACCGGGTGGCCACCCAGCACGGTGGTCGTTCTGTGTTCGCCGGCGTGGGCGAGCGCACCCGTGAGGGCACCGACCTCTTCCTCGAGATGGACGAGTCGGGTGTTCTCGACAAGGCCGCCCTCGTGTTCGGCCAGATGGACGAGCCTCCCGGTGTGCGCCTTCGTGTTGCCCTGGCTGGCGTGACCATGGCCGAGTACTTCCGCGACGTCCAGAACCAGGACGTGCTGTTGTTCATCGACAACATCTTCCGGTTCGTCCAAGCCGGTTCCGAGGTGTCCACCCTGCTGGGTCGCATGCCCTCGGCTGTGGGCTACCAGCCCACTCTGGCCGACGAGATGGGCGAGCTCCAGGAGCGCATCACCTCCACCCGAGGCAAGTCCATTACCTCGCTCCAGGCCGTGTACGTGCCCGCCGACGACTACACCGACCCGGCCCCGTTCACCTCGTTCACCCACTTCGACGGCACCACGGAGCTGAGCCGTGACATCGCCTCGCTGGGTATCTACCCGGCCGTTGATCCGCTGGCCTCGACCTCCACCATCCTCACTCCCGAGGTCGTCGGCGGCCGTCACTACAATGTGGCCCGCCAGGTTCAGGAGGTCCTCCAGCGCTACAAGGAGCTCCAGGACATCATCGCCATCCTCGGTCTCGACGAGCTCTCCGAGGAAGACAGGGTCACCGTCGACCGGGCCCGCAAGGTCCAGAAGTTCCTGGCCCAGCCCATGTTCGTGGCCGAGGTCTTCACTGGTCTCCCCGGCATCTTCACCCCGGTCGACGAGACGGTCGAGTCGTTCGAAGCCCTCGTCAACGGCGATCTCGATGATCTGCCCGAGCAGGCCTTCTTCAACGTGGGCGGCGCCGACGACGTGCAGCGCAAGGCAGCCGAACTGGCCAAGGAGGGCTGAGCCCGATGCCTCTCACCGTCGAGCTGGTTTCACCCGAGGACAAGCTGTTCTCGGGTGAGGCCGACATGGTCGTGGCCCGCACCAAGGGTGGGGGCGACATTGCCTTCCAGCCTGGGCACGTTCCGTTCATCGGCTCGCTCGAGGTGTGGTCGGTCGAGCTGGTCCAGGGCGATGGCTCCCGTGAGACCATTGCCGTGCACCAGGGCTTCGTGTCGCTGGCCAACGACAAGGTTACCGTCCTCTCCGACGTGGCTGAACTGGCGTCGAGTATCGACGTCGGTCGGGCCCAGGCCGCCAAGCAGAGGGCCGAAGGCCACCTTGGGGGCGACGCCGACAACGACAGGGCCACCGCCGCCCTCCGTCGCGCCGACCTCCGCCTCCGCGTCGCGGGCGTAGGCACCGCCTAAATCTCCCCAGACCTCGAACCGGAGGCCGAACGCGTCACCGGTGACGCGATCGGCCTCGAGTCCGATTTGGGACGGGCTACTCCACGACAATTCCCTTGATGCCCTCTTCGGGCTGGGGCCAACTCAGGCCCAGGGACTCGAGCTTGGTGACCAGGATGTGGCCCACCAATACGTTCCGGTACCACTTCCGGTCGGCCGGAATCACATACCACGGGGCCCAGTCGGTCGAGGTTCGGCTGAGCATCTCGGTGTAGGCCGACTGATACTCGTTCCAGAGCTTGCGCTCGGCGAGGTCGCCCTTGTTGAACTTCCAGCGCTTGTCGGGCCGGTCCACTCGGTCCTGGAGTCGCTCGCGCTGCTCGTCCTTGGAGATGTTCAGGAAGAGCTTCACGATGTGGGTCCCCTCATCGACGAGCATCCGCTCGAAGTCGTTGATGTGGTCATAACGCTTGTGCCACCGCTCTTCGGGCACGAGGTCATGGACCCGGACGACCAGGACGTCCTCATAGTGTGAGCGGTTGAAGACCACGATCTCGCCGTCTCGTGGCACCTCAGCGTGGACCCGCCAGAGGTAGTCGTGGGCCAGTTCCTCGGTGGAGGGCTTCTTGAACGGGGCCACCCGCACCCCGGCCGGATTGGTCTTGTCGAAGACGTGGCGAATGGTGCCGTCCTTGCCGCCGGTGTCGATGGCCTGGATGATCACCAGCAGGCGGTGGCGGTTGTCAGCGAAGAACAGCTCCTGGAGCTGTTCGAGCCGATCGTTGTACTCGTTGTGGAGCTCCTCACCATCGTCCTTGCCGCCGGGGACGAGGTCGTGGCCGTCGGGCGGCCACTGCCCCAGATCGACAGCAGAGCCCGGAACCACGCGGTAGCGCTCGACATCCATGGGATCAGCCTGGCACATGCGCCGCCGCCGGCCAGTCTCTCGAGGCGGCCCAGAACCCGAAATCTGTGGGGTGAGGGTGATGAGATCACCCTCACCCCACAGATTTCGGGGAGTGGGCTAGTCGTAGTCGACGATGGAGTAGTCGCTGAGCTTCTCGAGCTGGTGGCGGGCGTTCACCTGGCGCACGGTGCCTGACTGGGCCCTCATGACCAAGGACTGGGTGGTGGCGCCGCGGGGGTCGTAGCGGACCCCATCGAGCAGGTCACCGTCGGTAATCCCGGTGGCGGCGAAGAAGCAGTTCTCGCCCTTGACCAGGGTGTCCTCGGTGAGCACCTGTTCGAGGTCGTAGCCGGCGCCGATCGCCGCCTTGCGTTCGCTCTCGTTGCGGGGCCACAGGCGGCCCTGCATGGCGCCGCCCATGCTCTTCAGCGCGGCAGCGGCGATGACCCCCTCGGGGGTGCCTCCGATACCGAACAGGATGTCGACGCCGGAGTCGGGCCAGGCGGTGGCGATAGCACCGGCCACATCGCCATCGCTGATCATGCGGATCCGGGCCCCTGACTCGCGTACCTCGCCGATCAGTTCGGTGTGGCGATCGCGGTCGAGGATCATGACCGTCAGATCCCGGACGGCCTTGCCCTTGGCCTTGGCCAGCCGCTTGAGGTTCTCGGTGGCCGAAGCGGTGATGTCGATCACACCGGCCCCCTCGGGGCCCACCGCGATCTTCTCCATGTATACGCACGGCCCGGGGTCGAACATGGCGCCCCGCTCGGAGACGGCAATGACCGCGATGGCCCCGCCGCGCCCGAGGGCGGTGAGGGTGGTGCCGTCGATGGGGTCGACGGCGATGTCGCACTCGGGCGGTGAACCGTCGCCGATCCGCTCGCCGTTGTACAACATCGGGGCTTCGTCCTTCTCGCCCTCGCCGATGATCACGAGGCCGTCCATGGGGACGGTGGTGAGGAGATTACGCATGGCATCGACGGCGGCCCCGTCGGCCCCGTTCTTGTCTCCTCGGCCCATCCAACGGCCGGCGGCCAGAGCCGCCGCCTCGGTGACCCGCACCAGTTCGAGGGCAAGATTTCGGTCGGGGACCTGCTGCTCAGAGCTCATGTCAACCACCGTAGGAGATCGGGATACGTCACGCCTCCTTTCGGGCGCTGGTCGGTCGTCATGAGGACTGGCCCGTCGTGGGATACTTCTGGGAATGGATGACGACGATCTCGACGCCGAGGACGCGCCCCTTACCGATTCCGACGAGTACGTCTCCTACGAGCTGCACGAGTGGGCGGTCGAGGATCGGGTGATGGTCGAGTCCCTGCTCCGGCCCCGCGACATTGCCCGGGCCTGGGAGGGCGCCACCCTGGTGGTGCGGGTCGCTGATCGCGAGGTCGTCGAGGAGGTCCTCGACGAGGTGGTGGTGTCCACTGCGCCGGTTCTCGACCCGGCCGCCGACAAGGTGGCCTTCGAGATCGGCACCTGGTCGATATCGGGTCAAGATGCCGTGCTCGACGCCATGGCCGCGGCGGGCTTCGAGTACGAGATCGATCGCGCCGGCGACCTGATCGTCCTCGAGGCCGACGAGGAGAAGGCCGAGGCCGTCTTCGATGCTCTCGACCTCGACGATCCCGAGGGCGAGCACGCCGAGTCGGCCCAGGATGTCTTGTCCGACATATTCCTCGCGGTCGACCGGCTCAGCGGCAACAGCCGCGACGCGGTGGCCCGCCTCGACTTGGTGGGTGGTGCCGACCGGGCTCTGGATCTGCCCCTGCCCTTCGGGTTCGACCCTGCCCACTGGAAGGATCTGGTGGGCCGGGCCGAGGACCTGGCCGAACGGTTCCGGGCGGGCGACCCCGACGACGAAACCATCGTCGAGGACACCCAGGCCCTGCGGAACGTCATCCGCCCCCTGGTCTGATCCCCGCCCTTGTCCCGACTGTTGCCGGGCCCGGCTCCTGATCCCGCCCCGTCGCCGTCGGCAACTCCCGCCTGCCCGCAGAGCCGGCGCCCGGCCCCGGTGGCCTCCTCCTGACCGCGGTCGTGGCCAGTGGGGTGACCGCGCTCGATGGCGTGCGGCGCGGCGATCTCGCGGTCCTCATCCGCCAGGCGGCGGCGGGCGTCGAGATCCTCCAGCCCTGGCTCCGCCACCGGTTCCAGGTCGACCGAATCGGGCTCCACACCTCCACCTTCCAGTTGGTTGATCGATCGGGTCGGTTCGGGCTCGACGAGGAGGCTGCCCATGCGTCGCCCGCTCAGCGGGTGCTGGGGGCCGTCTACTCCGTCCGTGAGCTGCCCCGGGCGGCCCGGCCCTCGGTGTGTGCCCTGCTCGAGCGGGCCGCTCTGTGGCGGGGCCCGACCGGCCGCACTCTGTTCGACCGTCTGGCCGCCGAGGCCCGCCGTATCCTGCTCGAGTGACTCCCATCCGCTTGACTTGAGCCGTGGCTGCCAAGAAGAAGCTTCCCGGGCCCCTCCTGTTGACCCCTGGCTCGGGCGGTGACTGCAACCACCCGACCCTGGTTGCTATCGAGGAAGCCGTCGCCCCTCGGGTGACCCGCCGCATGGACTTCGACTATCGGAAGGAGGCCCGGCGCCGGCCCCCCGATCGGGCCCCCAAGCTGATCGCCAACATCGAACGTGAGTTGGAGGTCCTCCTCGCCCAGACCGGTGCCGCCCCGAGCTCACTGGTGCTGGGTGGTCGATCGATGGGGGGCCGCATGTGCTCCATGGCGGTGGCCCAGGGCCTGCCCGCGGCCGGCCTGATCCTGCTGAGCTACCCCCTGCGACCGAAGAACAAGCCCGAGAATCTCCGCACCGAACACTTCCCCGAGCTCGACCTGCCGTGCCTGTTCGTGACCGGCACCCGCGACGAGTTCGGATCCCCGGACGAATACGACGAGCATCTGGCCACCATCCCGGGCCCGGTGACCAAGGTGTGGCTCGAGGGGGCCCGCCACGATCCCCAGAAGCGCGACGAGGAGATCGTCGAGGCCGTCGTGGGCTGGCTGGCCGACCTGGGCTAGTCCTGGTCTGTTGGTTCGTCTGGGTCGGTGCGGTCCTCGGGATTGATGTGCTCGAGCTCGAGCCTGGCCGTCTCCGGGTAGAGGAACCGCACCATGCCCGTGACCACCAGGGGTCCGATGGCGAAGATGGTGATCGGGACAGCCAGGGAGCCGGCCCGGTCAGAGATCTGACCGGTGGCGATGACGCCCAGGGCGCTACCCATCACCGCGATGAGGGCGATGACCCCCTTCGAGCTGGCCCGCCGGCCGGTGGGGAACAGTTCCTCGCCGTAGACGCCCAGGGCCGGAACCGCTGCCGCGCCCACGACTGTGCCCAGCATTGAGAAGGCCCAGAGGGGGATCCCGCTGGTCCAGTAGATGAGCAGGCTGGCCATCGAGCCCACGAACAGGGCGACGGCACCCACCGAGCGGCGGCCCCGGATGTCGGCCAGCCGTCCGCCGATCATGATGCCGATGCCGGCGGGGGTGGCGGTCACGAGCCGGTAGATGGCAATGCGCGAGGCCGAGAACCCCTGCTCGTCCCGGAGGTACTCGTTGAGGAACTGGCTGGCCGGGGAGGCGAAGATGCTGAACAGGAAGGCGGTCGAGGAGAGCAGGATGAGGCGCCGGTCGGCGGCGAACACCTTGACCTGGTCCATGGTGCTGGTGGTGGGCTCGGCGGTGCGGGCGACCGCCTTCTCGAAGCGCTGACTCTCGGGTAGATCCTGGATGGCTCGAATCGCCAGGGGCAGGGCGATCAGGGGTACGAGGTACACGATGCGCCAGCCGTCGGGTCCCAGGTCGGCCACCGGCAGCACCCACAGCACCATCCCGGCCCCGAGGCCGGCCGACAGGGTGAGCACCGACGCCGCCCAGGCCCGGGAGCCGGCGGGGACCTCTTCGGCGGCGACGACTCCCACCACGATGTTCAGGGCTGTGGCCAAGCCGCGTGCCACCGTCTGGCTGACCCCCAGCCACAGAAGTGAGGGAGCCACGGCCCCCACCGCCGTGATCACGATGCCGACCACAGAGGCCAGGGCGAGGAGGGGCCGGCGACCGCGACGGTCGGCGGTCACCGACACCCAGAGGGCGATCACCCCACCGATCCGGACGGCCGCCAGTAGGAACCCCTGGGCGCTGTCGGTGGCGTCGAAGCTGTCGGCGGCGAAGGTCAGGGTCTGGCTGATGACGACGCCCAGGTAGCCGTAGATGATCGACAGGAGGGCGAGGCGGGCCAGGACGCGGGCCGTGCGGGCGTCCATACGGTCGGGCGGGTGCCACCACGGGGGCCGGACGCCGGGCGGGGCCGGCTTGGCGAGGTGGCGGCGGACCGGCCAGTAGAACAGCCAGCCGGCCAGCGGGATGGCCAGGCTCATGCGAACCGTCTGGCGGATACGGATCTTGCCATCGTCGGGGCCGCCGGGATCGACGACCGGTTCGTGGTGAACGGTGCGGTGGTAGTGGTGGAAAGGACCCTCGACCAGGGTGAACTCGCCCTCTGCGGGGGAGGCTTCGAGGACGATGTCGGTGCGGGGAGCGAGCCAGCGTTGGAGGAGGTCGGGCTCGACCTCCTCGACGGTGGTCAGGGTGGGCATGGCGCAGGTCGTCAGTCGGCGGATTCGACCGGCCCGGCGGCCTCGATCTGGCCGGCCAGACGGTCCTTGGCCCGCTTGTTCGCCAGCCACAGGAGGCCACCGAACAGGGCGATCGGGCCGACCACCAGCAGGATCTCGTCCCAACCTCCGTTGTGGGCCAACAGCGCGGCCGGGGAGAGCGTGGTGAAGATCATTGAAACGACGGTATCAGCACCACAACCGCCCACCTGTCGGAACCGGGGGGCCAGAAACTACGATGGAGCGGGTGAGCGATCCGGCCGGCCCCAACGACAGCTCCGACAGCCTCTCGACCCGCGTTCAGGCCACCCTCGATGTCATCCGGCCGGTCATCCAGGCCGACAACGGCGACATCATGCTGAGGTCGGTGAACGAGGAGTCCGGACTGGTGGAGGTCGAGCTGATGGGGGCCTGTGTCACCTGCCCGGCCTCCAACCAGACCCTGAAGGCCGGTGTTGAGCGGATCCTGAAGGACCGGGTCGAGGGGGTCACCGAGGTCGTGAACGTCGGCGTGGTGACCGAAGAGGACATCGGCGGCACCGCCGTATCCCTCTGAACCGAGGCCGATCAATCTGTCTGTCCGCCTCACCCCTACCGAGCTCGTCGACGCCGCCCGGGCCGGCAACCGCTCGGCCCTCGCCCGCCTCCTGTCCCTCGTCGAGCGGGGTGGCGACGAAGCCCGCGAGGTCGGCCGCCTAACCCATCCGCTGGCCGGTCACGGCTACACCGTGGGCCTCACCGGTGCTCCCGGTGCGGGGAAGTCCACCCTGACCGGTGCTCTCGTAGCGGTCATGCGCCAACACGAGCTCGAGGTCGGCGTGCTGGCCATCGACCCCTCATCGCCCTTCTCCGGTGGCGCCATCCTGGGCGACCGGGTGCGCATGCAGGACCATGCCTTGGACCGCAGCGTCTTCATCCGGTCGATGGCCACCCGTGGCCATCTCGGAGGCCTGGCCCTGGCCACGCCCGAGGCGGTGCGAGTGCTCGAAGCCTCGGGCCGGGAGTGGGTGCTCATCGAGACGGTCGGCGTTGGTCAGGTCGAGGTCGAAGTGGCCGGTGCGGCCGACACCACGGTCGTGGTGGTCAACCCCGGCTGGGGTGATGCCGTGCAGGCCAACAAGGCCGGTCTCATGGAGATAGCCGACCTGTTCGTCATCAACAAGGCTGACCGCCCCGGGGCCGACGACACTCGGCGCGACCTCGATCAGATGCTCGACTTGTCGAGCCTCGGTGACTGGCGACCTCCTGTCGTGGCCACCTCGGCGGTCACCGGAACTGGTCTCGACGATGTCTGGGCCGCCATTGGTGAGCATCGTTCGTACCTCGAATCGTCGGGCCGCCTCGAGAGCAGGAGGGCCGATCGGGTATCCGAGGAGCTGGCCCACATCCTGCGGGAACGGCTCGAGGATCGGGCCCGCCACCTGGCCGAGGGCCAGGAGTTCGAGAGCCTCCGAGCCGAGGTAGTGGCTCGTCGCCTCGACCCCTGGTCAGCCACCGACCAGTTGCTGGCTCCGCTCGATCCCGCCTGAGCGTGGCGGGCCTCCAGACTGCAACGACTCACCAGCCCGGCCGTTCAGAACCTGATCAGCTGCCCAAGCGGTCGCGGATCTCGGTGAGCAGGTCGATTTCCGACGGGCCCGAGTCTTCTTCGTCTGCGGGCTTCCGGGCGCTGTTGTAGGCCTTGACCAGCAGGAAGATCACGAAGGCGATGGCCACGAAGGTGATGACGGTGTTGATGAATCTGCCGTAGAAGATCCTGGCGTCGCCCAGGTCCATCGACAGGCCACCGAAGTCGGGCTGGCCGAACACGGCCGCGACGATCTGCATGATCACATCGTCGACCAACGACTGGACGACAGGGGCGAAGGCCAGGGCCATGATCAGGCCGACGGCAACCTCGAACACGCCACCCTTGTCTATGAACTCCCTGAACTCCTTGAGCATATTGTTCATGTCCGCTTCCCTCCTGGTACCTACGGTACCGCTGCTCAAGAGCGTAGGGCCCCGGACAGTGTTGGTTCCACCATTGTCAGTGATGCTTGTTCGGCCGTTGGCGCCGCTACCTTCGAATGGGTGACCGACTACACCCCTGGAGCCAGCCCTGACGAGGGAGCTCCGACCGATGTTTCGTGCTACCGCCACCCCGACCGGACCTCGGGCGTGAGTTGCCAACGGTGCGAGCGGCCGATCTGCCCTGACTGTATGAAGAGCGCCTCGGTGGGCTTCCACTGCCCCGAGTGTGTGAGCTCCCACAGCCAGCGGGTGGTCACCCCCAGCGACCTGGCCCGGGCTCCCGTCGTGACCATGGCCCTGATCGCCATCAACGCCCTGGTCTTCGTCGCTGATCGCCTGGCTGATGCCCAGACCACCCAGAACGGGTCCGGCACGGACCTCACCCTCGAGGGATGGCTCTTCGGCCCTGCCGTGGCCGACGGTGAATGGTGGCGGATCGTGACCTCGGGGTTCCTGCACTCCGGCCTGATGCATGTGGGTTTCAACCTCTATATGTTGTGGATCCTCGGAAACCAGCTCGAACCGGCAGTGGGTCGGGTCCGGTTCGGTGGCATCTACGCGGCCTCTCTGGTGGCGGGGTCAGTCGGCGTGCTCTTGCTCGACCCTCGCGTTCCCACCCTCGGGGCCAGTGGGGCCGTGTTCGGCCTCCTCGGTGCCCTGGTGGCGCTGGCTCACGGGAGGGGGGTGAGTCTCAGCCAGACCGGCCTCGGACCGATCCTGGCCATCAACCTGGTGCTCACCTTTGCCTCCTCGCGGATCTCGGTGGGCGGACACCTGGGCGGGCTGGTCGGAGGACTGGTGACCGGCTGGCTGGTGCTGACCCTGACCGATGCGGCCCGGTCCGGGAAGATCGATCGCAAGCTGGCCAGAGCCGCCTCGATGGCGGCCCCTTGGATTGTCGGGGTCGGCTTGTTCGCCGTGGCCCTGACCCTGGCCCAGCAGATCTGAGTCGCTAGGCCCTCCAGGTGGACACGTGGGCTCCGCTGGTGGTGTCGAAGGGGGTGCCCAACCAGTCGGCGCTGCGCGACTCCAGGGTCAGCCCGGCTCTGGTGGCCATGGCGTCCAGCTGGTCGGGGGTGGCGTAGCGGATCATCCATGGCCGCAGCCGCACCGGTTCACCGTCGGCCAGCTCGATGACCTGTCCACTCACCGTCTGGTCCACCGGGTCACGGCGGGTGGCCATCAAGACCACCTGGCCGGTGCTCATGCGGGTGGGTGACACCCCCGACAACGGGGCATCAGGGACGGGCACGAAACACTCCAGCACGAGGGCCCCACCGGGTTGGAGGGCCCGAGCCGCCCCCTCGATCACCCGGGTCTGGGCCTCCTCGGTGGTCAGGTTGAAGAAGGTGTTGAAGGCCGCCACCACCACTCGGCACGAGCCGTCCTCGACCCCGAGATCCTCGGCCATGTCGCCAACCGTCACCGGAACCTCGTCCCCGCCCGGTTTGGTTCGTAGGGCGGCCACCATCGACGATGAGGCGTCGACACCGGTCACCCTCACTCCCGCGTCGATCAGGGGGAGGGCGATGCGGCCACTCCCGATGCCGAGCTCGAGCAGGAGACCGTCACCGGCAAGCTCGCAGAGCCGGGCCACGGTGCCTTCGACGTCGCTGATGTCGCGGTACCAGGTGTCATAGACGTCAGCGAAGTGGTCGCCGTAGGTCTCGGGCTGGTAGTCGTCCACCGCCCAAGAATGCCAGGGGGGACTGCTTGGTACCCTTTCCGGGATGAGTGCCTACCTCGACAATGGGGCCACAACGCCGATGCGGCCCGAGGCCATCGCCGCCATGGAGCCCTATCTGCGTGGCACCTTCGCCAACCCGTCCGGCGCCCACCGGGCCGCCCGCGACGCCCGGAGGGCCATTGAGGACGCCCGCGACATCATCGCTGAGGTGTTGGGGGCTCAACCGGGCGAGGTCGTGTTCACTGGAGGTGGTTCCGAGGCCGACAACACCGCCGTATTCGGGGTGGCCCGCCGCCACGGGGGCCGACTTCTGTGCTCCCGGTTCGAACACCATGCGGTCCTGGAACCGGTCGAGCATCTGGGTGGCGACCTGGTCGACATCACCCCGTCGGGCCTGGTCGACCTCGACCATCTCGACACCCTGCTCGACTCCGATGTGGGGCTGGTCTCGGTGATGGCGGTGAACAACGAGGTGGGTACGATCCAGCCCCTCCCCGAGGTCGTCGAGCGGGTGCGCCGCCAGGCCCCCGACGCCCTGGTCCACACCGATGCGGTGCAGGCCCTGTGCTGGCTCGACGTGGCCGAGCTCACCCGCGGGGCCGATCTGGTGGCCATCAGCGGCCACAAGTTCGGCGGACCCAAGGGGTGTGGTGCTCTGGTGGTTCGCGAAGGGGTCGAGATCGAACCCCTCATCATGGGTGGTGGCCAGGAGCGCGACCGGCGCGGCGGCACCCACAATGTGGCCGGGATCGTGGCGCTGGCCGAGGCAGCCCGGCTCACCGTGGCCGGTCGGGCCGAGACGGTCAACCGGGTGGGAGCCCTTCGCGACCGCCTGCTCTCGGGCTTGTTCCACCACATCCCTGACCTGGTCGAGACCGGTGTGACCGGGGGTGATCGCGGCGCCAAGATCGCCGGCAACGCCCATGTGTGTATCCCCGGCATCGAGACCGAGGCCCTACTGGTCCTACTCGAACGCCAGGATGTGTTCGCGTCGGCCGCTTCGTCGTGTGCCAGTGGAGCGATGGAGCCGTCCCACGTCTTGGCCGCCATGGGCGTCGAAAGGCAGCTGGCCTTCGGAAGCCTGCGTCTGACCCTGGGCCCCGAGACCACCGGCGCCGAGATCGACTGTGCTCTCGAAGTCATTCCCGCTGCGGTGGAGCAGCTGCGAGCGGGTGCGCCGGCGGTCGCATCCTGACCGTGCCCTCCAGCCGCGGGCCCGTGCTCGTCGCCATGTCGGGCGGTGTCGATTCGTCGGTGGCCGCGGCGCGCCTCATCGGGGAAGGCCGCGAGGTCGTGGGTGTCACCATGAAGCTGTGGGGTGGCGACTCCGACTCCGGGTGCTGTTCGGTGGCCGACGTCGATGATGCTCGCCGGGCCGCCGATCGGCTCGGGATCGAGCACCATGTCTTCAACTTCGGCGACGATTTCGATGCCTTCGTGGTCGAGCCCTATGTCGAGGCCCATCGGCGGGGCATCACTCCCAACCCCTGCGTCGAGTGCAACCGCCACCTGAAGTTCGACCGTCTCCTCGATCGGGCCCGGGCTCTGGGTTTCGAGACGGTGGCCACCGGACACCACGCCCGGATCGTCGAGCACGACGGTCGGCGCTGGATCGGCCGGGGCGGCGATCCGACCAAGGACCAGTCGTACGTGTTGCACATGCTCGATCAGGGGCAGCTGGCCGGCATCGAGCTGCCCATCGGTCACCTCACCAAGGACATGGTCCGCCAGGAGGCCCGGCGACTCGACCTGCCCACCGCCGACAAGCCCGACAGCCAGGACGTGTGCTTCATCACCTCGGTGGCCGGCCGCGAGACCTTCCTGGGTAGTCGCATCCCCCTGCGGGCAGGAGTGGCCGTCGATCGGGATGGGAACGCGGTGGGTGAAGTGCCGGCCATCGAGATGGTCACGATCGGTCAGCGCAAGGGCCTGGGAGTCAGTGGTGTCGATGGGCCCCGCTACGCGGTGGCGGTCGACGTCGACGGGGGCATTGTCACCGTGGGCCGGGCCGCCGATCTGTTGTGCGATGAGCTGGCGCTGGGCCCCATGAGCTGGGCCGACACCGAGTTCGAGGGGGACGTCATGGTCCAGGTGTCGGCCCACGGGACCCCTCGGGCCGCTACCTACGGCAATGGTGTGGTGGGGTGGCACCAGCCGGAACGGCGGGTCGCCGCGGGCCAGAGTGTGGTTCTCTACACCGATGACCGTGTGTTGGGGGGCGGCCCGGCGGCCTGAGGCGGATTCAACCGCGAACCACCCGACGGCGGTCGGCCTCGTCGAGGAGGGCCCCCGGCCGGGTCGGGGTGAACAGGAGCGAATCGGTCTCGAGCGGCTCGGGGTCCCGACGGGGGTGCCGGCGGGTGACCGCGGTGGGCGAGACGAGGTCGAGCTGGAGGACCAGGCCCGGAGCGCTCTGGGTGAGGTCGGTTCCGGCTGTGTCGGCCGGGGCCGCCCCCAGGGAGCGGACCGTCGTGCGGGGGAACAGGACTGGTTCGACCAGGCTGACAGGGTCGTGGATGACGAACCCGGCGGGCACGAACACCACCCAGCGGCGGGCCAGGCTGTGCAGGCCCCTGATCGCCAAGGCGGCAGCCGGGAGGCCGATCACCAGCGCCAGACCTCCGAGTACCCAGCTCCGGGCGGCCAAGAGCAGGGGACCGGCCACCACACCGATGGCGGCCACGGCCCACACCACAGCCATCGGGCCGACCAGCAGGGCGCCGGGCGGCCGCAGGGCCATGCGCCGCTCGTCACCGTAGGACGAACCGTTGACGAACAGGTCGCCGACCTGGGGGCTCATGGCCAGGGCGGCAGCCAGGACGGTGACGGTGAGGGCGATCATGGCGGTAGCTCCGTCGGCATCGGTGATCCAGGCCCACAGGGCCCCTGCCGCGGCGGCGGGGCCCAGAACTCGGATGGCAGTCAGGGTTTCGGTGCGAGGAACAAGGGTGGCGGTGAGACCCAGCAGCCAACCACCCCACAGGATGACCGCCGCGGTCAACCGGACCGCCGAACTGCGCCCGTCGAGGGCGTCGGCGAAGGCGGGGCCGGCTACCACCGGCACCACCAGCCAAACGGCACGCAGAGCCCAGGCCCCGGTGACCATCTCGATTGCCTGGCTGGAGAAGCTCGTCGTTTCGGACATCGCCTTCCAGCCTGACCGTTCGACGCCCACCGAACCAAACCACGGACCCTCCGGGGCGGCCGGGCGGGTGGTGGCACCGGTAGGATCCCGAGCCGATGGCCAACCCCGAAGCTGCCCCGCCCGAGATCGCCGAGAAGGTCACATCCCTCCGCGAGATCATCGAATACCACGCGGCCCGCTACTACGACCACGACGATCCCGAGATCCCCGACGCCGACTACGACGAGATGATCCGGCAGCTCGAGGCCCTCGAGGCCGAGTGGCCCGACCTGATAACCGAGGACTCCCGCACCCAGAGGGTGGGAGGTGTCGCCTCGGCCACCTTCGCTCCGGTCGAGCATCGGGTACCGATGATGTCGCTCGACAACGCTTTCGACGTGGACGAGCTGTACGCCTGGGGTGGTCGGCTGCTGCGGGGCCTCGATCTGATCGACAATGACGTCGAGGACCAGGCGGTGGCCGGTCAGGACGTGGGGTACGCGACCGAACTGAAGATCGATGGCGTGGCCATCTCGATCCGGTACGAGGACGGTCGTTTCGTTCAAGCCGCAACCAGGGGTAACGGGAGAGTGGGCGAGGACGTCACCGAGAACATCCGCACCCTGGCCACCGTGCCCGAGCGGTTGCCCGCCGGCGCCCCGGCCGTGCTCGAGGCCCGGGGCGAGGTCTATATGCCGTGGGCCGTCTTCGAGGCGCTGAACGCGGCCCAGGAGGAGGTGGGTGCTCCCCGGTACGCCAATCCCCGGAACACCGCGGCCGGGTCCCTGCGCCAGAAGGATCCCCGTGTCACCTCGTCACGAGAGTTGGCCTGGTGGAGCTACCAGGTCGGTGAGATCCAGGGCGGCCCCGAGATCACCGCCCACAGTGAGATGCTCGGCTATCTCGGTTCACTCGGGTTGCCGGTGAACCCTGAACGCAAGGTGCTGGGCACTCTGAAAGAGGTGGCGGCCCGCTCGGCCCATTGGCAGGAGTACCGCCATTCGCTCGAGTACGAGATCGACGGTCTGGTCGTGAAGGTCGACGACTTGGCCCGGCAACGGTCGCTGGGGTCCACCTCCAAGGCGCCCCGCTGGGCGATTGCCATCAAGTTCCCGCCCGAGGAGAAGACCACCCGGCTCAACGACATCCATATCTCGGTGGGGCGGACCGGTCGGGTGACGCCGTTCGCGGTACTCGAGCCGGTTGTCGTCGGCGGCTCTACGGTCGGGATGGCCACCCTCCACAATCAGGATCAGGTGGCGGCCAAGGACGTCCGACCCGGCGACACGGTGATCGTGCGCAAGGCCGGCGACGTCATCCCCGAGGTCGTCGGCCCCGTCGTGGCCGATCGGGTCAAGGGCAGTGTGCCCTGGGAGTTCCCCACGATCTGCCCGTGCGGCCTGAACCAGCCCCTGGTGCGGCCCGAGGGCGAGTCTGAACACCGCTGCCTCCACGGCGCCTGCCCGTACCAGAAGCAGGGTCGGATCGAGTACTTCGCCTCCCGCTCGGCCATGGACATCGAGGGCCTGGGCGAGCAGAGGGTTCATCAGTTCATCGAGCTGGGCCTGCTCGAAGACATCGGTGACATCTTCGCTATCGACTTCGACCGCCTCCGCGACCTCGAGGGCTACGGCGATCTGTCGATCAGCAACCTCCAGTCGGCCATCGACGAGGCCCGCTCCCGGCCTCTGACCAACCTGTTGGTCGGGCTCGCCATTCGTCATCTGGGTCCCGCGGGGGCCGAGGCTCTGGCCCGCACCTTCGGTGACCTCGACGGCATCATCGCCGCCACCGAGCAAGAGCTGGCGGCCGTCGACGGGGTCGGGCCCACCATCGCCGACTCGGTCCGGGAATTCCTCGACCAGGAACAGAACCTGGCCGTGGTCGACAAGTTGAGGGAGGCGGGCGTCAACTTCGAGGGTCCGCCGCCTCCCGAGCTGGCTCAGACCCTGGTGGGGTTGTCAGTGGTGGTCACCGGCACCCTCGGGGGTTTCAGTCGTGACGGAGCTGAGGACGCCATCAAGGGTCGGGGCGGGAAGTCACCGGGGAGTGTCTCGAAGAAGACAACTGCGGTGGTGGTGGGCGATTCGCCGGGGGCCAGCAAGCTCGCCAAGGCCGAGGATCTGGGTGTGCCGATCCTGGACGAGGGCGGGTTCGTCGAGCTGCTCGAGACCGGTCATGTCCCCGGCGCCGCCCCTGACGATGATGACGGCTGAGTCCTAGAAGACGCTGAAGCACCAGCTGGTGATGCGGGCCCCGTTGGGCCCGTCGGCGATGGGCCAGTAGCGGGCGGTTACACAGGTTTCGCCGGGGCCGAGCTCCTCGATGGCCAGCCCGGGGCCGGGTCGGAAGAAGATCTGGCCCTGATTGATGTTCCCGATCGGGATCCGCTGGCGGATCTCGCGGAGGGTGGACTCATCGTCGATACCGAGCTGGGCCATGGTGGTTTCGTCGTCGGGGATGACGAAGGTTCGGCCGTTGTTCTCGACCACCAGGCTGCCTACCCAGCCGCTCTCGAGGTCGATGCCGAAGACATCGGTGGCTGACACACTGCTGGCCCCGTCGACGGGTCGGAGAGTTTGGACGATGGAACCGCCCCTGCTGGCTCCGGAGCCCGCGGTGGACTGGCGGGAGGCCAATGCGATGGCGCCCACGGCCACGACCAGGGCCCCCAGCAGGATCAGTCGGCGCCGCCACTTCTCGGCGGGGGTGAACAGTTCGACGCCGTCGAGGGGATCGTTGGAGGTCTTCGCCACGGCCCAAGTCTGCCCAACATTTCCTCCCCTCCCACGGAGCGACTTCTCTCGCCTGTAGTTTCGAGGGGTGGCCGTGAACCGCATGTCGGATCAGATCGGCCGGGTGCTCGGCGGGCGCTACCGGTTACTGGCTCCAGTGGGCCTCGGGGCGTCGGCCATGGTGTTCCTGGCCGAGGACGTGCAGTTGCACCGTCGCGTCGCGGTCAAACTGCTCCACGAGGGGTTGGCTGACGATGAGAAGTTCCTCAAACGGTTCCGGGCCGAGGCCCGTTCGTCGGCCCAGCTGAACCATCAGAACATCGTCGTGGTCCACGACTGGGGTGGCGATGGAGCTGACGCCACCCCCTCGTCGCCCTATCTGGTCACTGAGTACCTGGGAGGCGGGAGTCTCCGCAGCCTCCTCGACAACACCCGCCTCACGGTGCCGCAGGCCCTCGTAGTGGGGCTTCAGGCGGCGCGGGGGCTGGCCCACGCCCACAACCGGGGCTTCGTTCACCGAGACATCAAGCCGGCCAACCTCCTGTTCGGTGACGATGGTCGGCTTCGGGTGGCTGACTTCGGCATCGCCCGGGCTCTGGCCGAGGCCGCCTGGACCGAGCCCAACGGGGCTGTGGTGGGTACCGCCCGCTACGCCTCGCCCGAGCAGGCGCTGGGTGAACGGGTCGACGGTCGGGGCGATGTGTACTCCTTGGCTCTCACCCTGGTCGAGGCCCTCACCGGGGCGGTGCCGTTCTCGGCCGATACGACAATTGCCACTCTCATGGCCCGCATCGACACCGACCTCGAGCCCGACGAGCGGTGGGGAGCCCTGGCCGGCCCGCTGGCTCGGGCCGGGCGGGCCGACCGGGACCAGCGACTCGACTCTGATGGTCTGGTCACCGCGCTCATGGCGGTGGCCGACGAGGTCGGTCCGGCCGAGCCTCTCGCGCTTGAGGCCACGTCGATGGAGGGTGGGGGAGCGGTACCCGGTGAAGGTGACGCCACCGTGGCACTCACATCGGTGGGCCCGGTCGTCACCCTCGAAGGGGCCGCCCCGCCCCCCGCCGGAACCGAGCCGGTCCTGGCGCCCCCGGACCAGGAGTCGATACCGGCCGAGCCTCCTGGGTGGCGCCGGTCGTGGTTGGTCCGTATTGCTGGGGCCGTCGCCGCTATCGCCTTGTTCGCCGGTGGGATCTTCCTGGTCACCCAGGTGGCCGACCGATGGCTCACCGGATCCGACTCACCCACGACGGCACCGTCGCTGGTGGGGATCACCCTCGCCGAAGCCCAGGAGGTAGCGGCCGAGAAGGGCTGGGCCCTCGAGGTGGAGCGGGCTCCATCGGATTCGGTGGCCGAGGGCTCGGTCATGGCCCAATCCCCCCTCGAGGGAGAACCCCTCGGACCCGAGGGCGTGATCGACATCACGGTGAGTTCTGGCCTGCCCATTGTCTCGGTGCCGAACGTGCGCAATGTGTCCCTCGACGGAGCCCTGACCCGGATCCGAGAAGGGGCGCTTCGGGTGGGTGCGGTCAGCGAGGAGTTCGACGAGTCGATTGGGGCCGGTCGGGTCGTGTCCACCAGCCCCACCGGAGCGGTTCAACAGGGGACTGACATCGACGTCATGGTGTCGAAGGGTCCGGCCCCCCGCCCGGTCCCCGAGGTTGTGGAGCTCAGCGAAGCCGACGCCGTCGCCGCCATTGAGCGGATCCAGCTCGTCGCCCTGGTGGTCGCCGAGGCCAGTCGCGAGGTTCCCGAGGGTGTCGCCATCCGCACCGAGCCCGCCCTGGGCACTGAGGTTGCCCGTGGGTCAACGGTCACTGTGGTCGTGTCGAGTGGTCTGCCCTTCGTGACGGTACCCGACGTGATCGGTGAGCCTGCCGCGGCTGCCGCCGACATCCTCGAAGCCGTAGGCCTGGTGGTCACCGACACCGTTGGCCCACCCAACACCGAGGTCCTCTTCACCGACCCCGCCGCCGGCGACACCGTTCGCGAAGGCACCGGCATCCGCATCATCAGCGCCACTGACTAGGTCCCGCAGGAGGGAATGGGATCAGAGAACTGTTATTCCGCGGACCCTGCGGGCGACCTCGCGGGCCAACTCGTCGGGTTCAGCGACTTGGGCGGCCAGCAGTCGGGCCATGTCACCGATGATCTGCACCTTGCCGCCCAGGAACGCCTGCATGATGGCGTCCCGGTCCTGGGTGACAAAGAGGGTGTGGGCCGTCTCGTAGTCGGTGGTGACGGTCACGTGGGGGCTGTCGAGGTGGCCGTGGTCGACGGCGTAGCGGCCCTCGGAGGTGTCGATATGGGCTTCGATGACCTCGGTGGTGAACGGCGCCCGTCGGATGACGATGTTCATGCGCATGGCCATCTCGGGCTCGGCGACCCGTTCGGCGTACTCGTCGCGGATCGCCTTGGCCGCGATCATCCATTCGTCGCTGAGAAAAGGATGGCTGCTCACGGCTCCTGACGGTACAGGCCCGCCGCCCGCCCGCCTAGGGTGGCCCGGTGGCTGAACCAACCGACTGCACCCACCGTGCCCTCCTACCCGGCGCCGAGCCCTGGTCAGCGGCGGGCGACAGCACCGGCGTCCTGTGCCTGCACGGCTTCACCGGGAATCCCTCGTCGATGCGGGGACTGGCCGAAGCCTTCGCCTCCGCCGGCCACACCGTCGAGCTGCCCCGCCTCCCCGGCCACGGCACGACCATCGAGGACATGCTCACCACGACGTGGGCCGACTGGTCAGCCCACGTCGAGCAGGCCTATCTCGACCTGGCCGCCCGGTGCGACCGGGTGTTCGTCTCGGGCCTGTCGATGGGCGGCTCGCTGTCGTTGTGGCTGGCCCAGCACCATCGCGAGATCGCCGGCCTGGTGTTGGTGAACCCCGCGTGTCGTGACTGGCTCGATGCCGAACCACTGATCGGGATGCTCCAGGCGATGGTCGACGACGGAGAGGAACTGGTCGATGGGGTGGGCAACGACATCGCCGACGAGTCAGTCACCGAATCGGCCTACACCCGAGTCCCCCTGCCCTGCCTGATCAGCCTCCTGGTGGCCTCGGAACGGTTGGACGGCGACCTCGCCAACATCGTGAGCCCACTACTGCTCATGACCAGCCCCCAGGACCATGTGGTCGAGCCCGAGCAGAGCGATCGGATCGCGGCTGGGGTGTCCGGGCCGGTCGAGCGCCTGTCGTTGGACCGCAGCTACCACGTGGCCACGCTCGACTTCGACCGCGACCTGATCGAAGCCCGGGCCGTGGCCTTTGTGGCCGACCAGTTGGGCTCAGCCGTCGTGTAGTCGGCCGACCGGGCCAGAAATCCCTTGGCCGAGCCCCCTCCAGCCCGAATCGGCGTGGTCCGATGGTGGCTGGGCCCTAGCCTGCCGGTATGTCCGATGAAGCACCATCCGCGGGTCGGATCACCCGCGCCGAGGTCGAGCAGGTGGCCCGATTGGCTCTCCTCGACCTGAGTGATGATCAGATCGAGCGATTCACCGCTCAGCTGGCCGCAGTCCTCGATCACGCCGCCGACGTCGAGGCCCTCGACCTGAGCGGCGTCGAGCCCACCTTCCATCCGTATCCTCTGGTGAACGTGATGCGCTCCGACGAGCTGGGGGCAGTTCTCGACCGCGACGAAGTCCTCGACCAGGCCCCCGCCGCCGAGGACGACCGTTTCCGGGTCCCGCCGGCTCTGGGGGAGGCCCCGTGAGC
Organism: Actinomycetes bacterium; assembly: GCA_024225275.1. Lineage (GTDB taxonomy): Bacteria > Actinomycetota > Acidimicrobiia > Acidimicrobiales > JAAEMS01 > JAAEMS01. Next base: position 61,020 of record JAAEMS010000099.1, read on the forward strand.
CTCGCCATCGACACGCCCAGCACCGCAGCCGGGATCGCGGCCGCCGTCGCCACCGGGGAACGTTCGGCCCGCGAGGTCGTCGACGAGCACCTGGCCCGCATCGAGGCCCACGACGGCGAGATCCACGCCTTCAACCTGGTCACTGCCGACCAGGCTCGGGCCGCGGCCGATGACATCGACGCGAGGATCGCCGCCGGCGAGGACGTTGGTCCGCTGGCCGGCGTGCCGGTCGCCTTGAAGGACAATATGTGCACCCGGGGGGTGGCCACCACCTGTTCATCGAAGATCCTCGACGGCTGGGAGCCCCCGTACGACGCCACCGTCGTCACCCGACTCCGTCAGGCCGGCGCCATCCTCGTGGGCAAGACCAACCTCGACGAGTTCGCCATGGGGTCGAGCACCGAGAACTCGGCCTTCGGCCCATCCCGCAACCCCCACGACACCAGCCGGGTGCCGGGCGGTTCCAGTGGTGGGTCCTCAGCTGCGGTCGCCGCCGGGTTCGCCCCGTTGGCCCTGGGCAGCGACACCGGCGGCTCGATTCGCCAACCGGCCGCCCTGTGTGGCGTGGTCGGGGTCAAGCCCACCTACGGCGTGGTGTCCCGCTACGGGTTGGTGGCGTTCGCCAGCTCCCTCGACCAGATCGGGCCGTTCAGTCACACCGTGGCCGACGCGGCCCTGACCCTCGATGTCATCGGCGGCCCCGATCCCCACGACAGCACCTCCATCCCCGAGGACCCGCCCACCCTCACCAGCGTCCTCGACCAGGGGGTCGACGGCTTACGCATCGGCATCGTCAGCGAGCTGTGCGGCAACGGTATCGAGGGCATTGCCGAGGACGTGTTGGCCCGCACCCGCGAGGCCGCCACCGCCCTCGAGGCGGCGGGGGCCACCGTCGGTGAGGTGTCGGTACCGTCCACCATCTACGGCCTGTCGGCCTACTACCTGATCGCCCCGGCTGAGGCGTCCTCCAACCTGGCCCGGTTCGATGGGGTGCGCTACGGCCTGAGGGTCGACGGCCCCTCCACGGCGGCCATGCAGACCGCCACCCGCACCGCCGGGTTCGGTGACGAGGTGAAGCGCCGCATCATGCTGGGCACCTACGCCTTGTCGGCCGGGTACTACGACGCCTTCTACGGCAAGGCCCAGAAGGTGCGCACCCTCATCCTCGACGACTTCGAACGGGCCTATCAGGACTACGACCTGCTCCTGTGCCCGACATCGCCGTCCACCGCCTTCGAATTGGGGGCCAAGACGGCCGACCCGCTCACCATGTATCTCAACGACGTCTGCACCATTCCGTCGAACCTGTCGGGCCAGCCGGCCATCTCGGTGCCGTTCGGCGTCGGTGACGACGGCCTGCCTGTCGGGGTTCAGATCCTGGCCCCCACCCTGGGTGAGCCCGCCATGTTCCGGGTGGCCGCCGCTCTCGAATCCCTGGCCCCGAACGGGGGTGGGGCATGACCACGACAGCTGACCCGAGTGGGCCAGAGTGGGAGCTCGGTACCAGTATCGACTACTCCAACGACGCCACCGTCGGCGAGTGGGAGACCGTCATCGGGCTCGAGGTCCACGCCGAGCTCGCCACCCGTACCAAGCTGTTCTCGGGTGCCCCCAACCAGTTCGGCTCCGAGCCCAACACCAATATCGACCCGGTCACCCTCGGGCTGCCGGGCTCGCTGCCGGTGCTGAACGAGAAAGCCGTTGAGCTGGCCATCCGGATCGGTCTGGCCCTGAACTGTTCGATCGAGCCGTGCGTGTTCGCCCGCAAGAACTACTTCTACCCGGACATGCCGAAGGACTTCCAGATCTCCCAGTACGACAAGCCCCTCAATGTCGAGGGCTGGCTCGAGCTGCCCTCGGGCTTTCGGGCCGGCATCGAGAGGGCCCACGTCGAGGAGGACACCGGCAAGTCCACCCACGTGGGCGGCGACGGCCGCATCAACGACGCCGTCCATTCGCTGGTCGACTACAACCGGGCCGGTGTGCCCCTGGTCGAAATCGTGGGGCGCCCCGACCTGCGCTCGGCCGACGACGCCCGCGCCTTCGTGACCGAGCTTCGATCGGTTCTGGTGGCCATTGGCGCCTCTGACGGGCGGATGGAAGAGGGCTCGCTGCGGGTCGACGCCAACGTGTCGGTCCGACCCATGGGTTCCACCGAGCTGCGGACTCGCTGCGAGGTCAAGAACGTGAACTCGCTGAGGTCGCTGGGCCGGGCCATCGAGTACGAGGCCGCCCGCCACATCGACATGTACAAGGCCGGCGAACGACCTCGACAGGAGACCCGTCACTGGGACGAGGACTCCGGCCGCACCACCCCGGGTCGTTCCAAGGAGGACGCCGAGGACTACCGGTACTTTCCCGAGCCCGACCTGGTGCCCCTGGTTCCCGACCCCACCTGGGTCGAGGAGATCCGGGCGGCTCTGCCTGCGCTCCCGGCCACCCGTCGGGCCACCCTGGCCCAGGCCGCGGGCATGAAGTCCACCGACGTGGCCCTGGTCGTCGAGCGCGACCACGATGACATCGCCCTGGCTGCCATCGCCGCGGGGGCCGACGGTGCCCGATGTGTGACGCGGTTGATCAATGATCTGCCGCCCGAGACCACTGACCTCGACCCCGACATGCTGGCCAAGCTCCTGAAGATGGAGTCCGATGGCAAGCTCACCGCAACCCAGGTCAAGCAGGTGCTGGGTGAGCTGGCCGAGAAGGGTGGCGACCCTGAGGCCATCGCCCAGGCGTTGGGCTTCGAAACCATGGAATCCGACGAGCTCGAGTCGGTGGTCGATCAGGTCATCGCCGACAACCCCGATGCTTGGGAACGGTTCAGTGAGGGCGACGACGGCGACCGCAAGAAGATGAGCGGCTTCCTCACTGGTCAGGTCATGAAAGCCACCCGAGGCCAAGCCGATGGTGGCGCCGTCAGTCGTCTCCTTGCCCAGAAGGTGGGGGGCAGCTAGCGCGTCGCGCCGGCGATGGCCCACTTGGGGCCCAGGAAGCGGATCAGCAGGCCGATGCCGCGGGCGGTCATGAACACGGTGATCGCGGCCCACAACCATCCGATTCCCAGCCCGGCGACGGCCACCCCGATGGCCAGGGGTAGGAAGATCACCGCCGAGGCCAACATGGCCAGGGCCAGGTAGCTCATGTCGCTGGCGCCGATGAGGATGCCGTCGAGGGCGAACACGACCCCGTTCAGGGGCTGACTGATCGCCACCCAGAGGAGAAGGAAGCGGAGAAGGTCGGCAACGGCCGAGTCCTCGGTGAACACGGCGGGGAGTATCGGGATCGACACCAGCACCGCGAGGGCGGCCAGAACCCCGGCGGCCAGACCCCACTCGAGCATTCGCCGGCCGGCCCGTCGGGCCTCGTGGGTGTCGCCGGCTCCGAGGTAGCGGCCGATGATGGCCTGGGCGGCGATGGCCACCGCGTCGAGGGCCAAGGCCAGGAAGCCCCACACCTCGAAGGCGATCTGGTGGGCGGCCAGGTCATCGGTGCCGATACGGGCGGCCACCGCGGCGCCGATCAGGAATGACCCCCGCAGCGAGGCGGTGCGGATCATCAGATCGCGTCCGACCACCAGCAGGGAACGGATGGCGGCCACATCGGGCCGCCAATCGACGTTGAAGCCTCGCACCGACCGACCAACCGCCCAGAGGTAGACGGCGGCGCCGATGAGCTGGGCCAGGACGGTCGAGAGGGCCGAGGCCCCGATCCCGAAGCCCAGGCCGTTGATCAGCACCAGCTCCAGCACCAGGTTGAACACCGCGGTCCCAACCGCCACCACGAGGGGTGTGCGGGTGTCCTGGAGGCCCCTCAGATAGCCGGTGCCGGCCAGTCCGACCAGCAGGAACGGGAAGCCGATGAGGGAGATGCGCAGGTAGACGAGTCCGTGTTCGAGGACGGCGCCCTCGGCGCCGAACCAGCTCAGGAAGGTGGGGGCCGCGACCTGGCCGAGGACGGCCACCATCAGGCCGATGCCCAGGGCCAGCCACATGCCCTGGATGGCCTGGCGGGCGGCCTCGTCCTGGCGGTCGGCCCCCAGTAGCCGGGACACCGAGGCGGTGGTGCCGTAGGCCAGGAAGATGAGGATGGCGAAGAGGGTGAGGAGGATGTTGGTGGCGGCGGCGAGTCCAGCCAGCTGTTCGGTGCCGAGATGGCCGACCACGGCCGTGTCGGCCAGGACATAGAGGGGCTCGGCCACCAGGGTGGCGAAGGCGGGGAGAGCGAGCCGCCAGATCTCCTGGTCGTAGGGGCCCACCCGCCACCAGGGAGGGGAGGTCGGGGTGGGTGGGCTCACGGCCGCCGAGCCTCCCACGCCCTGGGTCGACAGACCAGATCATGAGCCGTGTCCGACCCTTGTCCGGGATCGAGTGGGGGTCCGCGGCCGGGGTGGCGGGATCAGGTGATGTCGACCTTGGCGCCTTCGAAGGCGTCGGGGCTCAGGGAGCACTGGATCTGGTCGGACTCGACGGTGAAGTCGAAGCCCTCGAGCCCGGTGGTGTGGTTCTGGTCGAAGTCGGGCTCGCCGATGGTGATCTCGAGCCGGTCGGGGTCGGCGCCCTGTTCGAGGAGCTGCTCCTCGTAGGCATCGACCAGGAGCTCGGAGGTCACTTGGTAGGCCTGTTCCATGCACTCGCTACCGCCGATGACGTCCTGGGCAAAGGCGTAGGCGGTGGTGGTGAGGCCGTCATTGTCGGACACCCAGGGGAGGGCGTCGGTCATCTTGCCCAGCAGGCCCTTGTCGTAGGCGACCGAGTCGCGGGTGGCGAAGGCATCGACCCGGGGCCGTTCGAACCGGATGGCTTCGCCGGGGATGTCGATATGGAAGGTGCCGTCAGTCGATTCGATGATGCGCACCAGGTCGGAGTCGACGCAGGTGTCGACGTCGCCCCGGGCCTCGATGGTGACTGAGTCGGTGCGGTATACGCGGCCGAAGGCCTCGTGCTCCTTGCGGCCTTCGAGGGGCACGGCCGCGTGGACCCGGGCCCGGCAGTCGAGCGCAATGGGCTCGATCCGGTACACGACTGGTTCCTCTGCGGTGATAGTGGTCTCGGTCGTCATGACCTCGGGGAGGTCGGGCACGAGATCGCCGACGCCGAACGGCGAGCGGAGGCTGATGATGCCGGACGCCGTGAGCACCACGACGACCAGGGTGGCGATGGCTCCCATAAAGGCGCCTTGTAGTCCTCGTCCCATACCCAACCCGACGCTGGGGCGGTTCGAGAGTCGCGAGAAATCCGAAAGTCGATCAGTCGATGTCGGAGCGGGTGAACCGGCGGGTGGCGTAGGTCAGGGCCAGCACCGTGGCCCCCAGAGGAATGAGAAGCGCGGCCACGAGGCTGGAGTCGGCGAGACCCAGGTCGACATCAGTGGCCCAGGCCAGCAGCGATCGGGTGTGGCTGCGAACGGCGAGCCGGGCCGCGTTGGTGCCGGCCCCGGCTACGAAGCCCTCCCAGATCAGGATGTAGCCGATACCCCAGACCAGGTGGCGGCGGACCCGCAGTCCCAGGGCCACGAACAGAGCGCTGTAGGCCGCGGCGCCCACGGCCGTCGACAGCGCCGTGCCGATGAGAGCATCGGAGTTCGAGCTGGTCGTGATCGCGGCCATGGCCATGAGCGGGACACCGACCAGGGGAACGACGACCCCGACCGTGGTCAGGAAGGCAGCTACCACCGGGATCCACCGGGGCGCCGGTCGCAGCCACAGGTAGACCAGGGTGCCGTCGTCACGGAGGTCGCCGAAGGTGGCCGCACCCAGCACCAGGGCAGTGAGCGGGAGCAGGATCGACAGACCCAGATCGTTCACGAAGTCGACCCCGTCCACCAGGCTGACGTCATTGTTCAGACGGATGAGCACCGCGATCAGCACGCCGAGAGCGCCGAGGAGCCCGAGCACGAGTAGGCGGGTGCGGGTGGCGACGGTACTGGCGAACAGGCGGATGAGAGCCATCAGTGCGGCCCCTACGGCCGGCTGGTGACGGGTGTTGAGGGCTGAGCCCTCGGGAGTGGTCACTGGCCACCCACCAGATAGCGGAACACCGACTCGAGGTCGTCGTCGAGAGGTACCAGCTCGGACATGGTGGCCTCGATCGAGATGGCGACGGGGGCCACCTGGCGGCGCAGGCCGCCCACGTCGTCGGTGTCGATGATGACGAGGGGGCCATCGGCGTCCTCGGAGAGCTGGACCCCCGACACCAACTCTTGGGCCAGCAGGGCGGCCACGAGCTGGCGAGGCCGGTTGGTACGGAGCCGGTAGCGGAGGGGACGATCGTCCATGAGGTCGCGGAGGGCCCGGAAGTCGCCCTGGGCGGCCAGCCGGCCCTGGGCGATGACCAGCACGTCCGATCCGAACCGCTCGACCTCCTCGAGCACATGGCTCGACACAATGACGGTCCGTCCCCGGTCGCCGAGCTCGTGGAACAGGGCCACCATGTCGAGCCGCTGGCGGGGGTCGAGGCCGGTGAGGGGTTCGTCGAGGAGGATGATCGACGGGTCGTGGACGACGGCCTGGGCCAGCTTCACCCGCTGGCGCATGCCCTTGGAGTAGGTGGCGAGGGGCCGGGTGTCGTCGGGGTCGAGATCGACCAGCTCGATGGCCGCCCGGGCCGCGGCGGGTGGATCGTCGAGGCCGTGGAGGATGGCCGACAGCTCGACGAACCGTTCGGCCCGCAGGGACTCGAACATGGTCTCCTGCTGGGGGGCGACTCCGATGCGGCTGGTGAGGAGGCGCTCGGTACGGGGGTTGTCTCCCAGCACGAGCACTCGACCCTGGCTGGGCCCGGCGAGGCCGCACAACATCCGCAGGATGGTCGACTTGCCGGCCCCGTTGGGTCCGAGCAGGGCCGTGACCCCGGGGGTGATGGAGAAGCTGACGTCGCTGACGGCCACCACGTCGCCGAACCATTTCGACACGTTCTCGACCACGACAGTGGCCTCGCCCGCCGGGGGTGGTGGGGGCGCGCTGGGTGGGCCGGTGGGAGGTGGCGGGGTCGTGCTCATTGGCGCACCCCCACCCGCTGGTAGTTCCACCACAGCACGGCGATCGATGCCAGGGTCCAGGCGGTGTAGGCAGCGCCGACGGTCAGGGTCGACAGCTCGGACCAATCCCCGCTGTTGCCCCAGATTCGTTGGACCATCTCGAACGGCAGGCGCAGGAGGTCGAGGAGCCGGAAGTAGTCGGACGATCCGGTATCGACGACTATCTCGACCAGGATGCTGGGCACGAACATGGCGCCGATGATGCTGGCCGAGGCCACCGCCTTGCGGTCGGTGAACGACGAGATGGCGAGCGACAGCGAGGCGTGCAGGGCCGCGATGGTGAGACCGCCGCCCAGAATGCGCGCCAGGGTCGTGAGCCAATCGCCCACCGATCCCGGGCCCACGTCCTCGAACGAGTACGAGATCAGCAGGAGCAGAACGGGGCCGGTGGTGACGGCCAGGAGGGTGATGGCCGCCGCGATCAGTTTGGCGACGACATAGGTGTTCCGGGTGAGTGAGGAGGCCAGGTAGATGCCAAGCAGACCGCTGCGCCGGTCGGGGCACAACATCTCGGGGGCCACGAAGGCGGCGAACAGGATGATGGCCAGACTGACGTAGCCGTAGTAGTCGCCGTACGAGGGCAGGATGCCCTCTTGGACGAGTTCGACGGGGAAGATGGCGGCAATTCCGACGAAGGCGAGAGCGGGTAGGTAGGCGATGACGATGCTGATGACCGGGAAGACCTTCGACCACACCGACCGGCGCAGCCCCAGGGCCCTTTGAATCGAGTGAACGACGACTGTTCTGATGGCGCCCCTGATCCCGGTGCGTTCGCCGTCGTAGCGGCGGTAGCTGCGGTCGATGATCCGGGCGTCGTTGGTGTGGGCGGGGACGTCGCTCATGAGACGGTGTCCAGGTAGAGCTCTTCGAGGGTGGCCCGGCGGGGATGTAGGCGGTGGACCGAGGCGCCTGCCTGGGCCACCGCGGTGAGGACCGCGGCTTCGAGAGGAGCGATGGGTCCGTCCGGATCGACCGGGCTGACGGTGAGCTTGCGGGTGGCTCGTTCGACTGGCCAGCCGGCACCGGTGAGGGCGGCGGCGACGGTTTCGGCCTCGTCCGCGGTGCCGAGCTCGACCACGATCCCGGCCCCTCCGGCCAGCATCTCGTCGAGCCGGCCGGAGGCCTGGACCCGACCGTCGCCGAGGATGACCGCCTGATCGCAGATCCGCTCGACCTCCTCGAGCAGGTGGGAGGACAGGACGATGTCGATGCCGAACTCGCTGCCGATCCGGCGGATGAGGGCGAGCATGTCGTCGCGCTGGACGGGGTCGAGGCCGTCGGTGGGCTCGTCGAGGAGGACGAGGTGGGGGTCGTGGACGATGGCCTGGGCCAGCTTCACCCGCTGGCGTTGGCCGGTTGACATGGTGCCCAGCGCCCGCGACCGTTCCTCGCCGAGACCCACCTGCCAGAGCACGTCGCTGGCCCGGGAACGGGCGTCACGGCGGGGCAGGCCGTGGAGCTCAGCCACGTGGCGGACCAGGTCGATGGCCCGCATGTCGGGAGGCAGGACATGGTGCTCGGGGGAGTACCCGAGGCCGGCCCGTACGTCGGACCCGAACCGGTTGGGGTCGAATCCGAAGACCCTCAGCTCACCCTCGTCGGCCCGGTGGAGGCCCAACACCAACCCCAGCAGGGTGGTCTTGCCGGCCCCGTTCGAGCCGAGGAGGCCGGTGATGCCGGAACCGATGACCAGATCGATGCCGCCCAACGCGGTGGTGGTGCCGTAGCGCTTCACCAGACCCCGACACTCGATGACGGGTTTGGGTGGGGTAGGAGAGGGGGTTGGTATTGACACCGTGTTCATCCTTGCACGTCGCCGACGTCCACGGGGGTGAGCTCGGGGACGTCGGCGGACCCTCCGACCAGGAAGATCTCGATCCGGTTGGCGCCGTCGATGAGATGGTCGGGGGGAATGACCACTGCGAACCGATGGTCGCCGTCGTCGGTCCAGGCCTGGCTCCAACCACTGATCCGGCCGTTGAACGCCACCAGCACGTCAGCCGTGGTGCCGGCAGGGAGGTCGACGGATCCGCCCAGCCACAGGGGTAGCTCGTCGACGAGGGTGACCACGTCGGACCACTGGTCGAGATCCTGCACCGAGCCCTCAACGGTTTCCGGTCGCTGGGTGAGCGGGCCCAGGTCCTGGCCCACCAGATGGCCCCAGCGGCCGAACCGCCACAGGGCGAGCTCGCCGCCGCCCAGGGCGCCGGCCGGTTCGATGCGATCGAGCAACCGCTCGAACCCCTCGCCCCCATCGAACACCATCCACGGTTCACCCTCGTCGGGTTCGAGGACGTTGAGCTTCCAGGGGAGATGGTGCCGCACATCGACACTGTCGGGCTGGGGGCTCGGATCGCTCTGCAGGGCTCGACCGGCGAAGGTCCAGTCCTCGTTGTCGCTGGAGTCGAAGCGGACATCGAGGTGCTGGGCCACCGTGGGGAGAACGTCCACCGCGGTGGCGGGATCGTCGACGGTGGCGCCGATTGTCTGGCCGGGTTCCTTGATGAGCAGGGGTGTCCACATGATCTGTTCCCAGTTGCCCTCGGACAGGCCGCGGATGGGCTCGCCGGGCAGGAACGCGACGCCGTGGTCGGCGGTAACCACGATGAGCGAGTCGTCGTAGCGGCCCAGTTCGCGGAGCCGGTCGAGCACCTCACCCAGCAGCTGGTCGGCGTGGCCGAGCTGGAGTAGGTGACGATGGCGGGCCTGGTCGGCCAGCTCGGGCGTACTCCAGTGGTACCTGGTCCCGAGCCCTTCTGCGATGAATGGTGCGGAGTACCGGCGCCCGTCGGGGATGTGGAACCAGGGTTGGTGGGGGTAGAGGATGTGCAGGAGGTCGAGTCGGGGTCCTCCGGCCTCGGTCTCGAGCGAGGCGATGAAGCGCTCGAACCGTCGGGGCGCCTGGGGCTCGCTCTGCCGGATCTGGAAATCGATGACCTCACCGTCGGGAGCGGGATCGTCGAGCTGGTCGGTGAGCACTGTCCAGGCATCGGTGAGCAGCTCGGGGAGGGGTTCGGTGAGGATCGTACGATCCTCGTCGGGGCAGAGGTCGTCCGGGCACAGGTCGGTGCCGATCTCCCACGAGTTCTGCTCGTAGCCGACCCCCAGCAGGGTGAAGAGGTTCCGGGGATAGATCTTGCTGACCGGCAGGGCCTCGGGGTCGGGCCAGATGCCGGTGAGGATGGCGGGCACCGCCTGGGGTGTCGAGGGGCCGGCCCCTGAGTGGTTGCGGTACCAGGTGCTGTCGGCGGCCAGGGAGGCGAAGGAGGGGAAGACGTCGCCGTTCATCCCCCCGTCGGCCCCCAGCAGGGAGGCGGTGGGCAGCTCGTCGAACACGATGAACACGACATCGTGGGGTTCGCCGATGCGGATGCCGTCGCCCCCGATGGTCTCGGACCCGAACGCAGTGTCGCCCACCGGCGACAGACCGAGGAACCAGACGACCAGGGCAGCGGGGAAGATCGCCAGGAGGCGCAGCCAGCTGCCGAGCCCGGCCGAACGGCTGCGCACCACCGCCAAGCCCACTCCGATGATCAGGGCGCTGATCACCAGCCGTGGTCCGCTGAGTCCGAGGAGGCGGCGCACTATCTGGACGCCCACCAAGGTGCCCAGCGTGGCCACCCCGATCAGGTGACCGGCCCGGCGCCACCGCCGTGAGATGAGGCCGGTGGGGGTGGTCAGAGCCCAGGTGAGCAGGGCGGGTGCCAGCGCGACGGCCAGGCTGAACATCACGATGTCGGAGGTGTCGGCCCGACGGAGAACGAAGGTTTCGGGGCTGCGGGCGAAGGTGTCGAAGACGGGCTGGGTGATGGCCACGGCGGCCAGGGCCAGGAGCTCGAAGAACGCGCCGAGCTCGTGGGGCCAGGCGCTGGACCGGCTGGGTGACCGCGAAGATCTAGGAGTAGGGGTGAGGGGATCCACGACTCATCAGATGGTAGGGACCTGGCCGCGGGAAGTAGCGCAACACCTCCAATCCATGAAATCTGCGGGATAAGGGTGCTCAGGTCACCCTTGTCAGCCAAATTTCGTCAGGAAGGTGGTGAGGGCGGCGACCAGTTCGTCGGGTGCGTCGCGGTGGGCCATATGGCGGGCCCCTTCGAGCCAGAGGGTCTCGACGGGACCCGCCACCAGCCGGTCGATCTCATCGAGCATGTTGGTGGTGGCGTACTCGTCAGCCGTGCCCTGCATGGCCAACACCGGGACCTCGACGCCGGGCAGGTACTCGCGGATGTCCCAGGCCCGGAACTCGGGATGGAGCCAGATGTCTCGCCAACCGGCGAAGGTGGAGGCGGGGTCGCGGTGGTAGCGGCCCAGCTTCTCGATCATGGCGTTGTTCTCAGCGGCAGCTGCGATGTTGGCGATGCCCGAGAAACAGACGTCCTCGACGTAGACGTGTGGGGCGAGAAGGGCCACGGCCCGGACCGGTCCGGCCCCGGCGCCGGTGTAGATCAACGAGATCGAGCCGCCGTCACTGTGGCCGACCAGGATCGGGTCGGTGATGCCTGAAGCCTGGAGAACTCGAGGCAGTACATCGAGGGCCTCGTCGTGCATGTAGCGCGGGGTTCGGGGTTCGGTGGACGGGGTCGACTGTCCGTAGCCGTGCCGGTTGTAGGCCAGCACCGGCAGCCCGGTGGCGTCGGCCACCCGACCAGGAATCTCGCGCCACAGGTCGATTGATCCCAGCCCCTCGTGGAGGAACACCGCCACCGGACCGACGACCGAGTACCCGGCGCCGGTCGGTTCGTTCCACCACCGGTACTCGATCTGGTGATCGCCGATGGTGAAGAAGGGGGGCTCGGTCACGGGTCAGAGCTTGACGTACTCGAAGTCGACGGGCTGGCCGTTGATTCCCTGGGCGGGGGGAGCGATCCACGCGGCCATCTTCCCTGCTTCGCCCACCGGCTGCATGAGCGAGACCACGAAGTCGCGGTCGGCATCGCTGGGCAGCCACTGATCGACGTTGCGGTTCCAGGCGTCTTCGTCGACCATCTGGCCCTCGGGGGTCACGTGATGTTCACCGAAGACACCCACGTGCCGGTTGAAGCCCTGGTGGGGGAGGGTCAGCTGGTAGTCGATTCCTGCCTCGCCCAGGATTCGGTTCCAGCGCCGGACGCCCTTCATGCAGTCCTCGGTGTAGTCGTCGCGGAGGGTTTGGTTGACCAGGGCCAGGGCGGAGTGGTCCTCGGAGCGGAGCCCGTCGTCACCCGGCACCTGCATGGAGTCGGACAACGACGACAGGACATGGTCGTCGTCGTACCCCATCTCGTTGAACCGGCCTTTGAGACCGGTCGTGTAGTACGTGGCCGCGTTGGTGGACAGCTCGGACCCGAAGAGGTCGACCGACACCGAGTAGTGAAAGTTGACGTAGCGCTGGAGGGTGTCGAGGTCGATCGCCCCGTACGGGCGCACGTCGAAGGTGTTGTGCTCGTTCATGAGCTCGGTGGTGCGCTGGATGATCCGGCCCACACCGGTGGCGCCCACGAACATGTGGTGGGCCTCCTCCTTCAGCATGAAGTCGCAGGTCCGCGACAGGGGATCGAAGGCTGATTCCCTCAGAGCCCCGAGCTGATACTTGCCGTCCCGGTCGGTGAAGTAGGTGAACAGGTAGAACGACAGCCAGTCGGGTGTCTTCTCGTTGAAAGCACCGAGGATGCGGGGGCTGTCAGGGTCGCCCGAGTGACGCTTGAGCATGGCGTCGGCCTCGTCGCGGCCGTCGCGGCCGAAGTGGCCGTGGAGCAGGTACACCATCGCCCAGAGGTGACGCGCCTCCTCGACGTTCACCTGGAACAGGTTGCGCAGGTCGTAGCCGCTGGGGGCGGTGAGCCCCAGGTGGCGTTGCTGCTCGACCGAAGCGGGCTCGGTGTCACCCTGCACCACGATCAGCCGGCGCAGGGTGCTGCGGAACTCGCCGGGGATCTCCTGCCAGGCCGGCTCACCCTTGAACTCGCCGAAGCCGATCCGCCGGTCGGGCTCGGGGTCGGACAAGAAGATGCCGAACCGGTAGTCGGCCAACTTCACATGATCGAACTGGGCCCACCCTTCCTGGCTGGTGTCGATGGCGGTGCGCAGGTAGATGTCGTTGTCCTGGTACTTGACCGGGCCCATCTCGGCCCACCAGTCGAGGAAGTCGGGTTGCCATGACTCGAGGGCACGCTGGAGGCGCCGGTCACCGGCCAGGTCGACATTGTTGGGGATGCGGGCGCTGTAGTCGATCTTGCTCATGGGGTTCCCCTCGGGTCAGGTGCGTCGGAGGTCGTAGGTGGGCCGGGTACCGGTCCCGTAGAGCACCAGGGCCCCTTCGGGTCCGGAAGCACTGGGGCGGATGAAGACCCAGTTCTGCCAGGCCGAGAGTCGAGCGAAGATCTTGGTGGCCATGGTCTCGGGCCCGGCGAAGCGATGGTTGGCCTCCATGGCGGTGAGGGCATCAGGCGAGAAGGCGGCTCGTTCTTCGACCGCGAGGCGAAGGTCGTCGTCCCAGTCGAGGTCGTCGGGGGTGAAGGTGACCAGCCCCAGGTCGAGGGCGTCGGCGGCCGACAATCCCTTCCCGGCCACGGCCGCGGCTTGATCGTGGGCAGCTCTGTCGCCCCAGAACCGCGACTCCAGACGACTGATGCCGTTGGCCATGGGCAAGGGGCCGAAGTTGTTGGTGGTGAGCACGAGCTCGGCCGCGGGGAGAGTCTCGTCGCGGTCCTCGAAGATGCCGTCGAGCATGTAGGTGCGGTCGGCGGCCAGGGCCAGCTCGGCCAGGAACCCGGTGAAGCACGACCCGGGATCGATGACCGCGATCAGGCTGCGGGCCGTCAGGTCGAGCCGGCTGAGTACCCGGGCCCAGAGCAGGGCGGTCTCACGGGCGGCGTGGTCGACCCCGTCGGCGAACCCGTGGGCGAGCTCGCGGTCAAGGGCCAGGGCATCGTCGACCGAGCCTTGGGTGTGGATGCTCAGGATGCCGATCTCGGGCTCATTGAAGCGGAGGTGGCACAGAAGATCGTCGAGCTCGCGGGCGGCCTGGAGGAGCCAGCCGGGCTGGGGGGAGACGGTGACGGTCAGCTCCGCCGTTCGGGCGGCCCGGTCGATCGTCGTGGCCACATGCCGGTAGGTCACGGTGTCCGGAGTGAGAGTGCGTTCGAGGGGAGCCAGGGTGGCGCCGGGGCCGGTGGTGGTTCGGGGTGATGCTTCGGCCAGCGCCGTGGCCCGGTCGCGGGCGGCCTGCTCGAACCCTGTGCGGGGGGCCAGTTCGTCGATGAGGCCCCAATCGAGGGCCTCATCGCCGCGGACTCCTTCGGCCCGGGTGGCGAACACGTCGGCCCGGTCCCGGCGCACATGGCGCTTGTCGGTGACGCGGGTGAGGCCGCCGGTGCCGGGCAACACGCCGAGCAGGGGAACCTCGGGCAGGGATACGGCCGAGTTGCGGTCGTCGACCAGCAGGATGTGTTCACACGCCAGCGCCAGCTCGTAGCCGCCCCCACTGGTGGCCCCGTTGCAGGCGGCCAGGAACTTGACACCCGACTGGCGGCTGGCCTCTTCGAGCTCGAGGCGGGTCTCGTTGGTGAACTTGCAGAAGTTCACCTTGTGGGGATGGTCGGCTCCGGCCAGCATCCGGATGTTGGCGCCCGCACAGAACACCCCATCGAGACCGCCGGTCACGATGACCGAACGCACATCGGGGTGCTCGAATCGGATCCGCCTCACCGCGTCGGCCAGCTCGATGTCGACCCCGATGTCATAGCTGTTGAGCTTCAGCTCGTAGTCGCCGATGGCCGGCGCCTCCGGGGTGACCGCAAGGGTGAGGGTGGCCAGCGGCGGCTCGACCCTGAGCTTCCAGTGCTGATACCGGTCGGGTTGGGTGTCGAACTCGATCACGCCGCCTCCTTCGCCGGCACACAGAGATGTTCGAAACCCCGCTGGGCGGCCGGTGCCAGCTGGTGCCAGATCTCGTGGAACAACTCGACCGCCGCCTGGCGGGTGGGAGCCCACCCGAGGAGGTCGGTGGGCAGGCCCGGGTCGATGGTGGGAAACGAGCGGTACTCGTGCATGAGCTTCGTACGCAGGTCGAGAGCTTCGAAGTCGTCGCGAGGGCTCTGGCTCGAGTAGTGATCGACGAAGGAGCGGTAGCCGGCTGCAACACCGTCGAGGTCCCACGCTCGTTCGATCAGGTCGTGAGGGTCGGTGCCGGCAGCCGGTGTGCCAACGAAGACGGTAACCGGGCCCACGAGATCGAGGTCGGTCAGGACCCGGCCCAGCTCACCAGAGCGGTCGCCAGGGGTGATCCACGTGCCGTTGCGCACGGTGCCGAAGCCGAGGAAGGACAGTTGGCGCCGGAGCCGGTCGCGTTCGACCCGCTGGCCGGCCGGAAGGGCATAGGTACACCAGGTCCAGAGGGTGGGGTCGTCGGCGTATTCGGGGAAGGCCAGGATGCGCTCCTCGCCTTCGCAAAGAAGCTGGCGAGCGCGTTCGGTGAGCCCGTAGTGCACCTCGCGGCCGACGCGGTGACGGTCGAGGAGGCCCTGGGCGGCCATTCGGGTCAACACCGACCGCGCAGCCTCGGGCGAGACATCGAACCGGCCCAGCAGCGAGACCAGGCCCCCCGACCAGGCGCGACCGTTGGGACGGTGGAGGAGCTCGTTGCCGAGCAGGGTGATGGTGAGGTCGCGGGGCAGGATATCGATAGTCTGCACGCACATAGTCAGCTGACGCAACGAGTGCCGACTATTCGTTGGTCCGGTGGCGATAGCGTGGGTGGGTGAACGAACAAGACCAGGCGTCGGCCAACGGGTTCGCCGACCTCGGCTTGCGGCCCGAGATCCTGGGCACCCTCGAGGCCCTGGGCTACCGCGAGCCCACCCCCATACAGAAGGAGACCATCCCCCCTCTGCTCGGTGGGGCCGATGTCCTGGGCCAGGCCGCCACCGGCACCGGCAAGACCGCGGCCTTCGCCCTCCCGGTCGTCAACCAGATCGAGGCCGACGACCCCAAGGTTCCGGTGGCCCTCGTTCTCGTCCCCACCCGCGAGCTGGCCGTCCAGGTCAGCGACGCCATGCTCGGCTACGGCCAGGCCCAACGCATCAAGGTCGTGGCCATCTACGGCGGCCAGCCCATCCACCACCAGCTCCAGGCCATCGACCGGGGGGTGCACATCATCGTGGCCACCCCGGGCCGGGCCCGCGACCACCTCGAACGGGGTTCCCTCTCGCTCGACACCGTACGCACCGTCATCCTCGACGAGGCCGACGAGATGCTCGACATGGGGTTCAGCGAGGATCTCGAGGCCATCCTCGAGCGCACCCCGTCGGAACGTCAGACGGTGCTGTTCTCGGCTACCTTGCCGCCGCGCATCAACTCGATCGCCAAGCGGTTCCAGCGCGATCCGGTCCGGATCCAGATCGCCCGGACTCAAACATCCGACGAGAATACGCTCGTTCGTCAGGCCGCGTTTCTCGTACAGCGCCAGCACAAGCCGGCCGCCCTGGGCCGCATCCTCGACATCGAGAATCCCCAGTCGGCGCTCGTCTTCTGCAAGACCCGCACCGACGTCGACGAGCTCACCGTGAATCTGAACGCCCGGGGCTACCGGGCCGAGGCCCTGCACGGAGGTATGGATCAGCGCCAGCGCGACCGGGTCATGGCTCGTTTGCGCGACGGCACCGCCGAGCTCCTGGTCGCCACCGACGTGGCGGCTCGCGGCCTCGATGTCGACACCCTCACCCATGTCGTGAACTTCGATGTGCCCAGTGCCCCCGCCAGCTACGTCCACCGCATCGGCAGGGTGGGTCGGGCTGGTCGCGAGGGAGTGGCCATCACCCTGGTCGAGCCCCGCAACCGGCGTCAGCTGGCCAACATCGAGCAGGTCACGAAGACCAAAATCGCCATCGAGCAGGTCCCTTCGGTGGCCGACCTGCGGGCCCGTCAGGTCGAGTACACCCTCGACGCCGTGCGTCAGGCCCTGACCGGTGAGGATGTGGACGATTACAGCGCGACCCTCGACCGGCTCACCGAGACCGCCGACGAGCGTACGGTCGCCCTGGCGGCCATCAAGCTCGTTCACGAGGCCCGGAACCCGGGCGTGGACGAAGTCGAGATCCCGGCGGTCAGCGACCGCCCCCCCAAACGGGACAAGGGTCCGAAGGTGAACAAGGGCGACCGGCCCCGCGGCGGCAAGGGCGACCGTCCCCACTCCAAAGGGCCGGCCGGTTCGGTGTACATCGGCCTCGGCCGCAAGGCCAGCATCCGCCCCGGTGACCTCGTCGGAGCGATCGCCAACGAGACTGGCCTCGCCGGTCGCGAGATTGGTCCCATCCGCATCACCGACCGCTACTCGGTCGTAGGCGTGCCCGAAGGGTCGGTCGACCAGGTGATCAAGGCCCTCCAGTCCACGACCATCAGAGGCAAGAGGACTACGGTCCGACGCTTCGTCGAATGACTCGGAACGCGGTCGGCCACTAGCCTGCGGACCCCTGATGGTCAGGGGAACAGGGGAGAGGCAAATGGATCTCGGAATCGCCGGAAAGCGCGCCGCGGTAGCCGCATCGTCGGGAGGCCTGGGCCGAGGTATCGCCCTGGCTCTGGGGCAGGCGGGTTGCGAGGTGGTGGTGTCCGGACGCGACGCGGATCGCCTGGCCACTGCCGCGGCCGACGTGGCGAACAGTCACCCCATCACCGCCGATGTCTCCACGGTCGACGGGGCACTGGCGTTCGTCGAGGACGCCCGCACCGAACTCGGAGGTATCGATATCCTCGTCACCAACGGTGGTGGGCCACCCCCGGGCACCTTCGCTTCCACCCCCTGGGAGGACTACCAGCCGGCTATCGAGCGCAGCCTCCTGGCCATGGCCGCCATGGTCCACGAGTGCGTACCAGCCATGCGGGAGAACCAGTGGGGCCGCGTCCTGGCCATCACCTCGGTGTCGGTCCGCCAGCCCATCCCCAACCTGATCCTGTCGAACACTGCCCGGGCCGGCCTCACTGGCTTCCTGAAGACGGTAGCCCTCGAGGTGGCAGGCGACGGCATCACCGTCAACACCATCCAGCCTGGCCTCCATGCCACCGACCGGGTCCAGCAAATCTATGGAGGCGACACCTCCGGGGCCGCGGCTGCGATTCCCGTCGGCTTCGTTGGTGACCCCGACGACTTCGGCCGGGCCGGCGCCTTCCTCTGTTCTGAGTCGGCCAAGTTCATCACCGGGGCCTCACTCAACGTCGACGGCGGCGCCTACAGCGCCCTTCAATAGGCCGGGTGTAGGGCGCACAGGCGGGGGTAGCGCTCCTTCATGGCATCTTCGTCGTCGAACGTCCAAGCCCTATCGAGGTGAGGGTTGGGCACCGGCGTGAAGGGAATCAGTCCGCCGGTGACCTGCTCGTAGGCACGGGTGGGGATGAACAGGAGTGGCTCGAGCAACCCGTAGCGGGGGTCGAGGTCGGCCAGCCCATCGGGCTCGGCGTTGATGGCCTCGTAGGTCTGCTGGCCGTGGGCCAGCAGCCAGAGCCGGAAGTTCTGGAACACGCCGTCCGGGCAGCTGGCGCCGGTGATGATGTGGGCCGCGCCCCACATCAGCCAGTTGTTGCTCGAGGCGAGCCGGGCCCGGAGATGACGGTCGAAGGCCACGATGTCGCGCTCGGGAAGATGGAGCAGGTGGTCGAAGACGGTCTGGGGAACCTGGGTGGGAGACTCAGCCAGATGGCACCACTCATCGAAGAGCACCCAGAATGCTTGTCGGTCCATCCGTTTCCCTCTCGTTCGGTGACGCAGGTCCTTCATCGGCGGGACTCAACAACCACCTGAAGAGGATGAACCGAACGCCTTATTTGATCCCGCCGGCGCGCGCGGAGCCTTCGGAGGGCAACGACTCGGGCGGTGGCCTCTCTGTCTCGCGTGGGGGATCGTGGGCCGGGTGTGACACCGTGCCAGCGAGCAAGTCAGGGGGTGAGCGGGGCAAACGGCGGTTTGCGGCAGACGTAGGCGAGGACATAGCAGGACTCGATGTCGTCGTAGACGCCAATGGTCTCGAGCTCGCAGGGATCCAATCGGTTGGCGGTGAAGGTCTGGGGGAGGTGGGTGAGGCCCACCTGGCGTTCGATCTCGAATCCGGCTGCCTCGAGCTTGGCCCGGAGCGGACCGTGGTCGTACTCGATGTCGTGGTCGGGATTGGTGACGGTCAGGTCGGTGCCCTCGAGCTGGAGTCGACAAGCCGCACCGTTCGGCGTGTCGAGAGCCAGACGACCTCCCGGCTCGAGAACCCGAAACACCTCGGTCAGCACGGTATCGCCCACGTCTTCAGGGACGTGCTCGAAGGTCTGGCCCGAGTAGACGAGGTCGAAGGTGTTGTCCTCGAAGGTTGAGAGGTCGGCCATCGAATGGAACGAGTACTGCACCGGGCCCAGGGCGGTCTGGATCGGTTCACCGCTCTTCATGTGTTGGTAGAGCTCGTGGCGCTCGTCGACCGGCAGCTCCACGATCACCAGCCGTTGGAACTCGTACGGGTAACCGAGGTGGACGAATGCCCCCTCGGGGTTGCTCTGATGGGTCCCGCCCAGATCCAGGATCTGGGCCGCCTTGGGGAGCTGTTGGACGAACAGGCAGCGGGACCGGTGCAAGGCAATGAGGGAGTCGGGGTTACCCAGCGCCTGGTCGAACCAGTACTCGTCGCTGCCCTTCATCTCCGACAGGGTGTGGGAGCGGGTCCGGGTGCCCATCCGCAGGTGTTGGAGGTAGTTCTCGCGCCCGGCCTGGTCGGCGGGGCGGTTGAGGACCATCTCGTAGGCGAGGTCGATGAACGCGCCGTCGTCGAGGGCGTCGATGCCCGACAGGCCGGTGCTGCGGTCCTGGACGCCGAGGCGCCGCTTCAGGCGCTGTGCCGGCC
This sequence comes from Actinomycetes bacterium, assembly GCA_024225275.1. Classification (GTDB taxonomy): domain Bacteria; phylum Actinomycetota; class Acidimicrobiia; order Acidimicrobiales; family JAAEMS01; genus JAAEMS01. The sequence continues at coordinate 80,909 of JAAEMS010000099.1, forward strand.
CCAGCAGGTGCAGGGCGGCCAGCCAGGAGACGAGTCGGTTACGCATCGCCGCAGGCTATCGGTCGGTCGGGCTCCCACTGAGCCACGTCTCGTAGCGGTCAGGGTCGGTCCAGGCCCCGGATTCCCGATCGAAGCGGACCGCAGCGTGGAGCATGTGGTGGATCGCTCCGTCCCGGGCGGTGGTGGACGAGACGTGGTGGTGGGCCTCGTCGAGTGGTAGCAGCAGCTCGGGCGGGGTGGGGTGGGGTGGTCGGGGGAAGACGGCAACCCGGGGCAGGGCCTCCATGGCTGCGTCGCGGGCGGCGGGGTTGTCGTCGTAGAAGACCGGGTCCTGGATCTGGTGCCATTTGTCGGCGCCCATGATCAGGACGTCATACCCGTCAGCGATGTCGACGAGGAGGCGCTTCTCGGTGACCCACACACCGAGCCACTCGTGCTCAGAGGCGGCGTCTTCGAGCACGGCGATGCGATGGTCGAAGAGGGGGCGGTCGACATCTTCTTTGGCCAGCGCCACCCGCGACACCACCAGGTCGACCCGCTCGAGCTCGAAGTAGTCGCGGGCCGTCCACGCGATGTCGAGGTGAGCAATGGTGGGCGGGTTGAACGACCCCGGGAATGCGGCAATCACGCGGTACTCCAATCCATGCTCAACTATCGCCCATGAGCGCATACATCATCGTGAACTATCAGGTAGAAGACGCCGACCAGTACAAGACCTACCAGAAGGGTGCCGCACCGGCGCTCGGTATCGGCTCCGACGCCAAGCTACGCGTCCTCGAGCACAACAGTGAGTCACTCGAGGGTGATCCGGGCAGCAATACCGTCGTGCTCGAGTTCGAGTCTCGCGAGAAGGCCAAGGAGATCTGGGAGTCCCAGGCCTACCGCGACGTCGTCGACCTACGCCTGGGGGCCTCGTCGAAGCACTTCGCGGTCCTGGTCGACCAGTTCGAGATGCCCTCCTGATCAGGCGTAACATCAAATGACGCCGATAGCGAGGTAGCGATGACAAACACCGAGTCGTACACGGCCGGAGTCACCGACGTGGCTCTCATCGAGGACACCATCGATGCCAACTTCCGGCGATCGGTGGCCCGCTTCTCCGACCGCGAGGCGCTCGTCGTTCGTCATCAGGACATCCGCTGGACCTACGGGGAGCTCGACCAGAAGATCGACGAGCTGGCCAGAGCCCTCGCCGCCCACGGGCTCGAGGTCGGCGACCGAGTGGGGCTCTGGGCGCCCAACCGGTACGAGTGGACCCTGGTCCAGTACGCCACCGCCCGTCTGGGTGTGGTCATGGTGTGCATCAACCCCGCCTACCGGACCTCTGAGCTCGAGTTCGCCCTCAACCAGTCGGGTTGTCGCCTCCTGTTGGCCGCCGCTGAGTTCAAGACCAGCAACTACCGGGCCATGTACGACGAGGTGGCCGACCAGTGCCCCAACGTCGAAGCCGCCATCTTCTTCGAGACCCCTGAGTGGGACACGCTGCTGGCCCGGGCGGGCGAGGTCAGTGCCGAAGCAGTGGCCCAGCGGGCCGCCGGTCTCCGCAACACCGATCCCATCAACATCCAGTACACGTCGGGCACCACTGGCCTGCCCAAGGGCGCCACCCTCACCCATCGCAACATCTTGAACAATGGGTTCTTCGTGGGTGAGGGTTGCAGCTTCACCGAGAAGGATCGGGTGTGCATCCCGGTGCCCTTCTACCACTGCTTCGGCATGGTCATGGGCAACCTCGGCTCCACCACCCATGGGGCCACGATGGTCATCCCCAATGACGCCTTCGAGCCGGTGTCCGTGCTCGAGACCGTGCAGGAAGAACGGTGCACCGCCCTGTACGGCGTCCCCACGATGTTCATCGCCGAGCTGGGGGTGCCGGGTTTCGATCAGTACGACCTCAGTACGCTGCGCACCGGCATCATGGCCGGCTCGCCCTGCCCGATCGAGGTCATGAAGCAGGTCATCGACCAGATGAACATGTCCGAGGTCACCATCGCCTACGGCATGACCGAGACCTCACCGGTATCCACCCAGACCGGTGCCGACGACACCATCGAGAAGCGCACTGGTTCGGTGGGCCGGGTTCATCCCCATGTCGAGATCCGGGTCGCTGATCCCGACACCAACGAGACCGTCGCCCGGGGCACCGACGGCGAGTTCCAGACCCGCGGCTACTCGGTGATGCAGGGCTACTGGAACGAGCCCGAGAAGACCGCCGGCGCCATCGACTCCGAAGGCTGGATGCACACCGGCGACCTTGCCGTCATGGACGAGGAGGGCTACGTCAACATCACCGGTCGCATCAAGGACCTCATCATCCGGGGTGGCGAGAACATCTCACCCCGCGAGATCGAGGAGTTCCTCTACAGCCACCCCGACATCATCGACGTGCAGGTGGTGGGGGTCCCCGACCAGACCTACGGCGAGCAAGTCTGCGCCTTCGTGCAGTCCAAGCCCGAGTCGGGCCTCGACGGTGACTCGGTGCGCGATTTCTGCCGGGGCAAGATCGCCCACTACAAGGTGCCGCGGTACGTGCTCACCGTCGACGAGTTCCCCATGACCGTCACCGGCAAGATCCAGAAGTACAAGCTTCGTGACTTCGCCGTGGGCGAGCTCGCGCTCGAAGGTCCCGCCGAGACCGCCTGACCCTCTACCTCCCGCCCGGGGGGGTCAGATCTGCACCGGGCGACTCAGGAGGATGGGGCAGGGGGCTTGGTGGACGACGCGCATGGCCACGCTGCCCAGGACGAACCGGGCGATACCGGTCCGGCAGTGGGTGGTCATGATGCCGAGAGCGGCGCCGTCCTTGTCAAGGTGTCCGACGATGGCATCGGCGGCGTCCTTCTGATAGATGACCTCGTGTTCGAACTGGTGGCCGCTGACCTCGGTGTACTGGTTGGCGAGCTCCCCCACGTACTCACTGTCGGAGGAGTAGGCGGGGTCGGTCACGCCGAGATCGATGACCTGGGCGATCGAGGGGGTCATGCCGTAGGCCAGGGCCCACTGGGTGGCGATGGGTAGGCTGGTCTCGGCCGCCTCGGACCCGTCGACGAAGGCCACCAGGCGCCCGTCGACGATCGCCGGGCAATCGGCAGCGACATGGGGCCCGACGATCAGGATGGGGTGGTGGGCGTCGCGCACGACCGTCTCGGCCACGCTGCCCAGAACGGCACCCATGCGACCTACGCCGCGGGTGGTCATGACCAGCAGGTCACCCGGTTCGTCGTTCAGTTCGCCCACCAGCGCCTGGGCCGCATCGCCCTCGAGCTGGATGATCTTGTACTGGGCCTCCAGATCCCCCAGGTCGCCGACATGGGCCCGGAGAAATGACTCACGTCCGATCGGATCCTGTTCGTCGGTGACGAAGCTCAGGATCTCGAGGGGTGCGGCCGAGGCCCGGGCTATCGATGCAGCGACCCCCACCGCGCTGTTGGCCACGGTGGAGCCGTCGAGTGGGACCACAATCTTCTCGAACACAGCACTCACTCCTCACCCTGGGGATCTATGAACCACTCAACACCCGTCCGAGCGAATCGATCAGGGCCTAAGGTCCTGCCCCCACCCGACCCGTCCCCTAGTGGGAGCTTGGCCCGTCCTCGTCATGTCACAGCCCTCGTCATGTCACAGCCCTCGATATTTCACAGCCCGCTGGGGCCGGAGTACTACGGCTTGTAGTCCTCAGCCGGCTGGATGAAGAGACCCTTCGACTCGCAGAACACCGTGCCGTCCGCGGTGGAGCCTTCACAGCTCAGGACGATCTTGCGTCCCTCATGGCTCACGGTCGTGGCCCGGAACTCGACGGGCTCGTCGATAGGTGCCGCGGCCCGGTAGTCGACGGTGAGCGACGCGGTGAACGCCCGGCGGCCGTGGGAGCGGTTGAGGGCGCCCATCGTCTCGTCGACGAGGCTGGCCACGACCCCGCCGTGGATCCGGTTCGGAGGCCCGGCGTGACCGGGGTCGATGTCGGCCCGCCCCACCACGTCGTCGCCGGCGCGGAAGAAGTTGATGCCGGAGGCGTGGGGATGGAAGGCGCCCCCGATGACCGAGAAGGGGTCGAACTCGATCTCGCCCCCGTCAGGGATCTCCAGCGGGGCGTACTCGCCGTCGTAGATACGGGCCAGGTGGGGGCGGGTCCGGAAGTCAGCTTCCTTGTCGCGCCGGTCGCCCTGCTCGATGAGTGCGGCCAGCCGCTCGGCCTGGGCGGCGATCTCGGCCAGGTCGTCATCGGATCCGTGGTGGCGGTTGATCGCCTGGTTGAGTCGGCGCATTGCCTGAGCGGCCCGTTCCAATGAGCTCCAGTCGGTCATGGTGTGAACCCCCTGGCCCGGCTCAGCCACCCCAGGCCCTCGTCGGTGGTGGTCCGGGGACGGTACTCGGCGCCCAGGAAACCATCCCAGCCCAAGGCGTCGATGGCCTCGAAGATCTGGGGGTAGGCGAGCTCGCCTTCGTCGGGTTC
>JAAEMS010000100.1 GCA_024225275.1 Actinomycetes bacterium
GTCTTCCACCGATCCGGACGGTGCGGTCACTGCCTACGGCTATGACAGTGGGGGCCGGTTGGAGACGATCACTGACCCGAACGGTGAGGTGACCACCAACACGTGGTCAACCGAAGGGGACCTGGTCGCGGTCACCCGCCCCGGCGGCTCAACCACCAGCAATGTCTATGGTCCTCTGGCCCGCCTGGAGTCGCCTACTGACCCGGTCGGGGAATCCACGACGTTCGCCTATGACGCCAACGGTCGGCTGGTGGCGACCACGAATGCGGCCGGCGGGGCCCGTTCGACGACCTATGACGCTGAGGGCCGGGTGGTGGCCACCGTCGACGAGTTGGGCAACACCACCTCCACCGTCTACGACAACCAAGGCCAGGTCGCGTCGACCACTGACCCGTTGGGCAACACCACAACCTACGGCTACGACACTGCCGGCCGGTTGACCTCCACCACGTTCACGGATGGGGGGGTTGAGTCCCGCACCTACACCGCCGGGGGCCGTCTCGCCACGGTCACGGATGGGTTGGGCAACACGACCCTCTTCGCCTATGACACCGCTGGACGCCTCGTGTCGACTACCGACGCGGCGGGTGGGGTCACCGCCACCGGGTTCGACACCGCGGGCCGGCCCGTCACCAACACCTCTGCGGCCGGTCTGGTCACCTCGATGGCATTCGATCTCAATGGTCAAGCCGCCTCGGTCACTGATCCCTCCGGTGGGGTGTCTGCGACCGCGTATTCGCCGGGCGGGGACCGGGTGTCGGTCACCGATCCGACGGGGGGCACGGTCGGGTTCGTCTATGACCCGGCCGGGCGTCTGACGTCGGCCACCAA
>JAAEMS010000101.1 GCA_024225275.1 Actinomycetes bacterium
CGTCATCTTCGTCGTCCTCGGCGAGCGCGGTGGACTCATCACCGTCTGGCCACTGGCTCACGGCGCCCGCCGCGCCCGCCGCGTCCGCCAGGGTGACGCTGACAAGGAGCGCGTTTCCGGAGAAGCGGGTCGGGGTGGGTTTCTCACCTCTGAACGCGTGTTCGCTGCCTTCGGGGGGGGTGAGAGCGTCGGGATGGTTGCGGCCCAGCGGCAACCGATACACCAGTTGATCACGACTACTCCGAATGCCACGGCCTACACCGCGGAGGCGAATCCTGCATCAGGCCATCGCAGACCTCCATCGATTCCCCAGGGCACAATCGCGACAGATGTGGCTAGGGCGCCAGCGAACGCGATCCAGGTGCTCGGATCCCGCGTGCTCATGATCACAGCAGGCTTGCCGGTCTCCGGAATACTGGGCGTGAGAAGGTCGACGAAGTGGCCTGCTTCACTGATCACGTCCTCCCGGCGTCGGACCGTGTGACCGGCGCCGTCCTTCCGGACGACGGCGGCTACTCGATCACGGGCTGAGAGTCGCCCGACCGTCGACGAACCTCACCTCGCGGGTGCCCCGGACGGCCAGGGTCTCGAGGGCCCCGTACAGGTGGGGGAACGGATCGCCGGCGCCGGGATCGCCGTCGTGCACCGGCTCCTCCCACCGGATCTCGCCGGTACAGAACCGGGGGTCGATGTCGAGGACGATCAGATCCGGAGCATCGAGATAGAAACGCTCAGCCGTGAGACGAACCTGTTCGCCGGTGGAGAGGTGAATGAACCCCTCGGCCTCGAGGGACGGGGCCGAGTAGCACCCGCCGGCGAGCGCAGCGTCCCATTCCGCCCGAGTAGTGAGATGGTGGAGAATCACCCGCCGGGAATCCAGCCGGCATCCCTCCGTTGGCGGAAGGCGCCGATTCCCTCTCTGGCCTCGTCGCTCTGGAAAAGGGACTTCGACAGCACACCGGTCCACTCGAAGTCGGTCTGCCGGTCGGCCTGGCCGACCCGGCTCAGCAGTTGCTTGGTGCCGGCGAGAGCGTTGGGGCCACCCCTGACCACCTTGCCGACGATCTCGTCGACCTTGGCGTCGAGCTCGTCGGCGGGTACCGCGTAGTTCACGAGCCCGACCTCGGCGGCCCGTCCGGCGGGGATTCGTTCGCCGGTGAGGAACAGCTCGTTGGCGTCGGCCGGCCGGAGTTTGGGTAGGCACACGACAGAGATGACGGCGGGGGCAACGCCGATTCGGACCTCGGTGAATCCGAGGAGGCTGTCGGCGTCCATGACCGAGATGTCACAGGCCGAGGCCAGCCCCACCCCGCCGCCGGTGCAGTGGCCGGCGATACGCCCGATGACCGGGGTGGGGGAGTCGAGCATCAGGTTGAGCACATCGATGAACGTCGGGCCCGAGTCGTCGCCCGACACCCCGGGCTGGGTTGCCTTGAGGTCGGCGCCGGCGCAGAACGTGTTGCCGGTGTTGGTGAGCACGATGACACGGATCGAGTCGTCGTCGATACCCGCCTCCATGGCCCTATGGATGCCCGCCACCAGGTCGGGGCTCAGGGAGTTCTTGGCCTCGGGGCGGTTCAGGGTGATCGTCATGACCCCCTGTTCGATGCCCACCAGGGCGACTCCTTCGGTGACCGGTTCAGCGCGGTTGCTCATGGCTGTCATCCTGCCAGACCCGCGACCCGGGGGTTCGACAACCCCGCTGATCAGGGGCTCTGTCGGGTCCTCCACGGTGTTTAGACGGGCACCGATGAGGGCCCTAGGATCGGCGATTCGGCGGTGGGTGAGGAGCATCCGAATTGGGCGTGACGCGTACAGGCAGCGGATTGTTGGAGCTGGCCGATCTTCGGGTGGGGGAGCCCGCCCGCCTCACGGGGTCACCCCCCGAATCCATCCGTCAGCTCGCCCGCGACCGGGCCCAGCGCACCCTCGAACGGGCCGTTGTGTTCGCCGCCGAGAAGCGGCTCGGCCTTCTCCTCACCGGTGAGATCCAGGCCGTCACCGTCGATCCCGGCGTCGAGGACGCGGTCCGGGCCCTGTACGCCTCGTTGTTGGCCGGTGGCGCTCCGGTCGTGTTCGCCGGTTCGTCGCTCGCCCCTCCGCCCGAGGTCGAGCTGCTCACCGGCGACCGATCGATCGACTCGGCCAGCGTGACGCGGTTCTCAGTCGACCCCATCCCCGAGGTCGAGGTGCGCGTCGTGATCGATGGAACCACCCCAGCTCCCTCCTCGGCCGCCGATTTCGCAGCCCTTCTCGCCGATATTGCTTCCACCGAGGTCGAGGGCCATCCCCAGGCCGACCTCGTTGTCCTCACCGGAGTCATCGCCGGCCCCGTCGAGGTGGTGCGCCCCCTCACCGACCCCGATCTGCGTGTCGAGGTTCTTGGCCGACTTCGAGGGGTGCCCCGGTCCACCCTCCCGCCGGTCTGGTGGAACGGGGTCGATGTGGACCTCGGCCCCGCTCTCGACGATTCCTCGGCCCTCTTCGCGGTTTCGACGGTGGGCGGCAACCTGAGCGCCGAGCTCGACACGGTGGCCGCTGAGCTCGGCCTGGGAGAGGATCGTTTGGCGGCGGCTCTGGCCTCATTGCCGGCGGAACTGAAGGGCCGGGCCGCCGAGCCGGCTGATCTGGTGCGCCGGGGGCGAGCCCTGGTCGATCACCTCCAGGGCGGCAACCGATGAGGATTGTGGGATGGGAGATCGACGGCTTCGGTCTGTTCAACAACCATCAGGTCGACGAACTCCCCCAGGGGTTGGTGGTACTCAGCGGCCCCAACGAGGCTGGCAAGAGCACCCTGGTGTCGTTCATCCGGGGGGTGCTGTTCGGATTCGGCGGGTCCACCGCCTGGGGCTCGTCCCACGAGCCCGTCCGGGGCGGCCGCCATGGTGGGCGGTTGTACGTGGCCGATCACCGGGGCACCTGGGTCATCGAGCGTTATGCCGACGACGATGTCGTGCGAGTCTTCGACGGCGAAGGTGTGGTCGACTCCGGTGAGCTCGATCGCATCATCGGCGATGTCGACGGCGCCTTGTTCGCCAACGTCTACGCCTTCTCTCTCAGCGAGCTCGAGGAGTTCGGCACCCTCGACGCCGAGTCGGTTCGCAGCCGACTCCTCGCCGCCGGCGTGGTGGGCGGGGGGCGCTCGGCCCGCGACACCCTCGTCGAGCTCGAATCCCGCCGCCGCGACCTGCTCGACCTCGGACGGGGCGGTCGCATCGACGGGCTTCACCACCGCCAGGTCGACCTGTCCGGGATGCTCACAGATGCCCGGTTGGCGGTGTTGTCCCGACCATCGCGGGCCGATGGCGTGGCTCTCCTGGCCGACACGGTCGACCAGACCCGGGCTCGGGTCGATACCGAGCGGGCTCGGGCCGACCATCATCGCCGCCTCCTGGCCGCCTGGCCCGAGTTTGCCCGCGTCCAGGAGGTCAAGGAGTCGCTCGATGCGCTGCCGTCGGGGCCGGTCCCGGTCGACGGCGACTCCCGACTCGAACGGGCGCTGGCCGCCCGGGTCAGCGCCCGCGCCGTCGAGGCCGAGCACCGTAGTCGTCGCGACGCCGCCGACTCCGAGCTGGCCACCTTCACTCCCGATCCCCGGCTCGACGGTCTCGAGGTCGAGTCGAGCGCACTGCTCGAAGAGATGATCACCGATCGTCAGCGGTCGGTCCAGATCACGGATCTCGCCCGTCGGTACACCGAAGCCCGGGCCGAGCTCGACGAGCAGTTGATTCTCCTGGGCCCATCGTGGACCATCGAACGACTGTCGGGCTTCGACATCTCGATTCCCGCATCCGAGTTGGTTCGGGCCTGGAATCCCCGCCTCGAGGATGCCGAACGGCAACTCGACGACGCCCGTAGGGCGTTGACCGCCGATACGGGCCAGCGCGAGCGGTCGGCCCGCCGGCTGGCCTCGGTGCGCGCCCGGCTCGAGGGCCTCGAGGTCGTGCCGTCGCTCGTCGAGCTCGATCAGCGAGCTGAGCAGCTCCGCACCCTTCGTGTCGGTGTGAGCCGGCTCGAGGAACACAGGGCTGAGGCCGATCGGGTGGGCAATTCGTTCGCGGTCTTGCGGGCCGCAGCCGAAGAGCGCAGCCGGTTCGGCGATCAGCCCCGCTGGCTGCGCGGTCTGCTGCTGGGCCTCGCCGGCCTGCTGATCATCGGCGCGGTGGGAGCCGGAGTCATGGGCGAATTTGTCGGCACCGCGGCGGCTGGAGCGCTGGCCGTGGTTCTCGGGGTGGCTGGGCTCCGGCTTTCCGCCGACCTGCCCACGGTGGAGGGGCTGGCGTCGTCCGATCCCGTCTTCGATCTCGATTCCCGCCTCCAGCTGGCCGGAGCCCAGGCCGAGGCCGCCCGTCAGAACCTCGATACCACCCAGCGTCGCCTCCAAGCCCAGGCGGCCCACCTCGCGTTCCCGGCCATTCCGGGTCCTGCGGTGGTCGACGAAGAGCTCGAACGCCTCCGCCAGCGGCGCGACATCGCCATCGACCGTGACCGGGTGGGCAACGAGGTGGTGTCGGCCGCGGCGGAGCTCCAGGCCTTGGAGCAAAGCGAAGAAGAGGCTCGCGAAGCCTTCGAATCCAGTGAACGGCTCGCCGCCGAGCTCGGGGCGAAGTGGCGGGGCTGGAAGTCCGACCACGCAGTTCCCGGCTCCCTCAGCCCCGATGGGGTGGTGGAGTTCTTCGAGACGGTCCGTGGCGCTCGGGGCACCCGTCGCGAGCTCGAACGGCTGACCGGTGACCTCTCCCGCCTCACGGCTGAGGCCGAACGGTTCGCCTCCCGGGCCGGGCTCCTGATCGGTACCGCCGGTCTGGACGGCACCGACCTCCATGCCGCGCTGCGTCTGCTCCAGGCCCGGATCGCCGACGATGCCAGGCTTCGGGGCCAGCTCGACGCCCGTCGCTCGGCCCGCGCCGAGGTCGAGCAGCGGATGGCGGCCGCTACCCACGACGTGGCCGAGGCCGAGGCTGCGCTGGCGGCTCTCTACTCCGAGGCCGGCGTGGCCGACGAGGCCAGCCTGAGGGACCGCCTCGCCATCGAGCTCACGCGGACCCGGCTCGAGGCCGAGCGGGCCGAAGCCCAGCGCGCCCTCAACGCGCTCATAGGCCAGGGCCCCGACGGCGACCGGTTCCGTCACGAGCTCACCGAGGGCACGGTGGCCCTCTGGGAACAGGGCGAGCGGGCGGCCGATCGCCAACAAGCCGAGGCCGTGGCCGCCCACGAGGAGGCCGTGCGTCGTCATCACGACGCGGCGCGCACCCACGGCGCCGAGCTCGAGAACACCACGGTGGCCGACCTGGCGGCCGAGCTGGCGGCCGTCGAAGACGAATTGGCCCAGGCGATAGCCGATTGGCAGGCCATCACCACGGCCCACACCCTGCTCGAGGTGGCCCTCGAGCGCTACGAGCGCGATCGTCAGCCGGCGGTTCTGGCCCGAGCCCAGGAATGGTTCTCCCGAGTCACCGACGGTCGGTACCGCACCCTCGCCCTGCGCGACCGGGGGGTGGAGATCACCACGGCCGCCGGCGATCGACTCGACGCGGTCGACCTGAGCCGGGGTACCGCCGAGCAGTTGTACCTGTGCATTCGCCTGGCTCTCGTGACCGAACTGGGGCGAGGAGCGCCCCTACCCCTGATCGTCGATGATGTTCTCGTCAACTTCGACCCCCAACGGGCCCGGGCCATGGCCGAACTCATCGCCGAGGTGGCTGACACCAGCCAGGCACTGGTGATCACCTGCCACCCCCACCTGCGTGACCTCTTCCGGGCCCAGCGTCCCTCGACCACAGTTCTGGAACTGCCGCGCTTTGGCGAGGGCGATGGTCAACTGGCGTCCTGAAGCAGGCAGTGCCAAGCCGAAACGGCCAGAATGAAGGAGTGTGGGCGCCCCGCCTGGATCCACAAGGGACCCAGACGGGGACCAGGAGCCTAGGTTCCCGCCCAATGCTCCGTGGAGGCCAAGGCCTCCGCCCTGGGAGAGACACTACGGAGAGCGTTCTCTCCCGTCAAGTGAATCACGTAGAGTGGTGGGCGCGCTCCCCGCCGCGGTTGGCCCGGTTTCGGTGCCGGGCTCTACCATGAGGTCATACCACCAGCGTCGGGTTCACCGACCCGCCGATCGAACAGGGCACACGACACCATGGCCGGAACCGGACCCCGGGCGGAGAACGCCCGAGACTTCCTCGACACTGACTCTCTCCTCGATGAAGAGGAGATCTTGCTGCGCGACACCGTGCGACGATTCGTCGAGGATCGCATCCTGGACGATGTCGGCGACTGGTTCGAGGAGGGCACCTTCCCCCACGCCGAGATCGCCCCCGAGGTCGGCAAGATGGGTCTGTTGGGCATGCACCTCGAGGGCTACGGCTGCTCGGGTTCGTCCGCCACCGCCTACGGCCTGGCTTGCCTCGAGCTCGAAGCCGGCGACTCCGGGCTCCGCAGCTTCGTTTCGGTTCAGGGCTCGCTGGCCATGTTCCCCATCTGGGCCTACGGGTCCGAGGAGCAGAAGCAGGAGTGGCTGCCAGCCATGGCGGCCGGTGAGGCGATCGGGTGTTTCGGGCTCACCGAGCCCGACAGCGGGTCCGACCCCAGCAGTATGCGTACCAACGCCAAGCAGGAACCGGGCGGCGACTGGATCCTGAACGGCACCAAGATGTGGATCACCAACGGCAGCATCGCCGATGTGGCCGTGGTGTGGGCCCGCACCGACGAAGGGATCCGTGGCTTCGTGGTACCCACCGACGCACCGGGCTTCGAGGCCCCCATGATCCACAAGAAGCTCTCCCTGCGGGCCTCGGTCACCTCCGAGCTGGTCATGACTGACCTTCGCCTCCCGGCCGCCGCCGTTCTGCCCGGCGTGGCCAGCATGCGGGGGCCCCTCTCGTGCTTGAACGAGGCTCGTTTCGGAATCGCCTTCGGGGCCATCGGAGCTGGTCGGGCCTGCTACGAGGCGGCCCTCGACTACGCCAACGAGCGCGTCCAGTTCGGCAAGCCCATCTCGGGTTTCCAGCTCACCCAGCGCAAGCTGGTCGAGATGATGATCGCCGTCCAGAAGGGCACCCTGGTGGCCATCCACATGGGTCGCATGAAGGACGAGGGCCGGCTCAGCTCAGCCCAGGTCAGCTTCGGCAAGATGGACAATGTCCGCAATGCCATCGAGATCGCCCGCGAGGCCCGCAACGTCATGGGCGCCAATGGCATCACCCTGGAGTACCCGGTCATCCGCCATATGAACAACCTCGAGTCCGTCTACACCTACGAAGGCACCAACGAGATCCACACCCTCGTCATGGGCCAGGCCATCACCGGCCAGAACGCGTTCTCCTAGGTCAGCCATGCTCGAACTCACCGCCACCGAGATCCGGGTGCTGGGCGCCCTGGTCGAAAAGGAGCGCACCACCCCCGACTCCTACCCCCTGTCCAGCAATGCGTTGGTGGCGGCCTGCAACCAGAAGACCAGCCGGGACCCGGTGGTGGCCTTCACCGAAGCCGAGGTCGACGCGGCCATGCTCCAGCTGCGCGAGAAAGGCTTGGCCCGGACCCTCCGGGGTACCGGCTCGCGGGCCTGGAAACACCGCCACATCCTCCACGAAGAGCTCACCCTGGATGACCATGAGTTGGCGGTGTTGGCCGTGATGATGCTGCGGGGACCCCAGACGCCGGGGGAGCTGCGGACCCGCACCGAGCGTTACTTCCAGTCAGGCTCGCCCAGTGAGATCGAGGATGCCCTCGTGCGCCTCTCGGGCCGGACCGAGCCCCTGGCCATGAACCTGGGCCGCGGGCCGGGCCAGAGCCAGGACCGGTGGATCCACCTCGTGTCCGACGGCGAAGCGCCGGAGCCGACCCCGGAGCTGGTACTGGGCGGTGTCACTGCCCCTCGGCGCCCAGCGGTACCCGCCGGACCTTCCCTGGCCGATGAGGTGGCCGAGCTGGGGTCCGAGCTCACCAAGCTCAGGGATCGCTTCGATGCCCTCTGCGAGCTGCTGGGCGAGGATCCGCGCCCAGCCACCAACGAAGCCGGGACCCTCGACGAATGAGTGCCACCTCCCCCCGCCGGCTCTCGGCCGAGCGGGCCCGTCGGGTAGCGCTGGCCGCCCAGGGATTCGGCTCCCGACCCGAGGGGCGGATCGATGCCGGCACCGTTCGGCGCATGATCGAGCGGATGGCCGTCCTCCAGCTCGATTCGGTACCGGTGGTGGTCCGCAGCCAGTACCTGCCCTTGTTCAGTCGGCTGGGCGTCCATGATCGCCACATCCTCGACCGGTTGGCGTACGAGCGCGACCAATTCCTCGAGTCCTGGGCCCACGAGGCCTCACTCATCCCCACGGATCGCCAACCCTATTTCCGGTGGCGCCAGGCCGACCACACCGAGCGCGGTCACTGGAGTGGTCTGGGGAAGGGTGACCGGGCCTACGTCGAGGCGGTCTACGGCGAAGTGGCAGACCGGGGACCGATCCGGGCTGCGGATCTCACCGACCAGCGCAAACGGTCCGGAGACTGGTGGGCCAACCGGTCGGGAGGTCGTCGGGCCCTCGAGTGGCTGTTTGCCACCGGCCGGGTCTCCGCCCGCCGCACCGGAAACTTCGAGCGCACCTACGACCTGATCGAACGGGTGGTGCCCGCCCCCATCCTCGACACCCCGACCCCCCGGCGGGCCGACGCGGTGAGCCAGGTCGTTGACTGGGCTGCCCAAGCCTACGGGGTGGCCACCATCGCTGATCTGGCCGACTATTGGCGGCTCAAGAACGCTGAGGTCCAGCCGGCCGTCGACGAACTAGTCGAGGCCGGCCGGCTCGAACCGGTGGCCATCGAGGGATGGGACCGCCCGGCCTGGCTGCATTCCGAAGCCCGAATGGCCCGCAAAATGGACGCGGTGGCCCTGCTGTCACCGTTCGATCCGGTGTGCTGGAACCGCGACCGGGCCGAGCGTCTCTTCGGATTCCGCTATCGCATCGAGATCTACGTGCCTGCTGCGAAACGGGTATACGGCTACTATGTGCTGCCCTTCCTCCAGGGTGACCGGCTCACTGCCCGGGTCGACCTCAAGAGCGACCGGAAGGGTAGGGCCCTCCTCGTGCGCTCCGTCCATGTCGAAGAAGGGGTCGATGCCGCGGCCGTGGCCCCCGACCTGGGGCCCGAGCTGGGCCGACTGGCTGCCCATCTCGACCTCGATGACGTGGTGATCGAGTGCGATAGGGCTGACGCCAAGCCACTCCGCGAGATGTCGGCCCTTTGACAAGTCAGCGACCCGACCAACAACCCGCCGTCCCCACTTGGTACCGTCGGGCGCCATGGAGAAACCCGATTGGATGGTGGGGGGTCGGGGTGACCCACCGTGGGCCCCGCCTGATCGCTGGAGCCTCGGCAAGGTCTTCGGCGTCACCGTTCTGCTCTTCCCCGTCATGATGATGGCCCTGTGGATCTCGACCATCACCCGGACCGGGTGTACCGGCTCGGTCGACGGAGACCAACCCAACGTGGTAGCCGTCGAGAGCAGCGAAACCAGCGGCCAGATCGACGAGACGGCCGGCTGGTGCCTGGACCGGGCCGTGGCGTGGTGGACACCCGGGTTGGCCTTCGTGGGAGCAGCCCTCGTGGCGGGTTGGCTACCCGTCTGGATCGTCCACTCGGGGATTGCCTCCTCGACATCGTTTGCCGGCCGACTCGGCCTGGTTGGTCTCGGGGCGGCCACTGGTGCGTCGGGCATCGTGTCGTTGGCCTGGATCATTCTCGGTTCCGTCGACCGTTCGGTTCCCGGGTGAGTGGCCACCAGTCCTGGCGCCGCGGGCTTCGTTGGACGGCTGCGGCGATTACCGCGGCCGTAGTGGCCGCCAGCTGCTCGAGCGCTGACCCCACCGTCGGCTCGGGTACCGATCCTGGGGCCACCACATCATCATCCGCGCAAACCAACCCGCTGGAAACCACCTCCACCTCCACAACAGAGTCCGCGCTGACCGGCTTCCACGCTCCCATCGCCAAGCCCACCGGCGCTCGGGGCCCCTTCGCCGCCTACGCCAACGCCGGCGCGCTGGCCGATCCGTCCTTCTATCCGATTGGGGTGTGGTGGCAGTACCCGTGGCAGGCCGCCGCCTACCGAGACATGGGCGTCAATACCTACATCTGGCCCGACTCGGTGAGGAACATGTGCGGGGCGGAAGCCCGCTCTTCGTGCCTCGAAGGCATCATCGACGCGGGCATGAATCTGGTGGTCTACCGCGATGAGTACACCACCGCCCCCGCCGTCGAATCCAGCGTGATCGCCTGGTTCACCTGCGACGAGCCCGACATCATCGAGTTCGCCCGCAAGAACTGTGGTTCCCTCGGGGTCACCTACGACGAGGTGATCATCGATCTGGCTGCGGCCGACCCCACCCGCCCTCTGTACACCAACTTCTCCGACGGACTGGCCCGACCAGAGGTCTTCACCGGTACCGAGCTCTTCGATCTGAACTGGCTGGACGGGCTCTGGGACAGCTCCAACCCCGCTGACGATCCGGACCCGGGGCCCGCGGAGTCCGGCGCGGACTTCCTGTCGGACCTGCTACCGGTGTGGTGTGAATCCAGCGCCTTCAAGTCGACCGACGCCTACTGGTTCTCGAGTGACAGCCGCCAGGGGCCCATCTGGTACTACGGGCGTAATGTCCGGACCGCCCACGATCGGTGCGGGGCCGATCACCCCATCATGAACGCGGTCGAGACGGCTGCCCAGGGCACATCGGGCACCGGAACACCGGTGGATCCTCAGCCGGCTGACGTCATGGCCATGGTCTACAGCTCGGTCGCGGCCGGGGCTTCGGGGATCCTCTACTTCCCTCAGCGGACCGACAACGGCGGGTCGGTCCAGACCGGCTCCACGTTCCTGTCCAACCCCCACTCGTTCGACGTTTCGCCCGAGATCACCGATCCAGCCATGTACGAGACGCTTTCCGGCGTCAATCACACGCTCGAGTTCTTGGGGCCGGTTCTGAACAGTGGCCGGGTCGAGCGCGGCTTCATCGACCTGGCCGAGGAGGAAGGGGTGGTCGACGTTCTCGTGAAGCGGTACCAGGGCGAAGTGTTCATCGTGGCCATCACCCGCGAGGGGGCCGCCACCCTGGAAGTTGATCTGGGTTCCTTGGGAATCGACGGGGGGGTGGCCTATGCCGTCAACGGCACCGGCGGAGACGAACGCGAGATCGCCGTGGAGGGCGGAGTCCTGACCGATGACCTGGCCCCACTCGTCCCGGTGATCTACCGGGTCACCCCCGCCTGAGCCGAGCTCAGAAAGGGGGGAAGTCGAAGCGCAGCCGGTTCTCGGTGAGGTAGTGGTCGTTGCCGAGCCCGCGGCTCAGCTTGTCTGACAGGGCGAAGTGGCGGGCGGCCCGGTCGTGGTCGCCCATGGTGCGGGCCAGCAGGCCGAGGGCGTAGTCGTTGGGGCCGAAGGTGCACGTGCCGGCCCAGCTCATCCGGCCTGTGTGGGGGAGAAGGAGCTCGTAGAGCCGTTCACTGACGCCGTCGTCGCTGACCATCCCGGCCACCCGGCCCAGGGTCATCACCGCGGCACTCCAGGTCACATCCTCGGTCAGGGACGCGAAGTCTGCACTGGCGAAGGTGTCGAACTCGCGTAGGGCGACGTCGAGGTTGCCGGCATGGGCCGCCACGAGGGCCAGTCCGGCCCGCCAGTTGGACACGTCGGGGAGATCATGCAGGAACGACTCGACGAGCTCGAGCAGTTCGCCCAGCCGGCCCTGGCTGTCGCGGATGGCGAAAATGATGCTGCTGTAGTGGGCGAGGACCCACGAGGCCGGGAACATGGTCATGGCGAGTTCGGTGGCCTGGTCGAGGAGCTGTTCGGCCTCGTCGAGGCGGCCCTGGGCGTGGGCGTAGGTCGCCTGCAGGTGAGCCACGCCCAGATGGCGGTGCCGGGCCCGGGGGGTCAGACCCTCGAGGATGGCGACACTCTCCGCCATCAGAGCCGAATCTCCCCCGACGAGGCCGCTGTTGAACCGAAGGTACGCCACCTCCCAGTTGAGGTCGACCTCGTCGCCCGCCACCTGTTCGAGTCGGTTGGTGGCCTCGATGCGTCGTTGGTAGTCGTCAGGATGGCTGAGACCGAGGTGGGCCCGCACCAGGACCCGGGCTTCCAGATCCGGATCGCCGGAGTTCGAGGCCAAGTCGATGGCCTCGCGGTAGAGACGTTGGCCTCTGCGGTAGTGGCTGGACAACGCGGTCAGGGTCGGGACCGAGGCCATGAGTTCGGTCTTGGCGGATACCGAAGCCTGACCGTCGAGCACAGCGTCGATGAGGCTGAGAATCGTGTGGTCGACCTGACCGCCCTGGGTCGTGCCTCCGTGAGAACAGAGCTCGGTGACGGCTCGGGCCAGGAGCTCGGCTGACTGGATCTCTTGGGCCAGGCGGGCCGCGGCCCGGAGGGTATCGATGTGGGAGGGATCGGCGGCCAACCGCTGGACCTGGCCGAGCTCGACGGTCAGCTCGGCGGCTTGTGGGGTCGCACCCAGGCCCTGGTCGCCCAGGATCTGGAGTCCCTGGCTCAGACGGTCGGTGGCTGTGTCGAGCACATGGGCGGCGGCGAAGGCCCGGCCGGCAGCCAGATTGGCCGCCCCAGCCCGGAATGGGTCGAGGGCCGCGGCCTGGGTCGCGTGAGAGGCGTAGTCGATGGGCGACGCGCCCTGATCGAGCAGGATCTGGGCCAGCCGGTCGTGGATCTCGACGCGGCGTCCTGTCGACATCAGCTGGTAGGCGGCCTCGGCCACCAGGCCGTGGATGAAGCGGCCGTGATCGGCCCCATCGAGCGACACGAGCCGAGCTTCGGCCGCCTCCCCTATGTCGACGTCGGACGTGGGGCGAAGGGCCCGGAGCGGGCCGAGTGGGAACCGGGTACCGAGAGCGGATGCCACCTGGAGAGTCTCGATCGTCCGTTCGGACAGTGTGTCGAGCCGCTCGCGGACAGCCACCAAGAGCGTGCGCGGGAGGCTGTCTTCGTCGATGCCGCCATCGAGGTGCAGGTCGACGAGGAGGCCTAGGAACAGAGGATTGCCACCACATCTGTTGTGAAGTTCGGCGGCATCCCAGGGTGTGTCGCGTCCGGAGTACCGCT
Organism: Actinomycetes bacterium; assembly: GCA_024225275.1. Lineage (GTDB taxonomy): Bacteria > Actinomycetota > Acidimicrobiia > Acidimicrobiales > JAAEMS01 > JAAEMS01. The sequence goes on from JAAEMS010000101.1 coordinate 13,091, forward strand.
CGTCGAGGTAGGCGCTGACCGCGTTGGTGTCGAGAGGGCTGAGGTCGATGGTGGTCGGGTTTGCCAGGAACGGTGCCGCCGGGGGAACCGTCGACGGGCGGGAGGCCGCAATCAACCCACAGGAGCCGGACTCGGCGACCCGGCCCAAGACGTCAGCCGACATACTGTCGAGGAGATCGAGATCGTCGATGATCAGGACCACGCCGGTGCGGTCGGCGGCCTCGGTGATGAACCCGGACAGCTGATCAACGATGTCCTGGCGGGTGATGGCGGCATCGATGGGGTGCCCGGGAGCATGAGCCGGTAGAACCCGGGAGATGGCAGCCCTTCCCTCGGCGCTCGGGGGTTTGTGACCCTGATCGAGAAGCTCGGCAATGATCGAGGCGACGGTGTCGGCCGGTCGTGACGGCTCGGGGTCGACCGAGGCCCACACCACCGGGCGGCCACCAGACTCGATCTGGTGACGCACCCGGGACAGCAGGGATGTCTTTCCCAATCCCCTGTCACCCACAATGATCACCGAGCGGGCCGACTGGGCGGCTTCGACGACGATCTGCAGGACCTGGTCGCGACCCACGAACACCGTAGGTTCGACAGAATCGGTATTGCGGGAACGGGTCAGGTCGACTGCCGTCGTCAGGATGTGTTGTTCGAGATCGCCGAGGGCGGGGGAGGGGTTGAGGCCCGATTCCCTCCTCAGCTCCGATCGCACCCCTGCGATGACATCCAGTGCTTCGGAGCGCCGGCCCTCGGCCGCCAGGGCTGTGGCCAGGTTGAGCGCCATACGCTCCTGGGCCGGATCGGCGTCCAAGGCCGGTCCCGCCACCACGACCGCCCGACCATGATCGCCGACCTCGATGAGTGCCTCGACCAGCAGGTTGAGGGCCAACCGGCGGCTCTCTTCCAGCCGCCGTTGCTCGGCATCGACGAGGCGCGACCGGGGGCATTCAGCGAAGGGACTACCGCGCCACAGTTCGAGGGCCCGCTGGGTGAGGTCGATGATCTCAGTTGGGTTCTGGGTTTCGGACGCCTGGGTTACGAGCTCACGGAATCGGACTATGTCGACAGTGAACCCTTCGACGGCGATCGAATACTCGGTACCGGCCTGGAGGAGCTCGCTGTGGTCCTCGAGTGCGGTCCTGAGTCGCGACATCACAACCTGAAGGGAACGTCGGGGCCGACCCGGGAGATCGCCGGGCCACAACTCTTCGATGAGCTCATCGGCCGTCCGGGTCCGCCCCGGTTCGAGGGCGAGCAGTACCAGCGCCTGTCTCACTTGGGAACGCTTGATTTCCACTGGTCCGGTCTCGGCCTGGAGATGGAGCGGGCCGAACAGGCGGAGGGACAGAGGGTCTGGCACCGGTCCATTCTGGCCCGGCCAACCAGTACCTGACCAAAGCCACTCGATGGTGATGGTCCCGGGATGGTCACGCTTGGTGACCCACGGACGCAGAGTGGAAGCCATTTGGAAACTTCGATCTGGTCAGATCTCGATCACGCGCGTAGGCGCTTCCGGCCGTAGTTCTTGCTGGAGTGGCTCGACTCGAGGCGGGAGGGGATCCCCACCCTCTTCCGCCTCGAGTGAGCCTGAATTGCCGCCCCGGGGTGTCCAGCCTGTTCCTCTCCAGCTGAAACAATGGCCGACATGGATGAGGTGGAATCATCACGGTCTCCGGCCGATCTCGACGAGATCTGGCTGTACCTCTCCGGTGGTGGCCTCCGTTCGGCCCTGGGCTCGCTGGGTGTCATCTACTACCTGCTCCAATCAGGGCAGTGGTCAAAGGTCACCCGCATCACTTCGGTCAGTGGGGGCACCCTGACCAACGCCTCGCTGGCGCTGGCCGAGGTCCGTGATCTCGCCTCGGGCGTCAACCGACCGCTGGCCGCCGCCGACGAGGCTGATGTGCGCCGGTGGCTCACCGCCACCTTTCAACGGATGATCTGGTTCGGGCGACTTCGTTCGTTCGGGCGGACCATGGCGGTGCTGACGCTCGGTGGAGTCATCATCTGGCTGTTGGCCGCTTTCATGGGTGGGCTGGCCAACGGGCTGATCCGCGGGATCGTGCTGGCCGGGTTGAGCGCCGCCCTGCTCCAGATCGTGTTCTCGTTGTTCGCGACCGACCGGATGGGCTACCTGATCGGCTCTGGTCGCCGCTACTTGTCCACGGTGGAGAGCAGCCGGCTGCACATCGTCGCCACCACCGACGTGGCCAGCGGCGAACCTGCCTACGCCACCGTCCGACAGGGGCGGGCCAGGCTCGCCCACGACCAGTCCGAGAGCAGCGACCGTATCCGCTTCTACGATGCGGGCGACACGGCCTTGCGACGCATCGTCTACGGGGCAGCGGCGCTGCCGTTCGCCGTGCTCCCCATGTTTCGGCGCTTCCGCCACCTGAACGACGAGGAGGCCCGCGACTCATCGGCCGACAGCGACGACGTCGATGTCCCCGTGGGCGGTCACGACGTCGAAGCGTCCACCCCAGGCCGGCGTTGGTTCGCCCTCATGGACGGCGGTCTGAACAGCACCCTCGGCAGTCGCCTCGATCCGGAACTGGTCGGCCTCCCGGGCGAGGGCACCATGGGACTGATCGCCGCTGACCACGACCTCGACGACGTCGGCCGGCCACCCTCCCACGGGGTCCTCCGGGTGGTCGTCGATGGGGGGCGCTACCTCGCCCCCATCAGGTACGCATGGCTCTCAGGGGTTCCGATCCTCAGCGCTCTCCTGACTACCCATCGATCGATCAAGGTCAGCAACAACAGCCTCATCAGCACCGACCGGCAACTGGCCGATCGCAGCGACCCTGATGTCTGGTACCTCGCGGTCACCGGCCACAACCGCATGTTCCGGGCCCGCTACCCGTCGGGTCGGGTTGGCCCCACGATCGAGTCGGAGCCACCGATCGGTCATCGGTTCACCCGGTTCACCCGCAAGGTGCCGTCGGTACCGTCCAACGCCGTCGAAGCGATCGCCCGGTTGGTCCACGACCTCCGCCAGCAGGCCGACCATGTGGGGCTGTTCCGGGGTTTCCGGCGCTACGGCCTCGGTTGCTCGGCCTCGGGCCTGGTCAGCGCCTACCTCGAGGACCGGGGTGTCGCCGATGACACCCTTGACGAGGTCGTCGACCTTCTGCGCGCCTTCGAAACCGATTTGGGGCGCAAGGGGATCCTGGGCGCCGACCGGCTCATCGGCCCGGTCGCCCCCTATCGCGCCGACTCGACGGCGGTCGACCAGTTCCGCGACGATCCAGCCCTCGTCGGGCCCCGCTGGCCGCTGCCTGGTCACAAGACGTCACCGTTGGCTGTCAGTCACCGTGGTGTTCCGGTTGGGGGGAAGCGGCGAAACACCGGGCCCGCGTTCCAGGCTGCCTACGACGCCGGCTTCCGGGTGCTCGAGCTCGATGTGCGGGCCACCGAGGGCAAGCGGCCCGATCAGCGGAGCATCGCGGCCATCCACCCCCTCCTGGGTCGGGTTGGGGGCCGTCCGGTGTCCCGCATGGGCCTCGGCGAGCTCCGCCGACGTTTGGGGGCCCAGGGGTCGGACCTGGCCACCCTCCCCGAATTGGTCACGGGTCTGGTCAGCGACGACTCATCGGGGGGCCGGGTCTTGTGGAACGTCGAGGCCAAACGGCGCCACACCGGCGACGCGCTCATCCACTGGTTGGCGGAGAACCCGGATGCCCCTGTCCTGGTGAGCGGGGGCTGGAACGCAGGGGTGCTGCGCTCGGTTCGCGCCGCCCATCCCACTGTGCCCACCGCTGCCTCGCTCGGAGAGGTCCTGCGCCTGCTGGTCGGGCGGCGGGTACCCCAGGTTGCCGTTGTGCAGCTGCCGTGGAAGCTCGGTCCGGTTGCCCGGTGGGCCGCCCGCAACGCCCGCGGCCAGGGAATCCGAGTCCACTGGTGGACAGTCAAGACGGCCAAGCAGGCCGCAAGAATCCTGGATCGAAACGAGTGTCGACTCGATGGGCTCATGGCCGACGAGATCGAGGTACTCGAGTACCTGGGCAACGGCGCGACTTGAGGGTCAGGTGAACTGGCTGTCGTCGCCACTAGCCCGTCGCGCTCAGCGACAGCCAGGAGATCCGGAGCCGGTTGGCCCCGACCCGAGGCCGGCCCGCCAGGGTTCGATGTCCAGACCCGGGTAGCGGGCCGCCATGGCGTCAATGGTGGGCTCGTCCCAGTAGGCGTGTCCCGGTAGGGGCACTCCGAAGAGGGCGAGCTCACGAGGCGTGCACGACTCGACGAACCGGACGAATCGGGGTGTTGTCGCCCGGGGCTGGACGTTGGTGTAGCCCACCCAATCCTGGTTGGCCTGCTTGAAGCTGATCCCGTACAGGAAGCGAGCACCACCTTCGCGTTCGAGGTTCACCCCCCGATGCCAGACATCGGGTCGGTAGGCCAGATACGACCCACGGGGCCCCGCGGCCGAGCGTTCCGCGGCGTAGAGCTCGGGGGCCTGTTCGGGAGTGCGCACCCCGACCTCCATGCCGCCACCGCTGTCGGACACTCTCACTGCGTGGGTCGGGGCGACATCCTCGTCGACATCGGAGAGGTAGAGGAAGCCCTCCATGAACCAGTAGTCCGGCTCGGTGCGGGGCGGGACCACGGAGTGGTTGTGGTCCTGGTGGTGGGGCTGCTCGTAGTTGGCCACACCGGTGTATTTGGCCCAGATGCTCATCTGGTAGATGAGCAGGTCGGTGCTGGCGATGGCGGCCTCGGCGAATCCCACCATGTTGGGGTGGACGATGAGGCGATTGAGCCGGTTCGACCCCGGAAACGGGAACATGGCCTGGCCGAGGAACTGCTCGTTGCGGAAGGCCGGCCCGTCCTCGTCGGGCCGGTCGTGCTCGCTGAACAGTCTCCTCTGGTCAGTGCCCCCCAGGAAGGCGTCCTGGCGCGAGCCCCCCTCTCCCGCGTGGAACTCCTCGGGGGTGGGCAGTACCCGCCACATGTCATCGAGGGCGGCGTCGATCGCCTCGGCGGGTACGAGCTCGGGGATGAGCACCCACCCCTCTGTACGCCACTGCTCGACGTGCTCTTCGGTGAATCCAGCCATGGGCTGAGGCTAGTCAGGGACGGTGGCCGGGAGGGGGGCGGACCCGGCCGCGGCAATACGGTCCGGTTGCGCTCCGGTGATCAGCCCCGCCCCTACCCCGCGTCTTGGACGGCCATCTCGTCGAAACCGCGGATGATGTGGTCCCAGAACTTGGTGACCAGTCTCAGCGATTCGAGATCGATACGTTCGTTGTTGCCGTGGAACCGGGTGCCGAAGTCGGCCATGTCGATGTCGGGCGAGAAGATGCCGGCTCCGTAGACGGTTGAACCGTGGGGGCGGTAGTGGCGGGCGTCGGTGCCGCCGACGATCAGGCCAGGGTGGACACGTGCCGTGGGTTCGGCGGCGTGTACCGCTCTCTCGATGGCCGACCACATCGGGGTGTTCTGGGAGGAGCGGCTGGCCTCTCGATCGTTCAGCATCTCGATCTCGACGTGCTCGGCGAGGTCTCCGATGGCCTCGGTGAGCTGGTGGCGGACATAGTCGGCGTTCTGGCCCGGCAGGGTGCGGATGTCGACGTCGATGTGCACGGCGTCGGGAATGACGTTGATCTTCTGACCCCCATGCACGATGTTCGGAGAGATCGACATGTGCGAACAGGCGTGGAGCATCTTGCCGCCGAGCTCGCCCATCGACGACGCGGTGTCCCAGACCCGCTCGGGATCCAGGAGAGCGGCGCGAATGTCGCCTTCGAGGCCGAGAGCGTCCAGTAGGCCGGTCCACAAGTCGTCGAACTGGGGTGCGGGTCGGTACTGCCCGAGACGGCGCAGCACCTCGGCTGCCTTGAGTAGAGCATTGTCGGCATCGAGGGGCATCGACCCGTGACCCGGAGTGCCCCGCACCGTGAGCCGGGCACCACCAGCCCCCTTCTCGGCGATATTGATGAGTACCGAACGGCCGGAATCGTGATTGAACCCGAACCCGCCCATCTCGGTGAGGACATAGTCGGCCATGACCGCGTCGTGTTCGTTGTCGAGCATCCACTTGGCCCCCCAGTCGCCCCCCGCCTCCTCGTCGGCGACCGCGAAATAGAGGAGGTCGCCGCGGGGGCGGTAGCCGGTGGTGGCGAGATTCCTGAACGCAACCGCCATCGATGAGGTGAGGTTCAGCATGTCAATGGCGCCCCGACCCCACACTTCACCGTCGATCAGCTCGCCCCCGAACGGGTCATGGTCCCAGCTGTCGGGATTCACGGGTACCACGTCGGTGTGGCCCATCAGGCAGACCGACGGCGCGTTCGGATTGGTCCCCGGGATGCGGGCGACCAGTGAGCCCCGCCCGTCGACCGGTTCGTACCGTTGGATGTCGAGCCCGGACCCTTCGAGGAAGCCGTGGAGCAGGTCGACCGACCTGATCTCATGGCCTGACTCCACGGTGCCGTCGTTCACGCAGGCGTTGCGGATCAACTGCTGGAGTAGCTCGGTGGTGGTGTCGACGAGTTCGGTCATGGAGGGAGTCTTCTACACCGGGGCGGGTCCGGGAAGTGAGGGGGCTACAAGCCGAGGCCGCGGCCGATGATCTCTTTCATGATCTCGTTGGTGCCACCATAGATGGGCTGGACCCGGGCGTCGCGGTAGGCCCGGGCGATGGGGTACTCATTCATGTATCCGTACCCGCCGAACATCTGGAGACAGCGGTCGATGACCCGGTTCTGGAGGTCGGTGCACCACCACTTGGCCTCGGCGGCGTCCTCCGCGGTCAGCAGGCCTTCGTTGAGGGCCTCGACCTGGCGATCCACGAACACCCAGGCGATGTCGATCTCGGTCTTGCACTCGGCCATCACGAACCGGTTGTTCTGGAATGAGCCGATGGGCTGGCCGAACGCCTGGCGCTCTCTCACGTACTCGAGGGTCCAGTCGAGAGCGGCCTGAGCTGACGCCACACCGGTGACCGCGATGGACAGCCTCTCCTGGGGCAGGTTGCCGACCAGGTTCAGGAAGCCCTGACCTTCCTCGCCTCCCAACAGATTGGCGGCCGGGACCTGAACGTCGGTGAAGAACAGTTCGGCGGTGTCCTGGGCGTGCATGCCGATCTTGTCGAGGTTGCGGCCCCGCTCGAAGCCTTCCATTCCCTCCTCGAGGACGATGAGGCTCATCCCCTTGTGCTTCTGGCTCGGGTCGGTCTTGACCGCGGTGATGACGAGGTCGGAGTTGATGCCGTTGGTGATGAAGGTCTTCGAGCCGTTCACCACATAGTTGTCGCCGTCGCGCAGCGCGGTGGTGGTCATCGAGGCCAGGTCGGAACCCATGGCTGGCTCGGTCATGGCAATGGCGGCCATCTTCTCGCCGCTCACCATGCCGGGCATCCAACGCTGGCTCTGCTCCTTGTTGCAGTAGGCCAGGAAATAGGGCAGGCAGATGTCGTTGTGCAGGGTGATGCACATACCCGACCCCGGTACACCGGCCCGCTGGATCTCCTCGTTGAGAATGACGTTGTAGCGGAAGTCATTGGTGCCGCCGCCGCCGTATTCCTCGGGAACGGCCATGCCCAGGAAGCCGTTGGCCCCGGCGGTCTCGAACATCTGCTTGTCGACCTTGCCCTCGTCTTCCCAACGCTCGTGATGGGGAACGATCTCGTTCTCGACGAATCGGCGGAAACTGTCGCGGAACATGTCGTGTTCTTCATCGAAGAGGGTGCGCTCGAGCATGTCTTGGAACCTACTGGATAGGGTGGGGGGCACAACCGCATCGGGGAGCTCGGAAACCGCCGGGCTGAGAGGGTGGCCACCCGCCACCGACCCGTCAACCTGAACTGGGTAATTCCAGCGGAGGGAACTGTGAGGGGCTCGTGGATCGTCCGGTAGTCGTCCTGGTAGGTGGGGGCGACCCCCATCCATCGGTGGCCGACCTCTTGCCAGCCGACCCCTTCGTCATCGCGGCCGACTCGGGCCTGCACTGGGCCGAGCGTCTCGGCCTCGGTGTCGATCTGCTGGTCGGCGACCTCGACTCGGCTGACCCGATCATCGTCGAGCACTGGGAACAGAAGGGGGCCACTGTCGAGCGGCATCCCGAGGTCAAGGACGCCACTGACCTGGAGCTCGCCCTTGACCGGGCTGTTGCCCATGGTGCCCGCCGGGTCGCCGTGGTCGGGGGCTACGGGGGTGACGATCGGCTCGATCACTTCACGGCCAACCTCGGTCTGCTGGCCTCACCTGCGTACGCGTCGACCGATCTGGTGGCTCACATGGGTCCGGCCACGGTCACCGTCGTGAGGCGTGAGGTCAGGCTGGGCGGGCGGCCGGGCGAGCTGTTGAGTCTGGTTCCGTTCCACGGACCGGTCACCGGGGTCACCACCACCGGCCTGCTCTACCCCCTGGCCGGGGCCGAGCTGGGGCCCGGCTCCACCCGCGGGGTCAGCAACGAGCTCGCCGATCCGGTTGCCACCATCACCGTCACAGGAGGAGTTCTGGTGGCCGTTTCCCCTGGTCAGGACGGTACCCACGTCAAGCGGGGACTCGGACCCCAAGGAGAACAACAATGACCAAGTACCGAATCACCGTCGCCCTGGTGGCTGTGCTGACCCTGGTGGCCGCGGCCTGTGGGAGCAAGGACGAGACAACCACCCGGGCCGCCGACGCCGGCCTCCAGGGCACGACGGTGCGACTCCTGGCCCACGACTCGTTCGCCCTCACCGAGGACCTGGTGAAGGCGTTCGAGGCCGACACGGGCATGACCGTCGAGTTGCTCCAGCCCGGCGACGCGGTGGCGGTGGTGAACCGGGCCATTCTCACCAAGAACGATCCCGAGGCCGATGTCCTGTTCGGCATCGACAACAATGTGCTCTCGCGGGCAGTGGCTGAGGGTCTCTTCGAGCCCTACGAGTCCGCGGGCCTCAGCCTTGTCGACCCCGCCCTGAGGTTCGACACCCTCCATCGGGTCACGCCGATCAATGTGGGCGACGTGTGCCTCAACTACGACATCCAGTGGTTCGCCGAGGCCGGGTTGAGGCCACCCGCGTCGCTGGATGATCTGATCGACCCCGCCTATGAGGGTCTCACCGTGGTCCAGAACCCCGGAGCCTCCACGCCGGGTCTGGCTTTCATGCTCGCCACCATCGAAACCTACGGTGATGATGGCTGGCTCGACTGGTGGGCCGACCTCCGGTCCAACGACGTCATGGTCACCGACGGCTGGACCGAGGCCTACTTCGGGCCGTTTACCGTAGGCGGAGGCGGCGACCGGCCCATCGTGGTGTCCTACGCCAGTAGCCCGCCGGCCGAGGTGGTCTTCGGTGAGCTCGAGGCCGCTCCCACCGCAGTGGTGACCGACTCGTGCTTCCGTCAGATCGAGTTCGCCGGACTGTTGGCCGGTGCGGCCAACCCGGCGGGAGGTCGGGCCCTCATCGACTGGCTGCTCAGTGCCGACGTCCAGGCCGACATCCCCCTGAACATGTTCGTGTTCCCTGCGGTGGCCGACACCCCCCTTCCGGATGTCTTCGTCGAGTGGGCCGAAGTCCCCGAGACACCGCTCGAGATGGAGACATTCCGCATCGATGCGAACCGTGAGGACTGGGTCGATGCCTGGACCGACACGGTCCTGCGGTGAGCTGAACCCGATGGCCGGACATCGAGCCGGACAGGGAGGGCGATGGGTAGGGCCGGCGTGCGCGGTCGGACCTCTCCTCTTCCTCGCCGTCTTCTTCGCTTGGCCGGTGCTGGCCATCCTCGACACCGGGTTGGGGGCCGGCGGCCGCGTTGACTTCGGCCCCGTCGGCGAGGTTCTGGGTGACCGGGAGCTCCGCCGGGTGTTGTGGTTCACGGTGGTCCAGGCCATCGCATCCACCGTGCTGACCCTGGTGCTGGCCCTGCCCGGGGCGTGGGTGTTGGCCCGGTTCGACTTCCCCGGCCGGACCCTGGTGAGGGCGGCCATCACCGTGCCGTTCGTGTTGCCCACGGTGGTGGTGGGTACTGCTTTCGTCGGCCTCCTGGGGGCCCGCAGCCCGATCAATGGTCTCCTCGAGCTGCTACCGGGGGTGAGTGAAGGACCCTTGGCCTTCGAGCAGGGGATCGGGGCCGTCCTGCTTGCCCACGTCTTCTTCAACTACGCCATCGTCGTCCGTACCGTCGGGGGCCTCTGGAGCCACATCGACCCGCGGCTCGAGGAAGCGGCCCGGGCGTTGGGGGCCAGCCCGTGGCAGGCCTTCCGCGAGGTGACCCTGCCCCTGCTCCGTCCCGCCATCGCGGCGGCCGCCAGCATCGTGTTCCTGTTCACGTTCACCTCGTTCGGAGTCGTGCTCATCCTCGGCGGGCCCCGGTGGTCCACCATCGAGGTCGAGATTCGCCGTCAGACCCAGTTCCTGTTCGACCTACCGGTGGCCTCCGCCCTGGCGGTCATCCAGATGATCATGGTGGGCGCGACCCTGGTGTTCTGGTCGCGGTATCAGCGCCGAACGGCGGTCCGACAACAACTGCGGGCCGCGGGCACCGTGGCCCGGCGGCCCCGGCCCGGCCGCGAGCGCTGGTTGGTCGGCGCCAACCTCATCTTCCTGCTCCTATTGCTGGGAGCCCCTCTCATCGTTCTGGTCGAACGGTCCCTGGTGACCGTCGATGGCTACGGCCTGGGCAACTGGAGGGCGCTCGATGAGACCCGTCGGGGCAGCACCCTGTTCGTGTCACCTCTCGACGCGGTCACCAACTCGCTGGTCGCCGCCGTCCTGGCCACGGTGATGGCTGTTGTTCTCGGCCTGCTTGCCGCGCTGGCTGTCACCCAATGGCGGGGGAGAGGTGCGGCCACGGTCGATGCCCTCCTCATGCTCCCCCTGGGTACCTCGGCGGTCACCGTCGGCTTCGGGTTCCTCGTGGCCTTCGACGACGCCCCGCTCGACTTTCGGGGCTCGTGGTTGCTCGTACCCATCGCCCAGGCCCTGATCGCCACACCGTTCGTGGTGCGTACCCTCACCCCGGTGCTGGCGTCAATGCAGATCCGGTTGCGCGAAGCCGCTGCTGTCCTCGGGGCCGGTCCGCTCCGGGCCTGGCGCGAGGTCGACTTTCCCATCGTGGCCCGTGCCCTGCTGGTGGCGGCGGGCTTCGGCTTCGCGGTTTCGATCGGCGAGTTCGGGGCCACCAACTTCGTGGCTCGCAGCGACCGCCCCACAGTGCCCGTGGCGATCTTCCGTTTCCTGGGCCAGCCCGGGGTCAACAACCTCGGTCAAGCCATGGCCCTGAGCACCATCCTGATGGTCCTCACCACCGTGGCGGTTCTGGCCATCGAACGACTCCGCGACCTCGAGGGCAGTGAGTTCTGATGTTCCTCGAGATCGACGACGTCACGGTCACCTTCGAGGGCCACCGGGCCCTCGACTCGGTCAGTCTGGCTGTGGACCGTCGCGAGGTCGTGACCGTGCTGGGCCCCAGCGGGAGTGGCAAGAGCACCTTGTTGAGGGTCGTGGCCGGCCTCCAAGAGCCGGACCGGGGCACCGTGGGGCTGGGCCGGACCGACCTGACCCGAACTCCCACCCATCAACGCGGCATCGGCCTGATGTTCCAGGACTACGCCCTCTTCCCCCACCGTGATGTGGCCGGCAATGTCGCGTTCGGCCTCCGCATGGTGGGTTGGGAGCGCCCGGCCATGGATTCCCGGGTCGCCGAGGTACTCGAGCTGGTTGGCCTTCCCGGCTTCGGCCCGCGCAAGATCGACGACCTCTCGGGTGGTGAACAGCAGAGGGTGGCCCTGGCCCGAGCCCTGGCTCCCTCACCCGAGGTTCTCTTGCTCGACGAGCCGCTCGGCGCCCTCGACCGGGCCCTGCGCGAGCGCCTGGTCGAGGAGCTGATCACCCTGTTCGCCGAGCTCGAGCTCACCATTGTGTTGGTGACCCACGACCGGGACGAAGCCTTTGCCCTCGGCCATCGGGTGGCCGTCATGAACGAGGGACGGATCTGCCAGGTGGCCCCACCCGAAGAGCTCTGGCGTCAGCCCTGCGAGGGATTCGTGGCCCGATTCCTGGGCCACACCGGCATCATGTCGGCGCGGATCGTCGGACACCAGGCCGAGACCGAATGGGGCACGGTCGATTTGGGGGCTCGTAGCGCCGGAGGAGGAGGCGAGGTGGAGCTCTTGATCCGTTCCGATCGGGCCCTTCTGGTTCCCGATGGGTGGGCGGGCCTGGCTCTACCCGGCACCGTGGAGAAGGTTGGATCCCGCGGGCCCATGTCGGTTCTGACGGTGGCCACCGAGGCGGGAATCGTCGAGGTGTGGCATCCGGAGCCGGTGGAGTGCGGCCAGTCGGTCGTGGTCGGGGTACCCGACGACGGCGTCGTGATTCTGTCCGGCTGAGGCCCTCCCGGGAATTGCCCCTCCAGGTGAGGCGCTGACAGCCGATGGGAACACCATGGCGTCCAGGAGCTGGCGGGCCGTTCTGGCTCTCGCGTTGATGGTGATCCTGGGTCTCGTCGCGCCCCCGTCCGCCCTGGCTCAGGAGACGACCACCACCTCGGAGGCCGCCCCGACGACCACGACCACAACCGAGGTGTCCTCCACCACCACGACCCAGCCCCCGGCCCCCACCACGACCCAGCCCCCGGCCCCCACCACCACCTCCCCCCCCGGTGGGGCCACGACCACAACCGCGCCCGCCGAGGCCTGCGCTCCGGACGATGAAGCGTGCGTTCCACCTCCATGCGACCCCGGCGTCTCTTGGCGGGAGGACGGCATCCCCTGCACACCCGAGTGCGACCCGAGCCTGCCGGACTGTCCGGTAGCCCTCTGCCGGCCCGGCGACACCGATTGTGTCGAGCCTCCCAAATGTGATCCTGATGATCCCGATTGTGTGGGAGACCCCGTCGGCGGAGAGGGGGCCAGCGGTGAGGCACCGGGCGGCGCCTTCGAGGTCCCGCAGCGGGGGGCCTACGCTGACCAGCCCGAGTTTCGACCATCGCGGGTGATCTACGGTGAGGTCAGATCGGCGCGCGCCCAGCTCGAGGAACTGACCACCCAGCACGCGAATTCCGTTGAGAGGGTGAAGGCCTTGCGGCGCCTGGTGAAGAGCCTGCTGAGGTCGGTAGAGGCCTTGTCCGAGGATGAGCGGGATGCCCTCGGTGAGCTCGATGAGGCATGGGTCGAGTTCGAGTCGAGCACGGTCGACGCCTACATCCGCGGCTCCTGGACCGAGGGCAACGCCCTGCTCGACGCCGCCAGTGCCGGCGACTTCATCGCCCGCCGGGTGCTGATGTCATCGGTGCTGGAATCAGACGTGGTGACGATCCACGAGTTCATCGAGCTCAGGGAGAAGCTGGGAGGGCGGGTGCAGTCCACCTCTGATGACCTGCGCCTGGCTCGCCAGTCGCTGGACTCGGCCCTACGCACCGAGGGTGCCCTCCGGGTCGAGGTCGACGACGCCGAGCTGGCCGTCGCCATGTTCGAGGCCAGGAGCGTGATCGCGGTGAACAACCTGACTTTCCCGGTAGCCGGCGAACACGACTTCATCGACTCCTGGGGTTTCCCCCGGATGCTCGGCACCGCAGACGAACACTGGCACGAGGGCATCGACGTCTTCGCCGAGTACGGCACCTCTCTGGTCGCCGCCGAACGTGGTGTTGTCTCCAAGATCAACGACAACCGCCTCGGCGGCCTGAGCGTGTGGCTCCAGGGCGAGAGCGGCATCGAGTGGTACTACACCCACCTCTCGGGAGTCGCCCCCGACCTCGAGGTGGGCCTCCTGGTCGAAGGAGGTGATGAGCTCGGCTACATCGGGACGTCGGGCAATGCCGCGGGCACTCCGCCCCACCTCCACATGCAGCTCCACCCCGACGGCGGTGCGCCGGTGAACCCGTTCCCCGTGTTGTCGGTCCTCGCCGAGCGTGATCAGATGGAGGCCGAGCGGACGGCGGCCCGTCTGGACTCGGGAGTCGATGACCTTCCGCCCGCCCTGCTGGCCCGTCCCAAGGGGGATTCGTCGCCCGACCAGGGCCTGCTGAACCGGTTGCCCAGTGGCACGGCGGGGGTCAGTAGCCTGCTGGCGACGACAACCCCGCTCGTCGACGACTACCCGATCGAACCGGCGGGCTGAGCGCCTGATCGGCGGCGCTCCCTGGCTCGAGTGGGGCGCTGGGCAAGGCCAGCCAGCGGTCACCACGCCGTTCCAGGCTCACCGGAAGGCCGAAACAAGCGCTCAGTGACTCACTGGTCAGGACGTCGTCGATGGGCCCGGAGCCGGTGCAGAATCCATCGGTGAGGAGCAGGACGTGACCGAAGGCGGGCGGGATCTCCTCGACGTGATGGGTCACCAGCACGATGGGCGGAGTATCGGGGTGGGAGGCCAGCTCGTCGAGGGTGGTCACCAGTTGTTCGCGACCCGCCAGGTCGAGTGCCGCGGTGGGCTCGTCGAGCAACACCAGCCCGGGTTCGGGCAGGAGGGCGCGAGCCACGAGGATGCGCTGGCGCTCGCCCGAGGACAGGGTGCCGAAGCGACGCTCGGACAGGTGGGCGCATCCGACCTGGGCCAGCAGGTCCTGGGCCCGGATGATGTCGTCGGGGCCATAATGGTGCCACCACGGCTCGAGGGCCGCATTGCCCGCCGTCATGACCACGTCGAGGCAGGAGAGCTGAGGCCGGAGCAGATCGGCCAGACCGGCGCTGGCCAGCCCGATGCGCTTGCGTAGCTGACGTACATCGGTGCGGCCCAGCTCCTCGCCCAGCACCTCAACTCGGCCCGCGCTGGGGTGCCGGTACATGGACGCCAGACGGATGAGGGTCGACTTGCCCGACCCGTTCAGGCCCAGAAGGGCCCAGTGTTGGCCCGGCTCGATGGTCCAGTCGAGGTCAGTGAGAACCTGAGCATCGCCTTCGACGACGGACACACCCTCGAGGCGCAGAACGGCCATCACGAATACAGGGCCTCGATCTCCTGGGCGAAACCGCTGACGATGTTGCGTCGCTTCAGCTTGGAGGTGGGCGTCAGGTAGTCGCCGTCGGGGAGCCACTCGTGGCCCAGAATCTTCACCTTCTTGACCGACTCGGCACTGTTGAAGGCCGTCATGACGTCCTTGACCCCGGCCTCGATCTCGGCGACCAGCTCCGGGTTCTGGGCCAGTTCGTCGAGGTCGTCGGCCGACACGCCGTGGGCGGCAGCCCACCCGAGCGCCGCGTCGGGCTCGAGCACGACGAGGGCGGACACGAACTTCCGGCGATCACCGATGGCGCAGGCCTGGCCGATCAGGGGCACCATCTTCAGGGCCGCCTCGAGGTTGGCCGGTGACAGGTTCTTGCCGCCGGCGGTAACGATGATCTCCTTCTTGCGGTCGACGATCTTCAGGTAGCCGTCGTCGTCGATCTCGCCGATGTCGCCGGTGTGGAACCAGCCGTCGGGGTCGAGCACCTCAGCGGTCTTGTCGGGGGCGTCGAGGTAGCCCTCGAACACCATCCCGCCGCGGCACAGGACCTCGCCGTCGTCGCCCAGCTTCATCTCGACACCGGGCACGGCCGGACCCACCGTGCCCGGCTTCACCTTGATCTGGGTGTTGGTGAGCGCGGCCATGGTCTCGGACAGGCCGTAGCCCTCGGACAGGGGAATACCGATGGCCCGGAACCATTCGAGCATCTCGCCCGGGATGGGGGCCGCACCGGTGATGGCCATCTCTACCTGGTCGAGTCCGATCAGCTCCCGCACCTGCTTGAAAGCCACGGAGTCGAGGAACTCCCAGGTCTCGATCTGCTCCTGGGTGGCCGTGCCGAACGACTTGGCCTCCTGGATGGGGATGGCGGCGGCGACGGCCTCGTTGAACGGGCCCTGTTTTTCGGGGTCGGCGGCGAGCACCGCGTTGACCCCCGCGTAGATCTTCTCCCACACCCGGGGCACCCCGACGAGCAGGTTGGGGTGGACCTGGCCGGCGAACGTCGCGATCTGGGTGGGGTCGGGACAGCAGGTGACCTCACTGGCCATGAACAGCATCCAGTAGTAGCCGAGGAGGCGTTCCATGATGTGGGCCAGGGGCAGGTACGAGATGTAGCGCTTGCCCACCAGGTTGGGGATCCCCAGCTGCTCGTCGAGCATGGTTCGCATGCTCTCGGCGGTCCACGTGATGTTGCGGTGGGTGACCATCACCCCCTTGGGGTCACCGGTCGTGCCCGAGGTGTAGATGACCGTGGCCAGGTCGTCGGGCTTGGCTCGCTGCGCGGCCTCTTGAAGGTCGAGAGGCTCATGGTCGACCAGGGCGGACCATGGTGAGGTGTCGGCCCCGTGGCTTCCGGGGTCATCGATGGTGACTACTGCCCCGAGGCTCGGGAGGTCGGCGCGGGCCGCCTGGAAGCGGGGCAGGAAAGCGGCTTCGACGATGGCCATCATTCCCTGAGAGTGAGACCCGAGGTAGCGGATCTGCTGCTCGGATGAGGAGTTGTAGATCGACACCGGAGTGGCGCCCAACATCAGGGTCGCGAGGTCGGCCACGAAGAACTCGGGCCGGTTGCCCATCATCAGAATGACCCGATCGCCGGAGCCGACCCCGAGCTCGGCGAGTCCGGTGGCGACTCGCGCCACCTGATCGGCCAGATTGGCCATGGTCCACTCGCCCCAGCCGTCGCCCTCCTGCCAGCGCAGCACGACTTCGTCGCCATGATGGGCGAGGGTGCCGAGGAAGGCTTGGGTAATGGTGCGATCACCGATACGGGCGTGGATCTCGTCGCTGGTCAGCATGCTTCTACGCTACCAAGCGGCGCTGCATCCGTCCGACCGAGAGCGCCGCCCCACCACTCCCGGGACCGCTTCCTCATGATGCTGCCCACGTGATCCTTCGAGGCTGGTCCCAGGGCTTGACAGCTCTTCAGTAGGTCGACCACTCCTGGGTGTCGAAGTCGTAGAGCTTGCAGGCCCGGGTGTTGGCCAGGTAGCGGCGCAAGGTCAGCTTCTCGTCGACCACTCGACCGGGGAAGGCGTCGGCGATGTGTCGGGCTGCCTCGTCGAGGTGATAGCAGGGGATCCGGGGATCGACGTGGTGGGGTACGTGGATGAAGATCGAGTGGAAGAACGGCCGCACGAGGATCGGCACCCTCAGCACCGTGGTGCTGTCGAGCTGGCCCCGCACCTTGGTCCACCCGCGTCTGGTGGCCCACCGGAGGTCGGGCGAGATGTGGTGGAGGTAGACGGTGAAACCGATCACCCACATGAACAGAACCATGGGCACGACCAGCAGCTTGAAAACCAGCCAGACGCTGCCCATCGGGTTTCCGTACATGGCCCAGCCCAACGCCGACATGGCCACCACGATCACCATGGTGACCCGGGCCAGCCACTTGCGGTCGCTCCCGATGGAGTCGACCCACTTGGCGGGGGGCTCGGTGAGCCGCACCATCTTCTCCCACCAGACGGCCCGCATGTAGTAGACGCCGGCCCCCAGCATCGACCATTCGAGGCGATGGCGCAGGCGGCCGATGCGCCCCATGGCCTGGTACTCGGTGGGGCTGACCGGATGCCACACGAAGTCCATGCCCTGGCGGGCGGTGTGGTTGTGGTGGATGTGGTTGTGGCCCAAGGCCCAGCTCTGTTTGATGTGCTGGGACGGGACCATCAGCCAGCGGGCCACCCGGTCGTTGGTCTTGCGGTCGGGGAACAGGGCCTGATGGGTGGCGTCGTGGGCGATGACGAACATCGCCGACACGGCCAGGCCGGCCAGCGCCCACAAGGGGACGACCAGCCACCAGGTGTCGGTGAGGGCGAGACCCACGAGGCTGGCGATCCACACGACGACATCGCGGGCCACGAGGCCCCACGATCGGGTGGGATTGCTCTGGCGGCAGTGGGCCGGCACGACCTTGATGACATCACGGAGATCGAGGGGCTCGGCAGGGGCTGGGGGCGGGGTGGGAGAGACGGTGGTCACCGGGATGGCGGTCCTCTGTAGGGGAGATCCAGTGCGCTGGGGTGATCGGTAATGCAGATGGCTGGCCGACAGGGAGGCCGAGGTCATGGCCGTTGGCGCCTACCTACCGGTCGGTAGGGAGCGTAGCAGTACTTTCCGGCGGATATGGTCAGGAGACCACCCGTGTCTTGGAAGGACGCCCATGACCCCTGTCCTGGAAGGACTCCGTATCGTTGAGGGATCCGCTTTCGTGGCGGCCCCACTAGGCGGTATGACCCTGGCCCAGCTCGGGGCCGACGTCATCCGGTTCGACGCCATCGGCGGGGGCCTCGACTACCAACGGTGGCCGGTCACCAATGAAGGCGTCAGCATGTTCTGGGCTGGTCTCAACAAGGCCAAGCGTTCGATCCAGGCCGACCTGCGTACCCCGGAGGGCCGCGAGCTGGTCACCGCGGTCATCACCGCGCCGGGGCCCGAGGCTGGCATCTTCCTGTCGAACTTCCCCGAACGCGGCTGGCTGGGCTACGAGGCCCTGAAGAAGGGGCGCGACGATCTGATCTACGTGAACATCATCGGCAACCCCGACGAGTCCACCGCCGTCGACTACACCGTGAACCCATCGTCGGGCTTCGCCTATGCGACCGGCCCCTCCGGGTCGGCCAAACCCACCAACCACGTGCTGCCCGCGTGGGACACCGCCACCGGCCTGACCGCCGCCCTGGGCCTCCTGGCCGCTGAACGGTTCCGAGCCCGCACCGGTGAGGGTCAGCTGGTGAAGCTCTCACTCACCGACGTCGCCTTCGCCATGGTCGCCAACCTCGGCTATCTGGCCCAGGCCCAGCTCACCAAGGAGGAGCGGGTGTCGGTGGGCAATGATCTCTACGGCGCCTTCGGGCGTGACTTCCCCACCGCCGACGGCCGTCGGGTCATGGTCGTCGCCATCAGCCTCCGCCAGTGGCAGAGCCTCTGCGACGCCACCCAGATCACCGATCACCTCCCGGCCATCGAGCAAGCCCTCGGGGTGGACCTGACCAAGGAGGGAGATCGTTACAAGGCCCGCGACGCGGTGTCGGCGTTCATCGCCCCCTTCATTGCCGACCACACCCTCGAGGAGCTCCGCGAGATCTTCGATGGCCACGACGTCTGCTGGGGGCCATACCAGACCTTCACCCAGTTGGTGGCCGAGGATCCCCGCTGCTCGACCGACAACCCCATGTTCGCCATGGTCGACCAACCCTCGATCGGTCGGGTCCTCGTACCCCGCACCCCTCTGGCCTACAGCGAGGTCGAGCGGGGAGCACCGGGCCCCGCCCCCCGGCTCGGGGAGCACACCGATGAGGTGCTGGCTGACGTACTGGGCATGACCGATCACGAGATCGGTCTCCTGCACGACAAGGGTGTGGTGGCTGGCCCGGCGGTCTGAGCCGCCCTCACCATGCTCTGGCTCGGCCCCCGCCCCAAACGAACAGCCGCCGGTCTCGTCACCCGGAGTCGACGCGGTCGGCCGCGCGCCGTGTGGCGTCACGCTGACCACGAGGTCGATCTCCCGGGCCACGGCTCAGTGCCCTACGGCCGGTTGCGGGTTCGGTTCGTCGCTGGTGGCGATGTGCGCAAACGCCAATGGTATTTCAACGACTCCGACGAACAGCCCGACCCCGTGCTCAAGTCGGTAGTGAAGTTCGATCTGGCCATGGTCTCGATCGACGACGGCCCATGGTTGGCCACGCTCGAGGGCCCGCGGGCCCAGGGAGTCGTCGACGAGTTGATCGAGCACGGAGTCGAAGAGTACCGCCACGATGACCAGGAGCCGGCCTGACCTTTCATCTTCGGAGGGGCTGCCAGGTCCGGTAGGTCGCCGACCGCCACAGCCATTCGATCGGCCCGAACCGGAACCGCTCGAGCCAGGGTTTCGACCAGAGCAGCTGGAGCACCCACGCGCCCAGCACGAAGGCCGCGATTCCCGACCTGGTGAGGTCCCCCCGTTCGAGCACGACGCGTAGGGCCACGATGCCGAGAACGGTCTGGGCTAGATAGTTGGTCAACGCCATGCGGCCCACGGCCCGGACCCGTACGTGGAGTGCGGTCGTAGTCCGTTGGTTCCAGAGGCTGATCAGGCCGACGTAGGCCAGCGCCATGGGAATCGTGGCCAAGGTGTTCGGAGCCAGGCCCGCGACGGAGACGTTCGGAGAGAAGCCCTCGGCCACCTGCCAGGCCAGACCGGCCATTGTCAACGGAAGTCCGATGGCCAGACCCCATCTCACCATTGACCGGTAGAACGCCGGTGGTCGTGTTCCTTGCACCACATCGAGGCGATAGAGGGCGACGCCGATGAGCATCATGCCGAGGGCCCGAAGGAAGAAGTCGCTGATCAGGAAAAGGCCGACCGCATCTCCGATGGCCCCTCCGTCGGCGTACCAGAAGCTGCCCAACCCTTCTCCGGTTGCGGGCACGGCTGTCTGGGTCATCACCGCGGCGACGGCGGACGAGAGAAGAGCGGCCGTCCCGAGTCCGAGCAGGGTGACGGGGTTTCGCCGTCGGAGAAGCAGCACGATCGGCGCACAGATGGCGTACACCGTGAGCACATCGCCGTCCCAGACCAGCGCGTGCGCGAGCCCGATGCCCAACAGCAGGAGGTTTCGCCACAGGCTCAGGCGGAGGGCCGCCACCCCCTTGGCCTCCGCTCGCTCGATAAAGACCACCATGCCCACCCCGAATAGCAGGGAGAACAGGGCCATGGTCTTCTGGTCGATGAAGACCTCGCCCAGACCGCCGATGATCCAGTCGAGCCATGAGCGGGAGCCGGCGGCGTCGAGGTTGAAGTAGGCGGCATCGATGAGCCCGAACGAGATCGCATTCATGACCAGGATTCCCAGGGTGGCGACCCCACGGACCGTGTCGAGATTGGTGATGCGGTCGGACCCGGCGTGCGGTTGGCTAGACGTCACGGCGGGCGAACAGGTAGGAGCCGGACCCGACGAACGCGACGAGCCAGAGGGTCAGAGTGATGCCCGCGGTGCCCAGGCTCAAGGCTGCCGGTCCGAACAAGTCGGCCGTGTTGGCGACCTCATTGGTGAGCGTGTCGAGAGCGGTACCGAACGAGTACTTGCCCACCTTGGGGATCAGGCTCAGGAGGGGGTCGAGCACCAGGACGAGGGCCACGGTGCCGACCATGGCGAACGAGTCGCTACGGGTGATGGCCGACAGGCCGTAGGCCACCGCACCGGCTGCGAGGGCCACGAGACCGGCCGCCAACAGCTCGCGGCCGTTCCACGCCACCGTCTGGTCGTTGAGTGACCCGACGGCCCAGGAAGCGGTCCAGCCGATGACGCCAGCGATGCCCGTGGCCGTGATGAGCGCAGCGGCGCCGACGCTGGCCTTGGTGGCGAAGGCCCGCATCCGTCGCGGCTCGCCGGTGAGCAGTCGCTTCACGGTTCCCTGGCGGTACTCGGTACCCAGGAGCCAGCCACCGAAGACGATGGCCACGAGAGGAGCCAGGAGTTGGAAGGTGGTGGTGAAGGCGACGCTGTAGGCCGCAGGGTCGGCAGGTGTGTAGAAGAGAAGTACGGCCGGTGAGGCCAGTACTCCTACGAGGAGGAGGGCGGCGCAGACCATCGGTGTGCGCTGGGTGCGGAGTTTGTACAGCTCGGCTGAGATCATGGTTGTCTCCTTCATCGGCTCGTCGCGGTGACGAGCTGGTTGGTGGGGGTCTCGACTTCACGGGGCGTCGGTGTCGCGAGCGGAGCGGTCATCGACAGGAAGGCGTCTTCGAGGCTGACGCGGTGGGCACGGATCTCAGTGGCGTAGATGCCGGTCGCGGCGAGGGTCTCGTTGACCTCGCGGCCCGTCCATCCGGCGGGAAGCGTCACGGTCAGGGTCTCGGCATCGGACGAGTCGAGGGAGAGCCCCGCGTCCACGAGGCGACGGGTGGCGCCGTCGACCGAGGCCGGGGCCAGGACAACCGTGAGGAGGGGACTGCTGTGGCGGTTCAGGATCTCATCGGTGGTGCCGGCCGCGATCAGCTGACCTCGGTCGAGGACGACGAGACTGTCGCACGCCTGCTGCACTTCGGAGAGCTGGTGGGACGACACGAGCACCGTCGTGCCCATGCTCGGTAGGCGGCGTAGGAGGTGACGGTTCTCGACGATGCCAGCGGGGTCGAGCCCGTTGGCTGGCTCGTCCAGGATCACCAGCTCAGGGCTGCCGATCATCCCTACGGCGATGCCCAGGCGCTGCTTCATGCCCAACGAGTAGGAGCCGGCGCGGTCTCGGGACCGATCGGCGAGGTCGACGAGCTCGAGGAGCTCGTCGATCCGGCAGTCGTCGGCCGGCACACCCAGGACCCGGGCCTGGAGTTCGAGATTCTGGCGAGCCGACAGCCGCTCATAGAGAGCGGGGGCCTCGATGAGGGCGCCCACCCGCTGCAGGGCGTGGGCGAAGTCGGGGGCGGCGAGGTCGGTGCCGAGCAGGGAGGCCCGCCCCGAAGTGGGGCGGACGAGTCCGAGCAGCATCTTCATGGCGGTCGTCTTACCGGCGCCGTTCGGTCCGAGCAGGCCGACTACTTGTCCTGCGGGTACCTCGAAGGAGAGGGAGTCGACCGCCGTGTGCGACCCGTACCGTTTGGTCAGGGACTCCGCGGCGACGACTGTGCGGGCCTGTTGTTTCTTGGTCGTGTTGTCCATGTCCTCATCGTGGCGAGAGAGGCTTGATGGGTCATCAGGCAGATGGCCGTATCGGGGTCCTCCTTCGGGCTGATGTGGGTCTCGTACTTATGACCGATCCGCGCGTGGCGGCCGATCTCTAACCTGGGAGTCGTGCTCAGCCAGCTCCGCAACCTCTTCGACGAGCCCCGGCCTCTCGATCCCCCTGCGCGGACTCGGTGGGACATGGCCGTGGTCGCCGTCTTGTGGTTGTTTGCCGTGGTCGGGGCCGCCTTCGAGCCCGAGGTGGTGTGGAGGCCGCTGGCCGGGCCCCTGGCCGTGCTGCTCGTGACCTTGCTGCTGTGGCGTCGGGCCCACCCCCTGACCATCTTGCTGGTCACCTTCGGCCTCCAGACGTTGGTGGATGTGATCAGCTACCCGGTGGCCGACGGGACGACCCTGCTCGGGGCGTCGTTCATCGCCGGCCTGATGACGAACTACGCCGTCTGGCGGTGGGGCTCCGGCCGCGAGGCTGCCGTGGGCACCGGTTTCGTGCTGGCCTGCCACGTCCTGACCGACCTGGTTGCCGGCCAGCTCTCGCCGTGGGAGACCCCGCTGAATGCGCTCATCTGGCTCTTCGCCGCCGCGGTGGGTCTGATCATGCGGTATCAGGCCAGCCTTCGCGATCAGCGCATAGATGAGGCCCGCCTACAAGAGCGTCACCAGTTGGCACGCGAGCTCCACGACACGGTGGCCCACCACGTCTCGGCCATCACGATCCAGGCTCAGGCCGGCCAGGCGCTGGCGGCCCAGCGGCCCGAAGCGGCGGTCGAGGTGCTGGCCACGATCGAGGAGAGCGCCGCCCGGACCCTCACCGACATGCGCCGCATGGTCACGGTGCTCCGTGACGCCGATGCCGGGCAGTTGGACCCTCAGCCCGGACTCACCCAGGTGGCCGGGCTGGCCACCACCAGCGGGCTTCCGGTTGAGGTCGAATTGCACGGCGACCTCGACGACCTGAGCCCGGCCGTCGAGGCCAGCCTGTTCCGGATGGCCCAGGAAGCGGTCACCAATGCCCGCCGGCATGCCAGACACGCCACCCGCGTGAGCCTGCGAATCGAAGGCACCCCCGACGAGGTTCGGTTGTTGGTTTCCGACGACGGGGACCTGCCGGTGCCGACCGGGTCGCCCTCGGGCTTCGGTCTGGTGGGGATGGCGGAACGGGCTGCCATGCTCGGGGGCACCCTGGTCGCCCATCCCGGTCGCGACCGAGGTTGGCTGGTCGAGGTCGTGTTACCCCGCGATGGAGGGCCCCAATGACCATTCGAGTTCTGGTGGCCGATGACCAGGAACTGGTGCGCACCGGGTTCCGGATGATTCTCGAGGTCCAA
Source organism: Actinomycetes bacterium (assembly GCA_024225275.1). GTDB lineage: Bacteria > Actinomycetota > Acidimicrobiia > Acidimicrobiales > JAAEMS01 > JAAEMS01. The sequence continues at coordinate 36,959 of JAAEMS010000101.1, forward strand.
CCCGGCATCGAGGTCGTGGGCGAGGCGGCCGACGGAGTCGAGGCGGTCGAGCTGGCCACCACCCTCCGGCCCGATGTCTGCCTCTTCGACATCCGTATGCCCAGGATGGATGGCATCGAGGCCACCCGCCTACTAGCGGGGCCCGACGTCGCCGATCCAATGGCGGTCGTGGTCATCACCACCTTCGATCTCGACGAGTACGTTCACGGCGCGCTGAAGGCCGGTGCCCGAGGCTTCCTCCTGAAAGACGCCGGGCCCGACCTTCTGGTCCAGGCCATCAGCGCGGCGGCCAACGGTGACGCCCTCATCGCTCCCAGCGTCACCGCTCGGCTCCTCGAGACCTTCTCCGAGCCGGCCGTGACCCGCGAGCCGGCCCAACCCATCGATCCGTTGACCAGCCGGGAGGAGGAGGTCCTGCTCACGGTGGCCCGGGGACGGTCCAACGCGGAGATCGCCGACGAGCTCTTCATCAGCCTGAGCACGGTCAAGACCCACCTGGCCAGCCTCATGGCCAAGCTCGGCGCCCGGAATCGGGTCGAGATCGCCATGTGGGCGTACGAGACGGGTCGCATGGGGGGCTAGGGTCGGCTCAACCGAGAAGAGGCACCGCTGCCGCTCGGAAGGGAGAACACCATGGCCTGGGATTTCGAAACCGATCCGGAGTTCGACGCCAAGTTGGGCTGGGCGCGGGAGTTCGTGGACACCGAGATCGTTCCGCTCGAGGGTCTCCCGAAGCACATCCGTCACGACCAGGACAAGATCGACGAGATCACGGCGCCGCTCAAGGACAAGGTGCGTGAGCAGGGCCTGTGGGCCACCCACCTCAAGCCTGAGCTGGGGGGTATGGGCTTTGGCCAGGTGCAGCTGGGCCTCCAGAACGAGATCCTCGGCCGTTGCTCGTTCGCTCCGCGGGTCTTCGGGGTCAATGCGCCCGACACCGGCAACGCCGAGCTCCTCGCCGAGGGAGCGACACCGGAGCAGAAGGAGCGGTGGATGCAACCCCTGCTCGACGGCAAGCTGCGCAGCGGCTTCTCGATGACCGAGCCCCACACCCCGGGCTCGGACCCCACCCAGCTCGACACCACCGCGGTTCGCGACGGTGACGAATGGGTCATCAACGGCCGGAAGTGGTTCACCTCGAATGGGTCGATGGCCGACTTCTTGTTGTCGATGGTGGTCACCAACCCCGAGGTTGAACCCCTGCACCGCACCTCGATGTTCATCGTCCCCACCGACACTCCCGGACTCAACATCGTGCGCGACGTTCCGGTCATGTCCCACCCCGAGCACGAGACCGGCGAACCCGGCGGCCACACCGAGGTTGCCTACGACAATGTCCGCATCCCCCACGAGATGCTGGTGGGCGGCGACGAAGGTGTGGGGCAAGGCTTCGTCCTGGCCCAGAAGCGCCTCGGCCCCGGCCGCATCCACCACGCCATGCGCTGGCTCGGCCAATCCCGGCGAGCATTCGACATGATGTGCGAGCGGGCCCTCAGCCGCGAGGCCCACGGCGGCAAACTGGCCGACAAGCAGATCATCCAGGACTGGATCGCCGAGTCCGAGGCCGAGATGCGGGCCGCCAAGCTCCTCACCCTCCAGGCCGCCTGGCACATGGACAAGCACGGGGCCTCTCAGAGCCGGGTGGAGATTGCCATCATCAAGTTCTGGGGCGCCAAGGTGCTCTTCAACGTGATCGACCGGGCCATCCAGGTGCACGGTGCCCTCGGTATCACCACCGACATGCCCCTCGAGTCGATGTACCGGGCCGCCCGCGCCGCCCGCATCTACGACGGCCCCGACGAGGTTCACAAGGTCACAACCTCACGTCGGATCCTGAAGACCTACTCCGGAGTCGGCGACGGCCTCCCCACCGAACACATCACCTACCGCCGGGCCGCCGCCCAAGAGAAGTTCGGCGAGTACCTGGAGAAGTACACCGCCGACGCGATTCTGTAGTCCTTCCCACCCCGGTTCGCGGGGCAGCGGAGGCCGGGGTGACTCCGATGGTTCCGCCTGTCACCTTGGGCTAGCGTCGAGAGAACGTAAGCTACCAAACGAAGGATTGATTCGTGGCCGATCACAGTGCTGACCCTGCCCTGCTCGAACGAATCCGAGAGGCGGTGGACCACAGCGGCCTGCATTCGATCGAGATGGCAGTCACCGACACAGTGGGCCATCTGCGAGGCAAGCGGGTACCGGCACAACGGTTCATCGACAGCGTCTCATCGAGCGGTATCCACATCGCCGATGCGATCTACATCTTCGACATTCTCTGTGAGATCACCGACAGCTCGCTCATCAACATGGGCGCCGGCTTCCTCGACACCCACCTCAAGGCCGACCTGTCGACCTTCCGGCTCCTCGGGCACCGACCCGGCTACGGCATCGTGATGTGCGACTCGTTCGACGAGCACAACAGCCCCCACAATCTGGCCCCCCGCAAGATCCTCCAGGAGCAGCTCGACCGAGCAGAGGGCCTGGGACTCCAGCCGATCGTGGCCACCGAGCTGGAGGCCTATCTGCTGACCCCGGAATGGGAGCCGATCCAGACCCACATCCAGTACTCGTCGCTCACCGATCAGTACGAGATCGAGGTCGTTCTGGCCGAGATGCGCAACGCCCTCCTGGGCTGTGGCGTCCCCGTGGAGTCGTCGAACCCCGAGTACGGACCCGGCCAGGTTGAGGTCAATGTCTCCCACGGCGACGCCATGACGGTCGCCGACAACACCGTCCTGCTGAAGGCGGTCATGCGTGAGGTCGCCGAGAGCCACGGGCTGAGGGCGTCGTTCATGCCCAAGCTGTGGGACGGGTCCTCGGGCAACGGCATGCATGTGCACTCCAGCCTCAACCGTGACGGCCAGAACCAGTTCGCCGAGTCCACCGAGGCCCCCAACGCCCTGATGTTGCAGTGGACGGCCGGCCTGCTCGAGCACGCTCCTTCGCTGACACTGCTGGGCATCCCGTTCGCCAACGGCTACCGCCGCCCCGCGCCCTACTCGTTCGCCCCCACCCATGTGCACTGGGGTCTCGACAACCGGTCGGTCCTGGCCCGCTGCCTGGTCGGCCAGGGTCAGGGCAACCGGGTCGAGTACCGCGCCGCAGACGCCTCGGCCAACCCCTACATCTTCCTGAGCGCCCTGCTCGCTGCGGGTCTCGACGGGGTCGAGAACGAGCTCGAGCCCATGCCCATGGCCGTGGGTGACCTCTACGGCGACCCCGGCGACCACGCCGCCCTGCCCGACACGATGGCCGCAGCTATCGACGCTTTCGAGGGCAGCGAGATGGCCGGCATGCTGGGCGCTGACTTCTCCACCAACTATGTCGAGCTCACCCGCCACGACCTGGCGGTGGCCCAACAAGGCGGGTTCATCGGCTCCGAGAGCGTCACCGACGCTGAGCGCGAGCGCTACCGCGAGTTCACCTGACCCGCCTACCCCACGGTGAGCTCAAGCCGAGGGCGGGGTTTCGATCCGTCCCCCCTCATCTCAGGTGCTCCTGCCAGGTGGCGAACATCTCGGCGTAGCGGCCGCCCTGGGCCACCAACTCGTCGTGGCTACCCAGCTCGACCACACCACCGTCGTCGATGACCGCGATGCGGTCGGCGCGCATGGCGGTGGCGAGCCGGTGTGCAATAACGATGGCCGTGCGCCCCTCGAGCAGGACATCGAGGGCCTGCTCGATCCTCTGCTCGGAGAGGAGGTCGAGGTTCGAGGTGGCCTCATCGAGTATCAGTACCCGCGGGCGGGACAGGAAGGCCCGGGCCAGGGCGAGGAGCTGGCGCTCACCGGACGACAACGACGAGCCCCGCTCGTGGGTGGGGGTGTCGAGGCCGAGGGGAAGGCGGTCGACCAGGTCATCGATGCCTACCGCCCGGCAGGCGCCGAGCACGACCTCGTCGGTCGCGTCAGGATCGGAGAAGGCGACGTTGTCGCGGATGGTGCCGTGGAACAGGAAGGGCTCCTGGGGTACCACACCGAGCTGTCGGCGCAGGGACCGCTGAGTCACCGACCTCAGGTCGTGACCATCGAGGAGCACCTCACCGCTGGTGGGGTCGTAGAAGCGCGACACCAGCTTGGCCACCGTCGACTTCCCGGCGCCGGTGGGTCCCACCAGGGCGAAGGTCTCGCCGGCCTCGATCCGGAGGTCGACGTCGGTCAAGACCAACTCCCCGGGGTCGTATCCGAAGCTCACGTCGCGAAACTCGATCTGGCCGTCGAGAAGGGGGAGCTCGACGGCATCGGGGGCATCGGGGACCTCCGGGTCGGTGTCGAACAGGTCACGCAGCTTGGCCATGGCCGCCTGGCCGGCCTGGTACTGGTTGTAGAGGTTCACCAGCTGCTGGATGGGGGCGAAGAAGGCGGTGAGGAACAGCACGAACGACACGAGCTCACCCACCTCGAGCTCGTCCCGCAGCACCATCCGGCCGCCGATGAGGATCAGGACGGCCTGGGCGATGACCCCGACCGCCTCGGTACCCGGTCCGTAGATGGCCCCGATCCTGGCGACCCGGTCGTTGGCGTCGAAGTAGTGACCCACCACATTGCGGTGGTTGACGATGTTGTGGTGCCGCCGGTTGTGGGCCGAGATGACCCGGATCCCAGCGAGGCTCTCCTGGAGGTCGGCGAGAACCAGGGCAATTCGGTCGCGCACGGCCCCGTAGCTCTTGTCGGACGCGGACCGGAACCAGAGGGTGGCCACCGACATGACCGGCACCACCAGCAACAGGGTGATGGCGGCCAGCACCGGATCAAGGATGAACAGGATCACCGCCACGGTGACCAGGGTCAGTCCCTGCACCGCCAGCTGGACCAGCACGTCTTGGAACAGGAGGGTGAGCGCCTCGATGTCGCTGGTCATGCGGGTCATCAGTCGGCCGGCCTTCTCGTCGGTGAAGAACGAGAGCGACAGACGCTGAAGATGGGAGAAGACTCGGATCCGCAAGTCGTAGATCAGGTCCTCGGCCAGCCGGCCACTGAACCGGATTCGGGTGAACCCGCTCAGGCCGTTGACTCCAATCGCTACCAGGTAGGCGACGAACACCCCCACCACGACCCCGAAGTCGCGGGCCCGGACACCGTCGTCGATGGCGATCCCGGTGAGTAGGGGTCCGAGCTGGAGCGACACCGTCTCGACCACCACCAGGAGGGCCGCGAGAGCCACCGCCCACTTCCGGGGGCCAAGGAAGGTGCGGAGTGTGAACGAGCGGGTATCGGGGTCGATCGCGTGGAACTCGACATGGAGCTCGGGATGCTCGGGCTCGGTAGCCAGAAGCTCCTCGGCCTTCTCCCGCAGCTCCTCGGGCACCCCCGCGAACGGGAGTCCTGCGGCGGCCGACGTCGACGACGCACTCCCCATCGGTGCTCCCGTGGGCGCTCCCCAGGCCATTACTCGCCGCCTGCCGGCGGACCCGTGTCCGCTTCACCGCTGGGCCCCTC
>JAAEMS010000102.1 GCA_024225275.1 Actinomycetes bacterium
CCCAGTAGCGGCGATCCGGCGCCGCGTCGGGTGTTGCACAGTCTGTTTCCGTATCGGGGGCGGTTGCTGGCCGCAGCTGATGTGTTGGCGTGGTTGCTGGCGATTCTGGGCACGGTGGCGCTTCGGTTGGGGCTCGATGTCGACAAGATCAGCTGGGGTGGGCTGATCGGTTTGATGGTGGTGACGGCTGGTATCCAGCTCGGGGGTGGGTTGGCGACTGGTGTGTACCAGGGCCGTTATCGGGTGGCCAGCTACGACGAGGTGATTGGAACGGTCCGCCTGTGGACTCTGGTGGCTGTGGTTACGGTGGCTTTGGATTTCAGTGTGTTTCGGCGTCCGATTCCCACGTCGTCGGCTATTGCCGGAACCGTGTTCGCTATTGGTCTGATGTTGGGTGTGCGCCTGATTTGGCGTACCTATATCGAGTGGGGTAGCCGGCCCGACCCTGAGGGTCGTCATCGGGTGGTGGTGTTCGGGGCGGGCGAAGCCGGCCACAGCATTGTGCGGGCGATGCAGAGCGATCCGGCCAGCCGTTACGTGCCGGTGGCTCTGCTCGATGATGATCCCAACAAGGCCCGCCGCCAGACCATGGGTGTGAAGGTGGTTGGAACCCTCGACGACCTTGCCGACGCGGTTGTCGACTACAACGCCGACATGGTGCTGATCGCCATTCCGGCGGCTGGGTCCCACCTCATCGGCAAGGTGTATGACGCTACCAAGCAAGCCCGGGTGGAGGTTCGCACCCTTCCTGCTCCGGGTGAGCTGATCGCCGGTGTGGGTTTGGGTGATATCCGCCCGATCACCGAGAATGATCTGCTGGGCCGTTCCGAGGTCGAGGTCGATCTCGACAGTATCTGCGGTTACATCACTGGTAGGAGGGTGTTGGTCACTGGTGCTGGTGGCTCGATTGGTTCTGAGCTCTGCCGTCAGCTCCACACGCTGGCGCCGTCTGAGCTGATCATGCTCGATCGTGATGAGACCGGTCTTCATGGGGTGCAGCTGTCCATCGAGGGGCGGGCGCTGTTGGATACACCGAATCTGGTGGTGGCCGATATCCGTGACCGTGAGCGGATCTTCGAGGTCTTCGAGCTCTGGAAGCCCGAGGTGGTGTTCCATGCTGCGGCTCTCAAGCATCTGACCTTGCTCGAGAACCACCCGTCCGAGGGCCACAAGACCAATGTGGTCGGCACCAAGAACGTGATCGAGGCCGCCGTCGAGGTCGACGCAGAATATGTGGTCAACGTGAGTACCGACAAGGCCGCGGATCCCACGTCGGTGCTGGGTGCCACCAAGCTGCTGGCTGAGCAGCTCACCGCGGATCTGGCTGGGAGGACTGGCCGGAACCTGACGAGTGTGCGTTTCGGCAACGTGTTGGGCAGCCGGGGTTCGGTGTTGCCGACTTTTCGTGAGCAGATCGCCCGAGGTGGCCCGGTTACGGTGACCGATGCTGAGGCGACACGGTACTTCATGACTATTCCTGAGGCGGTCCGTCTGGTCCTTCAGGCCGGTGCAATCGGTAGACCGGGTGAGACGATGATCCTCGATATGGGTGAGCCGGTGAAGATCCTCGACATGGCTCAACGGCTGATCGATCACCTCGACCCCACCGTGCGGATCGAGATCACCGGACTCCGGCCCGCGGAGAAACTCCACGAGGCCCTCGTGAGCGAGCACGAGGTCGGGACCGTGCGGGATCACCCACGGGTGCTCCACGCCGAGTGTGAGTTGCGTGCCTTTGATGACGAGGCTCTTGATCAACTTGGCCAGCTCGACGATGACGCCCTCAGGACGACTTTGATGCTCCGCCCCATCAGCGAGGTCTAACAGGGCGATACTGGACCGATGCGAATAGTGCTTCTTGGTGGTGGTCACGCGAGTGATGTTCTCGGTGTTGTCGAGATGCTCCAGCGAACGGGCGTGTCCATCGATGTAGCTGGCGTGTGCGACGACAACTGGACGCGACCCGATCGGTTCGAAGGCCGAGATGTCCCGCTGATAGACGGGATTGACTCGGCTGTCCAGCTTGATGCCGACTTCGTGGCCGCGATTGGCTATCCAGATCCTCGCCGCCGAATCGTCGAGCGGGCCCGCATCGCCGGCCTCAGAGCGGCGTCCGCGCTCATGTCTCCACAAGCCAGGTTGCCCGTTCACTTCCGGGCTGGTGCCGGGGCTGTGGTGCTGCCGGGTGCTGCACTCTCGCCCCGCGTGACACTTGGTGAGCACTCAGCGGTCGGAGTTGGCGCCGCACTCGGCCACGACACAGCGGTGGGCGACTACGCCAGCGTGATGCCTGGAGCCGCAGTGTCGGGCGACGTCAATATCGCGATCGGTGCCGTGGTAGGCGTGGGCGCGGTCGTGCTCGAGGGACTCACTATTGGAGAAGGTGCGATCGTCGGCGGTGGGGCCGTGGTTACCCGTGATGTTCCGCCCGGCTGCACGGTCATCGGAGTTCCCGCCCGGCCGATGGGTACCAGTGAACAATATGGCTGAGCGCATCTTCTTGAGTTCCCCTGACGTCGGACCCGACGAGCGCGAGGCCCTGCTTGGGGCGTTCGACAGCGGGTGGATTGCGCCGGTCGGCCCAGCGCTGGCCCAGTTCGAAGAGGAGCTTGTCGAGTACACGGGCGCTGAGGCGGCAGTTGCTCTTTCGTCGGGTACCGCCGCGCTACATCTAGGCCTGCTCGGCGTCGGGGTTCGTCCCGGTGACCGGGTGGTCGTCCAGACAGCAACCTTCGCCGCTACCGCCTTTGCCGTCATGCACACCGGCGCCGTGCCGGTGTTCTGTGACGTGGAGGAGTCGACCTGGAACCTCGATCCACTCCTGCTCGAGCGATGGCTCGAGGATCAACCACCCGATCGGCTACCAGCGGCGATCGCCCCGGTCGATCTCTACGGGCTGTGCCCGAACTACCCAGAGCTCCAGCGGGTGGCGTCTCGGTTCGAGATACCCATCGTCGAGGACGCCGCCGAGGCCCTCGGTTCCAAGGCGTTTGGCCAGATGGCCGGCACTCTTGGGGAAATCGGTGTGTTCTCGTTCAATGGCAACAAGATCATCACGACCAGTGGTGGGGGAGCGCTGGTCGGCTCGACCGAAGACATGGATCGAGCCCGCTTCCTCGCAACCCAGGCGCGGGAGCCGGTGCTCCACTATGAACACTTGGAGATTGGCTACAACTATCGGATGTCGAACCTCTTGGCGGCACTCGGGTCGGCTCAGCTCAATCGGCTGGAGCGGGGGATCGAGCGGAGGGGGGAGATCCTGCTCGCCTACCGTGATGCCTTTCCAGAGATCCGATGGCTCGAAGGGGCGGGTACCGAACGCCCCAACAACTGGCTGGCTGTCGGGCTGCTTCCGACCGGCCTGGCTCCGAGTGAGGTCTGTGCAGAGTTGGACGAGCTCGACATCGAGGCTCGACCGATCTGGAAACCCATGCATGAACAACCCGTCTTCCAGGGCTTCGAGGCGATTGGTGGCCAGACCGCGAGCAACATGTTTGCTCACGGAATCTGCCTGCCGTCAGGTTCGGGTTTGACCGACGACGAGCTTTCGCACGTGGTCACGTCCGTACGCCAGGCCCTGTCATGAGACGGACGCACTATCGAAGAGGCAAGCGACTGATTGACCTCACCGCTGCTGGGCTCGGGCTAGTTCTGCTCGCCCCTGTGTTGGTTCTCCTGGCCGGTGCTGTCCGATGGACGATGGGGTCGCCGGTACTGTTCCGACAGGCGCGGCCCGGAGTCGATGGTCGGCTCTTCGATCTCATCAAGTTCCGCACCATGACTGAGGGGCCCGGCGACGATGGTGTGCGTCTGACCCCGTTCGGGAGCTGGCTCCGCGCTACCAGCCTCGATGAGCTGCCCGAGCTCTGGAACGTTGTCAGAGGTGAGATGTCGCTCGTCGGCCCTCGGCCCCTGCTGACCGAATACTTGCCCCTCTACGACACTCGTCAGGCAAGGCGACACGAGGTTCGCCCGGGGATCACCGGATTGGCGCAGGTCAGCGGCCGGAACGCTCTCGACTGGCCCGAGAGGCTGGAACTCGATGTGAGCTACGTCGAACGGCTCTCAGCACGTCTGGACATCGAGATTCTTTGGATGACCGTTCGTTCGGTGATTCGGCGTGAGGGGATCAATGAGGACGGCGTCGCGACAATGACTCGGTTCGGTAGCTGATGGGTCGTCGGGTACTCGTTCTCAATCAGTTTGCCCTTCCGCGGTCGGCGCCCGGAGGTACCCGCCATGTCGAGTTGTTCGAGCAGATGCACGGCTGGGACGCCACGATTCTGGTAGGCCGAAGGGGGTTGCTCGATCAGCAAGAAGTGAAGGACGAAGGGTCCCTGGTGACGGTGCCGGTCACTCGATATGGCGGGAATGGTCCCAGCCGGATCGTGAACTGGATCTCCTATACGGTGGCGGCATTCCTAAGGGGAGTCTTCGCTCCCCGACCAGACGTGGTCTACGGATCCTCTCCTCACATGGGGGCTGCGCTGGCGGCTTGGTCAATTGCCTTTCTCCGTAGAGCCCATTTCGTGCTCGAGGTACGGGACCTCTGGCCCAAAATCCTCGTCGACACCGGGATGATGGGGGAGACCTCTGCGGTCTATCGAGCGTTGAAGATGCTCGAGCGGTTCCTTTATCGCAGAGCTGAGCTGATCGTGGTGCTCGCCAAGGGAAGTGCCACGGACATCATCGCTGAAGGCATCGACCCTGAGAAGGTTGTCTTCATCCCAAATGGTGCTGACCCTGAAGACTTCGCGGTCCAGGAGGATCGGGAGGTGCTCAGAGATCGTTGGGGGTTCGAGGGCTTCGTGTTCGTCTACGCGGGAGCGCACGGACCGGCCAATGGGCTGGACCTCGTACTGGATGCCGCCCACGAGCTCGTCACCCAGGATTCTCCAGTGCGATTCGTACTGCTGGGCGATGGCGTCGAGAAGCCCCGGTTGCAGGAGCGTGTCCGGGTCGAGGGGCTCTCGAACGTCGACTTTCGTGATCCGGTAGCCAAGAGCTTGATCCCGGAGGTTCTGGCTGCCGCCGATGCGGGCCTTCACTGCTTGGCCGACATAGATCTCTTCCGTCGAGGCGTCAGCCCGAACAAGCTCTACGACTACATGGCGGCTGGTCGACCGGTTCTAACGAACACACTTGGCGAGGTAGCCGAGATGGTTCGCGCCGCCGATGCCGGCTTGGCCGTTGAACCCACCGAAATTGCCAGCGGGGCTGCCGGTTTGGCCGGCGCGAGCGACGCGGAGCTTGCCACCTTCTCCTCTGGGGGACTGGCCTGGATGAAAGCGAACCGGTCTCGGGCCGCGCTGTCGTCTCAGCTGGCACTACGGCTCGCTCGGCTGTGTTGAAGAGACCCAGCCGGCTTCTCCTGCTCGCCGACGCCTGCTGGCGGCTGGGGCCGGCTTGGATTGGCTTCCGCCTGCGGTATGCGGCGGAGAGACGATTCCGGGTTCATCAACGGCGTTCCCGGACCAGCGAATGGCCCCCGCTCAGCCTCTTCACCCCATCGATGGCAACGGTCATCGACTCATGTTCACTGAAGGAGTGGCTCCTGGCCAACGTGGGCAGCGAGCGCAGAACCTCCCTGGAAGAGCACGTCCGCCTGCTACGTGAGCGCAGATTCCCTGTCTTTGGCACCAACTTGCACCACGACAGTTGGCATCACGATCCAGGAAATGGCTATTGCTATCCGAGCGACGTCCACTGGGCGGAGGCCGAGGCGCCAGAGGGAGTGGATATCAAACGAGTCTGGGAACCCAGCCGTTTCACCTGGGCGTTTGACCTTGCTCGAGCGGAACTGATGTCTCCCACGCTTGGGGCCGGCGAACTCTTCTGGGAGCTCTTCGACGAGTGGGAGGAACAGAATCCTCCGAACACCGGAGTCAACTGGGCTTGCGGCCAGGAGGCAACGTTCCGGCTGATCTCGTGCCTATGTGCCGCTCAGGCCATGCCCCACCTCTTGACCGGGGACCGAACGGCAAAGCTCAACCGGCTGGCCAAAGTCACGGCCGCACGAATTCTCTCCAATATCGCGTACGCCCGCAGCCAGCGGAACAATCATCATGCAAGCGAGGCAGTCGGCCTCATCACCGCGGGGTGCCTCTTCCCCGGAGATGAGGCCGATATCTATCGGCGTCGAGGATTCGCCGAGCTGGCTGAGGTGGCCGGAACGCTGATTCTCGAGGACGGAGGATCCTCCCAGTATTCGACCAATTACCACCGCGTCTTCCTCCATGACCTGGTGTGGGCCCGCGCGGTGGCCTCAGCGGGCGGGTGCACCCTGCCGGCAGAGATTGACGCAGCTGCAATCAGGGCAACGCGGTATCTACATGCCTTGATGGAGCCGGCCAGCGGAATGGCTCCGTTCATGGGGCCAGACGACGGCGCTCGCGTTCTGCCGCTGAGCGCTGCGCCACATCGTCATGTGCGAGATGACGTCACCCTCTCACTGGCCACGTTCATGCCTGAAGTGGGGGGCATCGATGGGCAAGAGTCGGAGGCTTTGGCGTGGTTTGGGTATGAGGCGGGTTCACCCGGTGTCAATCGCGATCTGCGCTCGGCGTACTCGTTTCCTGACATGGGTGTCCATGTTCTCAGGAACGATGATTGGACGGTCTATGTGCGGTGCGGGTCTCCTGAGTTCCGTCCCACCGAGGACGACCAGCTGCACTGCGATGTTTGGTACCAGGGCCTGAACATTGCACCCGATTCTGGAACCCAGTCGTACTCGCCGGCCATTGGAGAACCCGGTGCGCTCGCCTCTGCGGAGAATCACAACTCGCCGGTGCCGAGCACCGGCTGGCCGACAAGGCGGGTGGGCAAATTCCTCTACGCCGGATGGCCGAAGGCACACGCCGTCGTAAAGGAAGTGGAGGGCGGCATCGATGCTGAGTTCGTTCTCGAGCTGAGGCGGGGAGGAACCGTCTGTCGGCAGATCTCGCTGCGCTCCGATTCTGTGGTGGTGCGCGATGAGGGGCCGGAAGGCCAGCGACTCAGGGTCGGGTGGACACTCGACGGGATCGTAGGGGGGCTGTCAGTTGAATCTAGTTGCCCCGCCCGTTGGGAGTCAGTGGCTGTCAGCCCCTCCTACGGAGCATGGCGCTCGACGCGACGACTGATATTGGAGGACACCGAAGCCGTGGTCACGGAGTTCTCCACGTCGTCGGAACAGTGCTCAACACCCTCACGCGGAGGATAGGGCCACCAATCCTGGGCCTCGTCACTCGACGTTGGTGGAGGGGACTGGAGTAGAGCCGTTCACGTCCAGATCATCTCCGACCGTATCCAGCAACTCGGGCGAGACAGCTCGGCCGAGCGATACTGACAGAGCGGCACAGAGCGTTGTCCGGCTCGACGAGAGTAGTTCACGTGTCTCGGGCTCGGTGCCGCTCTCGATCGCCCCGCGGAAAGCCGCCAGTCCTTCGGTATGACCCTTGCCTGCCGCTACCTTCTGCTCGCGACCGTTGATTGTCAGGCTCCGATAGTTGTCGAGGATGGCAGTCATCCCACGGCCCGACACCTCGCAGTACTCCTTGGGGAGGCCCACCCAGCCCTTGGCCTCATAGACAATGGAGGCAGAGGAGCCGTCGGCGTAGCTGATCAACACAGAGAACGAGTCGTGACTGAGCGAGTTGGGGCTCACAGCGTAGACACTCGTCGCGTGCGAATCGACCAGCGACGATGCGGCATCAATCATATGGCAAACCTCGCCCCGGAGCCGGCCGCCTTCGTGGGGGTCGCTGTACCAATGGGAGGGCGAAACCGGGCCAGCATTCACTCGGTATAGGATTGAGACCGGCCCGGAGCCCGCAGCGAGGGAGTTCCGAACGGCGGTCAGCATTGGCGACCAGCGCCGATTCAGCCCAACATAGAGGCGGCCATCGCTAGTCGACAATGCTCTCTCGACTTCTTCGAGCTCAGCCAGTGAAATCGCGACGGGCTTCTCGCAATAGACGTTCTTACCAGCGTCAAGTGCAGTTGCCGTATAAGCGGCATGAGTTGAGTGCGTCGTCGCAATGACAACTGTGTCAACTTCAGGATCATTCACCACCGCTTCTGCCGAGCTGGAGACCTTGGGAATGGCCTCCCGTTCGGCGAGACGGCTGGCCGTCAGCCCTGAGGCTGAGGCAACATGGACAATAGGGCCGAACCCGGCGGCCCGTAGCCCCGGAATGACCATAGATCGGACAAAGGGCCCAGCCCCGACAATCCCGACAGTTCGACGTCTACTCCTGGCCTTCTTGCCCGATGAAGTCGTGTTGATTGTTCGCTCAGGCCTGGTGGGCCGGTAGCTCAATACGATGCCAATAGCAGATTCGTTGGAGTCATCGAGAACCTCATACGCTTTGGTTGCTAAGGATATCTCAAAGCGGTGCGTGACAAGGTCATCAACCTCGAGCCGGCCTGAGGCCAACAGATCTACCACTGCCTCCAGGTTGCGGCCCTCTGTCCAACGGACGTGGCCAACCGGGTAGTCCACGCCCCAGTCTTCGTAGGAGCGGTCGTAGCGCCCAGGTCCATAGCTGCGCGCCAGTTTGAGATCCAACTCCTTCAGGTAGAAGTCGTTGCGATCGAGGTCGAGGCCCACATCACCAACGGCAACCACCGTCGCTCGGTCGCGGCAGCGGTCGGGCACGGCCCTGATGATCCCAGAGTTCCCTTGGGCTCCGGCGGTGATCACCACGGCATCGGCACCCCGGCCCCGGCTCCAGTCGAGGATGTGAGCGGTCGTATCGGCCCCCGTCTCGAGAGCGGTCTGAATGCCGTGGGCTTCAGCCAGATCGAGGAGTCGTTGATCCAGATCGATTCCAAGAACGTCGCACCCGGAGGCAACCGCCATGCGGGCGGTCAGCTGGCCGATGAGACCGAGGCCCACGACTACGATCTTCGATCCGATCCTGGTATCGGCTTGGCGGAGGCCGTGAAGCCCAACCGAGGCGACAGTTGCGAATGACGCCTGTTCGGCAGTCACATTGTCGGGCAAGGGCGATGCCAGCACCCACGGCACGGCCTGAAACTCGGCATGACTGGCGAATCCGCCCCCGCCGGTGGCTACCCGTTGGCCAGGCAGGATCCCCCGAACCGCTGATCCCACCTCGAGTACCGTCCCAGCACCCGAGTAGCCGAGTGCTAGATCATCGGCCAATCGGCTCCGTACCGCTTGGATCGTGGGCTTCAGCCCGTCGGTTCTAGCCTTGCTGATCACCTGTTTCACCAGGTCGGGCCGAGCGCGGGCCTTGTCCAGGAGACTTGATTGAGCGAGCTTGGTGACCGCTCTCTCGGTCCCGGAAGAGATCAGGGTGGCCTCAGTGGCAACTAGGACGCTGGTTGTAGTCAATTGGGGGGCGGGAGCTTCGACAATCTCGACGGCGCCGCCGCCGGCGGATTGCACGACCTGTTTCATGACTCCACCTCCGCAGCCAGGTCGGTAGGTCTCGGGCCCAGAGAAGTATCGGCCTTCGTCATGATCACGTCAGCGATCCGTTGGCCCGCGTGGCCGTCCCATATCGCTGGACAGCGGGGTTCGACCCCGTCGTCGAGTACTGATGAGGTTGCACGGAGGATCGCGTCTCTTTCAATGCCCACAAGTTGATTGGTACCATCGCTAATGGTGATCGGACGCTCAGTCGTAGTTCTGAGGGTCAGGCAGGGGATGCCGAGCGCAGTTGTCTCCTCCTGGATTCCGCCGCTATCGGTGAGCACCAAGGCCGACGATGCCTGAAGGGCAAGGAAGTCGAGGTAGCCGAGTGGCTCGGTGACGGTGATCCCGTCGGGCATCCCGAGGCCTTCGATCTTCGCTCGAGTTCGCGGATGCACTGAGAAGACCAGAGGGAGTCGTCCGGCGATCTCACCCAAGGTGCCGAGCAGATCCTCCAGCACCTCTGGCTCATCGACGTTCGACGGCCGGTGGAGGGTCACCAGCCCGTAGGCCCCGGGGTGGAGCCCTAGCCTCGAGACTACGTCTCGTTCCCGGGCCCTATCTGCGTTGGAAAGAAGAGTGTCGATCATGACGTTGCCGGCCAGGTGGATCTGGTCGTCGCGGTAGCCCTCGGAACGAAGGTTCTCGACTGCGTCGGCAGACGGGGCGAAGAGATAGTCAGAAACGCGGTCGGCGACCACCCGGTTCACCTCCTCGGGCATATCCCAATCCCGGCTTCGAAGCCCTGCTTCGACGTGGGCAACCCTCACACCGGCCTTCGCTCCTACGATCGCGCAGGCGAGCGTGGAGTTGACGTCGCCCACGACCACCAGCACGTCGGCAGGGTTCGAGTCGAGCAGCTGTTCGAATGCGACCATCACCTGCCCGGTGTGCTCCGCGTGGGTGCCGGATCCGACACCCAGGTGATGATCGGGCTCGCGGATGCCCAGATCCTCGAAGAAGACGTCGGACATCGACGGGTCATAGTGCTGGCCCGTGTGCACGAGGACCACCTCGGCCCCCTTGGCCTCGAGGGCATCCATGACCGGCTTGACCTTCATGAAGTTGGGCCGCGCCGCGGCTACACAGATGACCCGCATGGGCTACAGGTACTCGATCTCGCCGACGCTGGCGGCGTGGCGAGTGTCGAGGGTGAAGGAGGCTGCCGCGGTGATCGCATCGATGTCGAAGGCGGCATGGTCGACCAAGACGAGCACACAATCTGCGGCCGCCGCTTCCTCGGCGCTGGC
>JAAEMS010000103.1 GCA_024225275.1 Actinomycetes bacterium
GACCCGGGCCTCGACCCGCTCCTCGACGTTCTCGAGCATCTGCTCGACCTGCTCCTCGGGGATGTCGTGCTCGGTGGCCCGCTCCTGGATATCGGCCGTGGCATCGGCCACCAGTTCGTCGACCAGCTCGTCGACGTCCTTGGCATTGGCCTCGGCGATCTCGGCAAGGCTCTGGCCCTCCTCGAGGGCGGCCTGGAGGTCGTCGGTGCTGATGCCGATGTAGCCGGCCACTGTCTCCAGATGCTCGGTCCGGCGGGCCTCGTGCTCCGCCTGGCGCTCGGCCTTGTCGGCCTCGAGCCATTCGGCGATGCCGTCGGCCGTGGCCTGATCGATCACGCCGTCCTCGACCATGCGGTCGAGAACCTCGGTGCCGAGGCGGCCTTGGTGGTGGGGACCGGAACGGCCCTGTTCGGCTGACTCGCCGGCCGGGGCTTCGATGCTGGGATCAGTATCGTCCTGGGCCGAAGCGAATGAGATTGGGGATAGGACCGACCCGAGGGCCAGACCGCCGACCAGCAGGCCGGATACTCCGATGGCTTTCACACTCTTCTTCATCTTGGGGACTCTCCTTGGGGGGTTGCTCCTGCCGTTCTGATGAGATCAGTATCGGGTTGGTATGTGAGGAGAATGTGATGAGTGGTTGAGGGCCCGATCAAGGCTCTGACGGTTGCCGGGTAGGCACCAACCGATTGGCCAGCACCAACCCCAGGGCCGCGAGGAGAACCACCGGCCAGACGCCCACCCGGTTGGCCAGGGTCAGGCCGCTGCGGCGCTCGATCGTGGCGTACAGGACCTTGGCCTCGCTGATCCCGGTGCGCTCGATCACCTCACCGTCGGGCGAGACGATGGCCGAGAACCCGGTGGGCGCGGCCTGTAGGACCCAGCGCCCGGTCTCGAGGGCCCGCAGCTGCGACGATGCCACCTGCTGCGACTGGACCTGGGTCAGCCAGTACGACGAGCCGTTGGTGGGATTGAGCAGGACCTCGCCCCCGTTGCCGACGGCGTCGCGAGCCCGGTGGGCGAAGAAGATCTCCCACGAGATGGAGACCCCCATTCGACCCGCGGGGGTGTCGAGTACCGCGGGCGCGGTGCCCGCTATGACGTCGTTCTGGGGGAGGGCCGAGCTGAACTGTTCGAGCACGGACCGGAGGGGCACGAATTCGCCGAACGGAACCGTGCGCACCTTGTCGTAGCGGTCGCCCACGGTCAGGTCGGGGAGGATCACGTTGTGGAAGTTGACGGTGCCACCGTCAACCCGGAAGAACCAGCCCGGCAGGATTGGTGCGTCCAACTGGTTGGCCAGCTCGAGGAGTCGTTCCTCGGCCTCGCTGGCATCGAGTGAGGGGCCCGGGTTCACCACGTTCTCGGGCCAGAGGATCAGGTCGACGGGCCGATCGATGCTGAGGGTGGCGTCGACGTGGCGTTGGAACACGATGGGAGGCTGATCCGAGCTGGCCCGGGTGCGTTGGGGTCCACCACCCTGGATGACCGCCACATCGAGGGTGTCGACGGCCGAACCGGCTGGCGCAACCCAGGCGGCCACCATCAGGACGATCACCGCGCCGACGATGCCGCCGCTGGTCCGCCATCGCCGATCGATGGCGGCTGAGATGGCGACACCGAGCCCGACCACCACGAGGACCAGAAGGAGAGGGCCGGCGAGCCTCACGAGGGGAGCGAGCGGCGAGTTGGCCTGGCTCATCGCCATGGTGGACAGGGGTACACCCCCGAACGGGAAATACCATCGGGCCATCTCGGCCAGCGCCACCCCTCCGGGCAATGCCAGCCAGCGCCACGGCGCGGCCGCCGGCGTGATCATGGCCGCCACGCCGAAGTAGGCCGAGTAGGCGGCGCAGGCCACGATGTATCCGGGCGCGGTGAGGTCGAACATCCAGAGGATCGAGGGGTACAGCCATGCCGCGGCCAGCAGCCAGGTGCGGCGGAACCGCACGGCCCGGGGTTGGTCGGCGATCAGCCGGTCGAGGACCGCCCACCCCACGAAGGCCAGCGGCCACCAGCCCCACGGGGGCACCGATGCCGCCAGGGCCAGACCGCCGAACACGCAGCGGAGACTCACGGGAACGTCGGACAGTCGCGACGGAGCGCGCCAACCGGGGGGAGCGAGGGCAGTCATGACTCCCCCCATGGTCGCTGGCCAGCGCCTCCAAGGCCAGTCGCGCCACCCCCCCGCCAACTTTCCGCGCCAACTTCGAGTTTTCTGGGACCCGGCGCGGAAAGTTCAGGAGGTGATGGTTCGATCGGGTGCATGGATCCGACCCGCTGACTCCTCCGGCCAACAAGGGCAGCCCGGATCATGGTCTCGGTGGGGTCGATCCTCCAGGATCCAGGGAGTGAACCAGCTCGACGATGCGCTTCAGCGCATCAGGATCGAGGCTCGGCATGACACCATGGCCCAGGTTGAACACATGGCCGGGGTGGCCGGCGTTCTCGGCGACGACAGCCCGAACCGCGGCCTCGACCGCAGGCCACGGGGCGTTCACGATGGCGGGGTCGAGGTTGCCCTGAAGGGCCTTGTCGGTCCCGACCCGCTGGCGGGCGATGGACAGTGGTGTGCGCCAGTCGACGCCGACGACGTCGGCCCCGGCCTCGCCCATCGAGGAGAGCAGCTCACCGGTGGTCACACCGAAGTGGATGCGGGGCACACCTAGATCGGCGACCGCGTCGAAGATGGCGACCGAGTGGGGCATCACGAACTGGCGGTAGTCGGACACGGTGAGAGCTCCGGCCCAGGAGTCGAACAGCTGGATGGAGCGGGCCCCGGCCTCGATCTGGCTCTCGAGTGAGACAATGGCCATGTCGGCCAGCCGGCCCATCAGCTGGTGCCAAAGGTCGGGGTCGCCGTGCATCAGCGACTTGGTCTTGAGCCAGTCGCGGCTGGGGCCACCCTCGACGAGGTAGCTCGCCACCGTGAACGGGGCACCCGCGAACCCGATGACCGGGACCCCGTGGGGGTTGAGCTCGGCCACCAGCCGGCGAACGGTCTCGAGGACATAGGGGGTGTCGACGTCGGGTTCGAGAGGACGGATGCGCTCCAAGTCGGCGGCCGACCGGAACGGGTTCTCGGCTACCGGTCCGACCCCCGGCTTGATTTCGACGCCGAAGCCGATGGCGTGGACTGGCACCACGATGTCGCTGTAGAGGATGGCGGCGTCGACGCCGTAGCGGCGGACGGGCTGGAGGGTGATCTCGGTGGCCCGGTCGGGGTCGCCGACCGCTTCGAGGATCGATCCGGTGCCCCGGATGGCCAGGTATTCGGGTAGGGATCGCCCGGCCTGGCGCATGAACCAGACAGGGATCCGGTCGTGGGGTTCACACCGGCAGGCCGCCAGAAACGGGGAGCCGGCCAGGGGGTCGGTTGGGGGGGAATCACTCACCGGGGCGAGCGTATCGCCCCCTTCTTCTCCTGCCCGCCGTCCTGGGTCCCGAGGGCACGGTCGAGGTCGGCGAACAGGTCGGTGGGGCTCTCCAGCCCGACCGACAGGCGGATCAGACCCTCTGGGGCATGATCGTCGACCCGGCGACGGTGCTCGGCCAGCGATTCGACGCCGCCCAGCGAGGTTGCCACCCGGAACAGCTTCAACCGGGCCAAGACGGCGTTGGCGGCCTCGAACGAATCGACCTCGAACGACAACATGCCCCCGTACCCGCTCATTTGGGAGGCGGCCACATCGTGGAGAGGGTGGTCGGCCAGGCCCGGGTACCAGACCTTGGTGACCCGGGGGTCGCGGACCAGAACGTCGGCGATGGCCTCGGCCGACGACGACTGTCGCTCGACCCGCAAGGGCAGGGTTCGCACCCCGCGAAGGGTCAGCCACGCCTCGAGGTTCCCCATCAGGGATCCGTCGGCCACCCGGAGGCTGCGCATCCTCTCGACCAGGGTGTCGTCATTGGTGACCGCCATCCCTCCCATGGCGTCGCTGTGGCCGTTGATGAACTTGGTGGTGGCGTGGACTACCGCATCGGCACCCAGCTGAAGGGGCTGTTGGAGAATGGGGGTGGCGAAGGTTGAGTCCACGACCACCTTCACGCCTCGATCACGGGCGGCAGCCACGGTGGCGGCGATGTCGGTGATCAGGCACTTGGGATTCGACGGGCTCTCGACCCACCAGACGTCGCCCGGTTCGAGCTCGTAGAGGTCTGTCTGCTCCCAGCGGCCCAGCTCGGTCTCGACGGTCACCAGATGCCGGGTGCCGTGGTAGACGTCGTCGGGGAGGCAGACCCGGGCTGGGTTGAGGCTGCGCAACACCGCGGCGATCGCCCCCATACCCGACGGGTAGACGAGTGCCGTACCTCCTTCGAGCTCGCCCAGCACCTTCTCGAGTCGCTCGCTGGTGAGGTGGTGGTCGCGTCGATACACATGGCTGCCCGCTTCGCCGTCAGCGTCCCGCGCGTAGGTCGTTGAGAGGTGGAGAGGGGGGGCGATGTCGGGACTGTCCTCGATGCCGGCGTCGGCGTGGAGGACACGGGTTGCGGGCTCGTTCATGGTGGCTACTCTGCCATGTCGGCAGGCCCACGCCTCGCGCCGTAGTCTCCGTCCATGACTGAGCGAAGCGAAGTGGCCGAGAGGGTATGACAGTGACTGTCGCACTCATCACCGGAAGCAACTCGGGCATCGGGCGGGGCGCCGCCATTGAGCTCGCCCGTCGAGGCTGGACCGTCTATGGCTCCATGCGCTCGCTCGACAAGGGCGAGAAGCTCGCGGCCCTGTCGGCCGAGGCCGGCGTCGAGGTCCGTCCGGTCGTCCTCGACGTCACCGACACCGGCTCCGTCAACGCCGCGGTGGCCCAGGTCACCGAAGACTCCGGCGGAATCGACGTCGTGATCAACAACGCTGGTGTCGGCGGTAACGGGGTGACCGAAGAGTGCCCGATCGAGCTGTACGAGCAGGTCATGGACGCCAACGTCTATGGAGGGATCCGCCTGATCCAGGCCGTCCTGCCCCAGATGCGCGAACGGGGTTCGGGCACCATCGTCAATTTCAGCTCGGTGGTCGGCCGGGTCGCCCACATAGCCCAGTCGCCGTACTACGTGTCGAAGTTCGCGGTCGAGGCCATGACCGAGGGATTGGCTCAGGAGGTCGCCCCTTTCGGAATCCGCGTCTGTCTCATCGAGCCGGGCATCACCAAGTCGGCAATCTTCGCCAAGAACGTTGACGCCACCAACACCACCGGCGCCTACGACCAGCAGTACGGCCGTATGTTCCAGTTCTACGCGGCGGGCATTCCTCACGCCACACCACCCGAAGAGGTCGGGGCCGTCATCCACGAGGCCGTCACCACCGACGACTACAAGCTGCGCTGGCCGGTGTCGTGGGGTTCGGAGATGATCGAGGCCCGAGCCTCCTTGAGCGACGAGGACTGGGTCGAGATGGGCCGGGTCGACGACGCTGAGTACTACGCCAGATTCAGCGACCAGCTGGGCGTCGACATCAGCCCCCAGGAGGCCGGCTGAGGGGCCTAGCTGGTGGCGGCGCGCAGGATCTCGGTGGCCTGGCGGCTCTCGTCGCGGGCGAGCTTGCCCTCGACCGACAGGTAGGCCTGCTCGGCGGCGGGGCCGGCTCGCTGGGGGTCCATGAGCTGGTCACCCATGACGGCCCGATCAGCGCTGGTGGGTTGGAGCACCAGCACCGGCGTGCCGGCCTCGCGGATTCGGCGCACCTCGCCGGCCAGGGTGAGGGCGTGTAGCCCCCGGTTCAAGGATTGGAGGTCGCGTCCCTGGGCCGACCGGGTGGCCGACATAGGTGAGACGACGACCACCAGATCGAGATGGAGATCGGCCACCAGATCGGCGTTGGTGGGGGAATGGGCGCCCCCGTCGATGAACTCACTGCCCCCCAGCGCGACCGGCTCGAAGAACCCGGGGATGGCCGACGACGCGGCCACCGCGGTGCCGACGTCGGCGTCGTGACGGTTGCGGCCGAACACCACCCTCTTCCCCGAGCCCAGTTCGACGGCGCAGATCCAGAGGGCGTCGGTGGGCCAATGGTGGTCGTGGAGCCAGTTGACCCGTTCGGCCATGACCGCGGTCGGTACCCGACCCCGGGGCATGGTGCCCGCGACGGCGATTCCGGGCCGGACCCGACCTCGACGCAGCACCGATCGGGCGATCATCGCCGGCGACGCCGGTACCGGGCGCAAGGCCATCTCTTGTGGGCCCGGGAGGTCGAGGCGGGGCATGCCGGCAATGCGGCGGGTGGTGTCGGGCGAGGTGGGCCGGCCCACGGTGCGGTTGAACTGGTCGATGATCGGCAGACCGGCCCGCACTGTGGCCCCCACCCCGGATCCGGCTGAGGTTCCGACGATCACGGTGGCCCGACGGGGGTCCCAGCCGGTCTGGTCGGCCAGAGCCGCGAGGGTGCCGGCGTGGTAGGCGGTGCCGATGATTCCGCCGGCACCCAGGACGAGACCGATGGAGAGCATGCCCTGGAGCGTGCCACAGCTCGACGGCCCCGTGGTCCCGGCTCACCCGGGACCACGGACTGTGACGGTGAGTTGCATCTCCGGCGGGTAGACTGTCCAATCCCCGTTTTCAAGGCTGGGTGCCACTGTGGGTGAATCGGCCATCCATCCCGAGCTCGAATCAGAACAGACCTACATCGATCGCGCCTTCGAGCGCCTCGAAGCAACCCGTCGCGACGCTCTGCGTCTTCAGAACATGGTCGAGACCGGCCGAGGCGGTACCAACCAGGCCCGCTGGGAACGAGAAGTGTTCCAGGAGAACATCGTCAACCGGCTGAGCCAGCTCAATCTGGGCGACCAGTCGCTGGTCTTCGGCCGGCTCGACTTCGAACCCGACTCGCGGCCTCCCGACGACCCGGGCACCTACTACATCGGGCGGATGGCGGTCTCCGACGAGAACCAGGACGTCATGGTGGTCGACTGGCGGGCCCCCATCGCCGAGGCCTTCTACCGGGCCACCGGCCCCGATCCCATGGATCTCCGTCGGCGCCGCCACTTCGCCAGCCGGGGCCACACCCTCATCGGCCTCGACGACGAGGTCTTCGGCCCAGGGTCGGCCGGCAACGAGAGTCGCCTCGCAGGGTACGGAGCACTCATCTCGGCTCTCGAGGAGTCCCGTACCGGGCGTCTCAACGACATCGTCGCCACCATTCAGGGCGAGCAGGACCAGGTCATCCGCTCGGCCCTGCCCGGCATCCTCGTCGTTCAGGGTGGGCCCGGCACCGGCAAGACCGTCGTGGCTCTCCACCGGGCCGCCTACCTGCTCTACAGCCACCGCTTCCCACTCGAGGGTCAGGGCGTTCTGGTCCTGGGCCCCAACCGCCTCTTCCTGGGGTATATCGAGCAGGTGCTGCCTTCGTTGGGTGAGGCCGGGGTCCAGCTCTCCCTCTTGGCCGACCTCCTGCCCGAGGTCGCGGTACGGGGCTCCGACCCTGAGCTGGTGGCCCGGATCAAGGGCGACCTGAAGGTCGCCGATGTGCTGGCTCGCGCCATCCGCGACCGTCAGCGCCCCCTCCGCGCTGATGCCCGTATCGCGTTCGGGCTCTACCACCTGCGTCTCACGGTCGAACGCAGCACCACCATCATCAACGAGGCTCGACGCCGCTTCCGCACCCACAACGCCGGCCGCCGGTACGTGGTGGCCCAGGTGTACGAGGCTCTCGCCGAGTCCCATCCCACCGGCATGAGCCCCGAGGCCGTCCGCGAGCGCCTGCGGACCGGACCCGAGATCCGCGAGATCCTCGAATGGATGTGGCCCCTCCTGTCGCCGGCCCACTTCCTCCACGACCTGCTGGGCAGCCGGGCCCTGCTCCGATCCGCGGGCCGCCGCGAGTTCTCCGACTCCGAGCTCGACCTCCTCCATCGTGACCGCTCGGCCCACGCCAGCAAGGTGATCTGGACCTCCGACGACGTGCCCCTGCTTGACGAGGCCCGGGCTGTGCTGGGCAAGCGGCCCTCCCACAAGCTGGCCGACGAGATCCGAACCTACGGCCACATCGTCATCGACGAAGCCCAGGATCTGTCACCCATGGAGCTCCGCATGGTGGCCCGCCGGTCGCTCAACGGGTCGCTGACGATCGTCGGCGACATCGCTCAATCCACCGGAGCGTGGGCCCACAACGACTGGGGCGAGATCCTCGAACATCTCCCCGAGCGCCACCCGCCCCGCCTCACCGAACTGACCCTCGGCTACCGCATCCCCGGCCCATCCATGGATCTGGCCGCCCGGGTGCTGGCCGTGGCTGCCCCCCAGCTCACCCCTCCCCGCTCGGTGCGCGATACCGGCGACCCTCCCCGGGTGGTCCGGGCCCACGCCGACCTGCTGGGTGAGGTGGTGGCCGCAACTCTGGTCGAGGTCGAGGCCGTGGGTACCGGCTCGGTTGGGGTGATCTGTCCCCGCGAGCTCGTCGACCCGATGAGCGAGGCTTTCGACCGGGCCGGCATCGAACACGGCCGCGCTGCCCGTCACGGCCTCGAGAGTCAGATCACGGTGGTACCGGTGGGTCTGGTGAAAGGCCTCGAGCTCGATGGCGCAGTGGTCGTCGAGCCGGCCGACATCATCGATCAGGAAAGCCAGGGCATGCGCGCCCTGTACGTGGCCGTCACCCGTGCCACCAAACGCCTGACCCTGGTCCACCAGCGCGACCTCCCCAAGTTCCTGGAAGTCCGCCACCAGGTCCTGGGGGAGCGGCCGCCTGAGTCGTTGCCCTCTGGTGGTGACCCACACGAGACGGGACCTAGCGCAGCACGTACCACCAGTAGCTGGCGGCCACTCCCCCCACACCGAACACCCCCATGGTGATCCACGCGTTACGGGGGATGGCGCCGTCTTCAGGGAGGCCGGGCACCTTGTTGCGCACGAAGCGCAGGGTGCGCTCGGCCCACACGAAGTCCTGGGCCAGGATCACGAGGCCGCCGGCGATGATCACCCAGCCGGGCCCGGGCAGGGGTAGCAGGACGATGCCGATGATGACCGTGAGGAACCCGAGGGTCATCCGCCCCACTCGGATGGCGATGTGGGCCTTGGCTTCCTCGACCGTTTCCTCGTGGACACCGGTCCGGAACTCGGCCTCGACCGCGGCCTCTTCGAGACGCTCGCCGAGGTCGTGGATCCGCTCGCCGATCGTGTGGTGCGACAGATCGGAGTAGTCCTCGGGTTCGTTACCGGCCAGCGGGTCAACCATGGATCAAGGATGCCATGTGGCTCGGGTCACTCCTCGTAGGCGGGAGCAGGCTCGGTGATGTTCACCACCGGCCACAGTTCGGCTTCGCAGCCACCACCCTCGATCAGTAGGCCCGCGTCGATGCCGTTGGCCGGCCAGTCGAGGTCGAAGCGCCACGGACCCAGCTCTTGGTTGCCCCCCTCGGCGAAGCTGTCGGTCTCGACCAGGTAGAACACGAGATCGGCTCCTGTTCCTGGTCGGATCTCTTTCTGCCAGCCCAGCTCGATGAGTACCTCGTCGCCCTTGTTCATCGTGCGGCGCTCGAAGTACGTGGGATCGCCGGGTTCGGGTTCGCGGCGGCCGTCGTCGAGGAGGTGGATGCTGACCACGAACTCATTGTCGTCACTGAACCGGTCGCACTGGTTGCGCGAGGTGAGGGTGATCGATTCCACCTCGACCATTTGGACAGCCTCGGGGCTGGCTTCGGTCAGGCCTACGACGCCGGATTGCCGATCATCGTGAACCACCACGACGACCCGGTAGTCGCCCTCGGCCTCGTAGCGGTGGGTCAGGTCGAGGGCTTCGAGCGGCCCCGGCACCTCATCGGTGGTGCCGTCGCCCCAGCGCACCTCGGCCAGCACCACATTGCCGTCGGGGTCTGAGGTCGAGCCGGTGAGGCGGGTGGTGAGCCCCACCGTCTCGGTCGCGAGGTCGGCGATGACCGGAAGGTCGTTGAGGGGGATGGTGGTCGTGCTGGTCGTGGTGGTTGTGGTCGATGTCGTGGTGGTGGGAAGGGGGACGATGTGGGCGGTGACCGGCGGCCGGCTGGAGCCCACCAGCGCCACAGGGGTGCCGGCCGATCCCGACGCGCCCGTCACCAAACCCACTGCCAGTCCGGCCACCAGGCCCGCGCCCAGGACCCCGGCGGCCCGGCTGGGACGCATGCGCTGCCAGCGCGCAGGGAGAAGGGGGCCGCGGAGCATGGAGCGAGCGTAGTGAAGGCGTCTGAGGGACGGTAGTGCACCCGTCGTTGGATCTTCGGTCTCTCCTTCGGGCCTTCTCGCTCCCCTCCAGTCCCGCGCCTGCCTACCCGGTGTCACAGGCCGTCGGTAGGTTGGGCTGATGGTGCCTGATCCACTCGCTCTGTTCTCGGAGCCGGCGCGGGCGTGGTTCACCACCACCTTCGGCCAACCCACCAAGCCCCAGGCCCTGGGCTGGCCGGCCATCGCCGCCGGCGAACACACCCTGATCCTCGCCCCCACCGGCTCCGGCAAGACCCTCAGTGCCTTCTTCTGGAGCCTCGATCAGTTGGCCACCCAGCCGGTCCCGGCTGACAAGGAGCGCCGTACCCGGGTCCTCTACCTCTCCCCCCTGCGGGCTCTGGCCGTCGATGTCGAGAAGAACCTGCGTGCCCCCCTCCACGGTGTCGATCTGGCCGCCCAGCGGCTGGGTCTGGAGCGCCACGTGCCCACCGTCGGCATGCGCACCGGCGACACCCCCGCCAATGAGCGGCGGGCCCTGGTGCGTCAGAGCCCCGACGTTCTCATCACCACTCCCGAGTCGCTCTACCTGATGCTCACGTCGCGGGCCCGCGAGACCCTCGTCGGGGTGGAGACGGTCATCATCGACGAGATTCACGCCATGGCCGGCACCAAGCGGGGTAGCCACCTGGCCCTGTCGCTCGAACGGCTCGACGCCATCACCGATCATCCACCCCAACGCATCGGCCTGTCGGCCACCCAGCGCCCCCTCGACGAGATCGCTCGCTTCCTCGGCGGATTCGAGATCGGCGAGTCGGGCAACCTCCAGGCCCGTCCGGTCACCATCGTCGACGCCGGACTCACCAAGGAGATCGAGATCGAGGTCGTGGTCCCGGTGGACGACATGGGGGCCCTGGGCGAGGTCATCGACGAACCGGTCAGCGGGCCGGCCGCCGGCGGCCCTGTCCGGCGCTCGATCTGGCCTTCGATACATCCCCGGCTCCTCGAGCTCATCCAGGAGAACCGGTCCACCCTGGTCTTCGTCAATGCCCGCCGCCTGGCCGAGCGCCTGGCCACCCGGCTCAACGAGCTGGCCCTCGAGGGCGAGAATCGGGGGGCTGAAGCCGAAGGTCAGTCGCCGGCCGAGGGTCATGAGCTGGTCAAGGCCCACCACGGTTCGCTCAGTCGCGAGCGTCGGCTCATCATCGAAGACGAGCTGAAGCGGGGCGAGCTGAAGGGGCTGGTGGCCACCAGCTCGCTCGAGCTCGGCATCGACATGGGCGCGGTAGACATGGTGGTGCAGGTCGAGTCGCCGGGCGCCGTCAGCCGCGGCATGCAACGCATCGGCCGGGCCGGTCACCAGGTGGGTGCCCCCAGCCGGGGTCGACTGTTCCCCAAACACCGGTCCGATCTGGTCGAGACCGCGGTGGTCGTCCAGCGCATGCGCGACGGCCTCATCGAGGAGACCCGCTATCCGCGCAACCCCCTCGACGTCCTGGCCCAGCACATCGTGGCCATGTGCGCCCTCGACGACTGGTCGGTCGACGAACTGGCAGCCCTCGTGAGGGGGGCGGCACCCTTTGTCGAACTGTCCGACGAGATGCTGCACTCGGTACTCGACCTCTTGTCGGGACGCTATCCGTCCGAGGATTTCGGCGAACTGCGGCCCCGCATTGTCTGGGATCGGGTGGGCGGCAGCGTCCGGGGTCGCGCCGGCTCTCAACGCATCGCGGTCACCAACGCCGGCACCATCCCCGACCGGGGCCTGTTCGGCGTCTTCCTGCCCGACGGAACCAGGGTGGGCGAGCTCGACGAGGAGATGGTCTACGAGTCACGCCCAGGCGAGACCTTCCTGCTGGGCGCGTCCACATGGCGCATCGAGGACATCACCCACGAGAGGGTGGTCGTCAGTCCCGCCCCCGGCCAGCCCGGGAAGATGCCGTTCTGGCACGGTGACGGGCCCGGACGTCCCCTCGAGTTGGGTCGGGCGCTGGGCGCGTTCGTGCGCGAGATCCGCCACGACAAGGGGGCGCTGGATCGACTCCGTGACGACCACGGCCTCGATCCCCTGGCCGCCCAGAACCTGGTTGGGTATCTGGCCGAACAGGCCGAAGCCACCGGCGTGGTCCCCGACGACCGCACCATCGTGATCGAACGTTTCCGCGACGAGATCGGCGACTGGCGGGTGTGCATCCTGTCGCCGTTCGGTGCCCAGGTCCACGCCCCCTGGGGCATGGCCCTCCAGCACCGCCTGGCCGAGCAGTGGGGCCTCGACGTCGAGCTCATGTGGAGCGACGACGGAATCGTGCTCCGTCTCCCCGACGCGGTCGAGGAGTTCCCGGTGGAGGAGCTGGTCATCGACCCCGACGAGGTCAACGACATCGTCGTGGGGCAGCTGCCCGGCACGGCCATGTTCGCGGCGCGCTTTCGCGAATGTGCGGCCCGGGCCCTGCTCCTGCCCCGCCGCCGCCCCGACCAGCGCACCCCCCTCTGGCAGCAGAGGCAGCGAGCCGCTGACCTCCTCTCGGTGGCGGCCAAGTACCCGTCGTTCCCGATCCTGCTCGAGACCACCCGTGAGTGCGTCAACGATGTCTTCGATCTTCCCGCCCTCCGCCAGGTGCTGACCGAGCTGCGCAGCCGCAAGATCCGGGTCGTCACCGTCGACACCCCCCAAGCCTCACCCATGGCCCAGTCCCTCCTGTTCGGGTGGATCGCCCAGTACATGTACGAGGGTGACGCCCCCCTGGCCGAGCGTCGGGCGGCAGCCCTGGCCCTCGACCGCGACCTCTTACGCGACCTCCTGGGGGCCGA
>JAAEMS010000104.1 GCA_024225275.1 Actinomycetes bacterium
CAGGCCGATGAGTTTCTGCCCCGTTCGGTAGTTCTTGTCGCTCCGACCTCGCGTTCGGCCCGTGCGGCCTCATTCCGTCCCGAGATCGACCTCGCCGGCGAGACCACGAAGGTGTTGGTCGAACAGGTCGGCGCCGTGGACTCGTCCCGGCTCGGTGAGCTGGCCGGGCACCTCGGCCCCGAAGAGCTCTGGGGTGTCGACGAAGCACTGCTCACTGTCCTTGGCCTGCACTGATCCCGATCCCACCTGACTGAACCGCTCCGAACAACCCCCCACATACCCGGCGCGAGGGGATGGCCGCAGAGGGGGATATTGCCCGCGCGGTATGGGATGGACACACCGGTTGTCAGAGCCAGATGGTGCCGGAGAGTTCGCTCCAACCGGCGGAGTTGGCGAGGATTGCGGTCACGTCGTCGCGTCGATGTAGGCCCGAACCGCTCCATCCCCCGTCGCCGATGACGGTGATCTCGCGGGTCCGGTTGGTGAGCCTTCGGAACGCTCCGGTCAGGACGCCCAGAATGTGGGCGTCGAGTTCGTCGAGCGCGTCCCGGGAACCTGAGTCGCAAGCGTCGCGGCCGCAGTCAGGGACCGAGACGACTAGGGCGGCAGGGTCGCCGACCCCGACTGTGACCCCAGCGTCGGGGATGTCGCCGAGCCGGCCGCGGGCAATGAGCATCGGCAGCGCCCCTCTTGCGTGGGGCACCACGAGGTCGGTGCGGGTGAGCACGGGCCCCGGCGGGGTGGCCCATAGGTCTGGGTTGGCTGGCCCTACGGCCGCCAGTTCGAGTTGGGTGATGGCACTGAGCCAGGCGTCGGCCCGAGCCCCGGCTATCCGCCACCGGTCCGGGTTGGTGAGCCTTGAATACTCGTCGTCTGTCGGGGACCGGCGCGGGTGTGGATCCGGCCACGACGGATGCTGTGGGCTGGCCTGTGCGAAGGCGGCGTTGACGAGGGCAGTCAGTTCGCTCAGGGAGGCCACCTCGGGATCTTGGCCTGCGACGAGCAAGCAGTCAGGCGAATAGGAAATGTGGTCGACTGTTTCGCGGCGGTCGGGGGCAGGCGTGGGCGGGAAAAGGGGATGCCCATTGGGGGCTGCTGCGGTCTACGTGGGGAGCTGGTCGGCGAGTTCGGTCAGGGCGGGGTGGTTGGGGTGATCTTCCAGTGCGGCGGTAGCGTCGGCGATCGCGAGCTCGTAGCTCAGTTCGGTGGGGTCAGATCCGAGGTGCACGCGCGTCGCACCGAAGCGGTGGAGGACCGAGATCATGCCGTGGTTCTCGGCTAGCACGTCGGCGGTGAAGGTTTCGATCCCGCGCTGGTGGGCGATGAGGACCAGGGCTTGGAGTAACAGGGTGCCGATGCCGTGGCCCTGGTACTCGTCGATGACCGCAACTGCGAACTCGGCTCGGGACTGGTCACGGTCAGACACGATGTAGCGGCCTACCCCTACGCCGAGCCCGTCTGGTCTGTCGATATCTGAGGGCCGGGTGGGGTCGAAGACCCCAACTGCGACGTGGTGGTGCTGGTCGATGGCGGTGAGTCGGTCCACCATCTGGTCCGAAAGGTACGGGATGCCGGTGAAGAACCGTCGGAATCGTGAGGTTGGTGAGAGGCGTTCGAACCCGGCGAGCAGGGCGTCGCGGTCGGCCTGGTCGGCGAGGCGGATCCCGACGGTGGTTCCGTCGGGGAGGGTGACCGCGTTGGTGGCCTTCATTGGTGTGACTCTACGACGCGGGTCGGCTGCGAGTCGCTTGCTGCCGGGTGTTGTCGGTCAATCCTGGTTGGGTTGGGGCATCCAGAAGTAGCGGAAGAAGGCTAGAGGCCGATCGTGCATCCTCGAGCCGGCG
>JAAEMS010000105.1 GCA_024225275.1 Actinomycetes bacterium
ATAGGGGTCTGACCCCTATGGGGTGATAAGTGCCAGAGGTCAGATAGATGAATATCGATGTAGGGGGTGTGAGTCAAGCCCTCATGCGGCCGCCGGAGGGGTCCCAGAGGCAGCCATCGATGAGGTGAGCGGGGTGGCGAACGCCGAGGATCTCGATCTCGAAACGGCCGGTGGCCCGGGCCCGCGAAGTAGGGACGTAGCCCAGAGCCACCGAGGCCCCGGAATGATGGGCGTAGCCCCCCGAGGTGATCCAGCCCACGACTTCGTCGTCGTGCCAGACCGGTTCGTCACCCAACACGTCGGCGGCGTCGGGGCCGTACCCCACCTCGACGGTGAACGAGACCAGCCGCCGTGATGATCCGGCATCCTTGACCGCGGCGGCCGCGTCGCGGCCGATGAAGTCGCCCTTGCCCAACTTGATCGTCCACCCGAAACCGGCTTCGTACGGATCATAGATGGGTCGGTACTCGGTGGCCCACGACCCGAAGCCCTTGTCGAGGCGTAGGGAGTTGAGGGCCTGGAGACCGAACAGTCGGATGCCGTGGGGTTCGCCGGCCTCCAGCAGCAGGTCGAAGACCGCGGTCTGGTACTGGGCCGGCATCCAGATCTCGTAGCCGAGGTCACCGGTGAAGGTGATCCGCCCCAACAGAACCGGGATCATCCCGATCCAGGTCTCGGTGAAACTGAGGAACGGGAACTCCTCGGTGCTCAGGGCGAGATCGCACACCGAGGCCATGACCTCCCGGGCCCGAGGACCGGCCACTGACAGCCCACACAGCTGGTGGCCAAGGGTGTCGAGCCGGACCGAGCCGTCGGCCGGCAGGTGCTGGGTGAACCAGCGCTGGTGGTACCGCTCAGCCGCGCCGGTGCCGAAGACCATGAACCGCTCGGCGTCGGCCGGCGTGGAGACGTCGGGCCGACCCGTGACCCCCAATGAATGGCCGACCAGCGCCCCGACGGTGAAGTCGCCAATGAGCTTGCCGCTCTCGTTGAGCATCGGGCTGAGGACGAGGCAGCCCGGTTGCGGAATCGTGTTGGGCAGGAGTTGGTCGAGCCACTCCCGGGCCCCCGGACCGCTCACCTCGTACTTGGCGAATCCGGTGGTCTCGGTGAGACCCACTCCGCCTCGGACCGCGGCGACCTCCTCAGCCACCACCTCGAACGAGTTCGACCGCTTGAACGTGATGTTCTCGAGCGGCTCCTGGTTCGGCCGCTGGAACCACTGGGCGACCTCGAGCCCGAAGCTCGGCGACCAGACCGCGTTGGCCTCGGTCAGCCGGGAGTGGATGGGCGACATGGCCAGAGGGCGGCCCTCCGGCAACACCTCGTTCGGGTAGGCGATGCGGAACCGGCGCCCGTAGTTCTCGATGACCTTGCGCCGGGTGAACTCGGGAGAGGCGAAGTCACCGAAGCGAGCCACGTCCATACCCCAGATGTCGTGGCCGGGATCACCGTCCCTGATCCAGTTGGCGACACTCAGCCCCACTCCCCCACCCTGGCTGAGACCGGCCATGACACCGCACGCCGCCCAATGGCCCCGCTGGCCACGGATGGGACCCACGAGGGGGTTGCCATCGGGGGTGAAGGTGAACGGGCCGTTGATGAACTGCTTGATACCGACCTCGTTGAAGATCGGGAAGTGACTGAACGCCACCTCGAGGTTGTGGGCGATGCGATCCAGATCGGGCTCGAGTAGCTCGGAACCGAAGTCCCACGAGGTCGACTTCACCGACCAGGGCACCCCGTTGGCCTCGTAGGTACCCAGCAGTAGGCCGTTGCCCTCCTGGCGCATGTAGACCTCACCCAGGAAGTCGACACAGTGCAGACCATCCAGCCCCGACGTCTTGTTCCACTCGACGAGCTCGGGGATCTCTTCGGTGAGCAGGTAGTGGTGCTCCATGGCCAGAACCGGCAGCTCGATGCCGGTCATGCGCCCCACGTCGCGAGCCCACAGGCCCCCGGCATTGACGAAGTGCTCACAGTTGATGACGCCCAGGTCCTCGTCGGTCTGGGTGTTGTGGAGGTGGATGTCCCAGGTGCCGTCGGGCGCTTGGGTGATGGCGTGGGCCCAGGTGTGGCGGTAGACCTCGGCGCCCCCCTGCCGGGCCGCTCCGGCAAAGGCGTAGGTCACGCCCGAGGGGTCGACATGACCATCGACCGCGTCGTAGAGGGCCCCGACGAAGTGGCTGGGGTCGACGTAGGGGATGTAGTGGGTGACCTCGTCCATGGTCAACAGTCGTGTGTCCATGCCCAGGTACTGGCCGCGGGCGTGCGCCATCCGCAGCCAATCCATCCGGTCCTCGTTGTCGGCCAGCATCACCCCACCGGTGATGTGGATGCCGCACTCCTGGCCCGAGATCCGTTCGATCTCGTCGTAGAGCTCGATCGTGTACTGCTGGAGCTTGGCCACATTGGGATCGCCGTTGATGGTGTGCATCCCACCTGCGGCGTGCCACGTCGATCCCGCGGTGAGCTCCTTGCGCTCGACGAGCACGGCATCGGTGATGCCCGCCTTGGTGAGGTGATACAGCACGGAGGCACCCACGACGCCCCCGCCGATCACTACTACTTGGGCCTGGGTCTTCATGTCTGGGAGCTCCGAAGGTCGCAGTTGGGCTGATGGGGTAGGTCACCGGCGGGCACGGGCACAGGGGCGAGCGAATCGAGGGTCATCGAGTCGGCCGTTCAGTCGGTGGAAGAGATACTCACGCGCTCAGCTCCAGGTCACCGCCGGACGGGCGGTGGCCGAGCTCGTGGGAGATGACGGCCGCAGTACGGGCCACCTGGCGGCCGATGGTTCCGGCCCGACCGTCGGGCGGGAACCGGAAGGTGGGGCCGTAGGTGTAGAGGGAGCCGACCGCGTGGCCGGCCGAGTCGACCACCACCGAGGCCACGCTGGACAGCTGCCCGATCCACTCACCATGAGTCCACAGGGGCACTCCGCCCCGGAGCTGGGCGATGCGGCTCCGGATCAGAGTGGGGTCGACGACGGTGTTGGCGTTGTGCTTCTCGAGGTCGGCGGCCAGGTAGGCGTCGACCTCGTCGTCAGACCGGGTAGCCAGCGTGACCAGGCCGATCACGCCTCCGTGGAGGGGGATCTCGGTGCCGGTCCAGTCCTCGGCCTGGACCGGGTTGGGGGCCTGGACCATGAGCCGGGTCGTGGTGGTGGACAAAGCCGGGATGGAGAGTCCGACTGCCTCGTTGAGATCGTGGGACAGCTCGACCATGAACGGCCGGGCGATAGGGGGCAGGTCGACCGAAGCCCCCGATTGGGCCAGCGCCCGGATCTCGGGCCCTATCCGGTACCACCCGTTGCCGTCGCGGGCCACCGCCCCACCGGCTTCGAGGGTGGCGAGCAGTCGGCCCACCGTGCTGGTGGGCAGGCCCACCCGGTCGCTGAGATCCACCAGGCGCCCCGGCGTGCGGCCGATCTCGGTAAGGAGGCTCAGGGCCTTCTGCACGCTCTGTACAGTCACCTCCGGAGTTTCCGTCATGTGGGAACCGAGGGCAAGTAGTTCCCACATTGCAGGAATCTGGCCCTCGAACGGTGACCACCGTTGCCGCCTGTCCTAGGTTGCGCTCGATGACACGTCGCCCACCCCGGTACTCAGCGGCCGGCCTGCTATGGCGCGGCGCCCGGGGTCGCGACTGGCCACGGGCCTGGCGCGAAGTTGACCTGAAGCCGTCCTATGACGTGGTCATCGTCGGGGGCGGCGTGCACGGTCTGGCCTGCGCGTACTACCTGGCCACCAACCACGGCATCACCAACGTCGCCGTCCTCGACAAGGCCTACCTGGGGGCCGGGGGGTCAGGGCGCAACACGGCCATCGTGCGCTCGAACTACCTGACGCCGGAAGGGGTGGCGTTCTACGACCGGTCACTCGAGCTGTACGGCTCGATGGCAGCCGACCTCAACATCAACGTCATGTTCTCGGAGCGGGGCCACCTCACCCTGGCCCACACCGACTCGGCCCTGCGCACCATGAACTGGCGGGCCGAGGTCAACCGCCTCCAAGACATCGACTCGTCGGTCATCGACCCTGCCGAGGTCAAACGGATCGCACCCAGCCTCGACGTCTCCCCCGACACCCGGTACCCGATCCTGGGTGCCCTCTACCACCCGCCCGGAGGCACCATCCGGCACGACGCGGTGGTGTGGGGCTACGCCCGTGGTGCCGACCACCACGGCGTCGAGCTACACCAGCACACCGAGGTCCTCGACATCCTCGTCGAGGGGGGCGACGGGCCCGGAGGCAAGGGGCCCGGCGGCCGGGTCACCGGGGTACACACCAATCGGGGGGCCGTGTCGGCGCCCATCGTCATCAACTGCACCGCCGGCTGGGCGTCGACCATCGCCGATCTGGCAGGCGTGAAGCTGCCCGTCACCACCCATCCCCTCCAGGCCGCGGTCACCGAGCCAGTGAAGGTGTTCCTGCCCACCGTCGTCGTATCGGGCTCGTTGCACGTCTATGTCAGTCAGACCGACCGAGGTGAGCTGGTGTTCGGCGCCTCGGTCGATCCGTTCGCCACGTACTCGATGCGGGGGTCACTCGACTTCACCGAGGAGCTGGCCGGCCATGTCCTCGAGCTCATGCCGAGCGTGTCGAAAATGCGCCTCATGCGACAGTGGGCCGGACTGTGCGACATGACGCCCGACTATTCGCCCGTCATGGGGTTCACCCCGGTCGACGGGTTCCTGTGTGATGTGGGCTGGGGTACCTACGGATTCAAGGCCGGACCGGTGTCCGGCGAGCAGATGGCCCAGTGCGTGGCCACCCAGGCGGTGCCTGAGCTGATCGCCCCCTTCGCCCTCGATCGGTTCACCGCGGGACATCTCGTCGGAGAGAAGGGGGCGGCCGCCGTCGGCCACTGATCATGCTTCTCGTACCCTGCCCCCACTGCGGGCCCCGCAACGCCGCCGACCTGGCCTACCGAGGCGAGAGCGTGGCCCGCCCTGATCCGCTCACCGCCACGCCTGAGCAATGGCGCACCTATCTCTACCTGCGCGACAACCGGGCCGGTTGGCAGCGCGAGTCCTGGTACTGCCGATCGGGCTGCCGACGTCACTTCGTCGTCGAGCGCAACACCGTCACCAACGAGTTCCGCTCATCGCCTCTGCCCATCCCCAAGGAGCCCACGAGTCCCCCCGATCCCGCCCCATCACCGGGAGGCACAGTCTGATGGCCCGCCCCGACTCGAACGGCCGTCGGCTCCCGTCGCTCCCCACCGAGGTGATCAACCGCAATGAGCCGATCACGTTCTCGTGGGACGGTCAGCCCATCACCGGCTACCAGGGCGACACCATCACCAGCGCCCTGACCGCAGCCGGCGTCGACGTGATGGGCCGCAGCCTCAAGTACCACCGCCCCCGGGGTCTCCTGACGGCCGACTACTGGGACCCCAACACCATTGTCCAGGTCGGTGACGAGCCCAATGTCCGGGCCGGCCACCGCCGCATCGAGGCCGGGATGGAGGTGGGCCCCCAGAACGTGTGGCCTTCCCTCCGCTTCGATGTGAGGGCGGTCAACGACCGCTTCGGCCCCTTCCTGAGGGCCGGCTTCTACTACCGGACGTTCATGCGACCCCAGCGGCTGTGGCCGGTCTACGAGCGGATACTGGCCCAGTTCGCCCCGGGGGGAAAGGTCGACCCCGAAACACCCCACAGCCACCACGACAAACGCTACGCGCACCCGGATGTGGTGGTCGCCGGTGGCGGGCCCGCGGGGATGGCGGCCGCCCTGACCGCCGCCCAAGCAGGGGCCCAGGTGATGCTGGTCGAGCACGAGCCCCTGCTGGGGGGACACCTGCGCTGGGGGGACGCCGATGACATCGGGATCGCCGATGAGCTCGAAGCGGCGGTTCGCGACGCCGGCGTCGAGGTCCTGACCAACTCGACGGTCACCGGCCGGTACGAAGACAACTGGGTGGCCATCGTGCAGCGCAGCCTCCCCTTGTCCGGCGAGCGGCTCATCAAGGCCCGGGCCAAGGTCCTGGTGGTGGCACCCGGTCTCATCGAACGGCCCTACGTGTTCGCTGGCAACGACCGTCCCGGCGTGGTGTTGTCCGGCGCCGTCCGCCGGCTGGTCAACATGTACGCGGTGAAGCCCGGCTCCCGTGCGGTCGTGTTCAGCGCCAATCCCGAGGGCGACGCCACTGCTTCGGTGCTCGAGCAGGCCGGCATCGAGATCGCCCGCCTGGTGGACGGCCGCCAGGGGGAAACGGTGGCCGCGGCCCACGGGTCGGGCCGCGGTATCGCTCACCGGGTCAGCGGTGTCGAGCTGGGTGACGGCACCACCGTCGACGCTGACCTCCTGGTCATTGCCGTCGGCTGGACGGCACCCACCTCACTCCTGAACATGGCCGGCGATCGGCCCGTCTACGACCCGATGACCGCCCGGTTCTTCCCCGGTGGCCCACCCGACAACGTCCTGGCCACCGGGGGCATCAGCGGTGACGGCACCCTCGATGAGCTCGTCGACCACGGTCGGGCCACTGGTCGACTGGCCGCCGAGCGGGCGGGGGTGGTGGCCCATCGCCTCCGAACCCTGACCACCCGCTCCCGCCCAGTCGAGGACCCCGAGCCCCCGTGGCCCGGTGACCACCGATTGCCGTTGACCCGCGACCCCCACCCGGAGCTGTTCCGGTCGTCGACCCATGGATTGGTCGACTTCTCCGAGGACATCTCCTCGAAGGATCTGATGGCGGCGGCCTCCGAAGGCTACGACTCGGTCGAACTGGTCAAGCGCTTCACCACCGCCACCATGGGCCCGGCTCAGGGCAAGCTCGAGACAGTGAACACGGTCGCGGTGCTGGCCGAGGCCCGGGGCGAGTCGATCGCCGAGGTGGGCACGACCGTGTGGCGGCCCCCCTTTGCCCCCATAACCCTGGGGGCCCTGGCCGGTCGGGTCTTCGAACCGACCCGGGTGTCATCGATCCAGCCTTGGCACAACCGCCACGGCGCCACGGCGATCCTGGCCGGCCAATGGATCCGACCCGACCACTACGGCGACCCTCAGGCCGAGGTCAGGAACGTCCGCGAGAACGTCGGAATCATCGACGTGACGCCGTTGGGCAAGCTCGATCTTCGGGGCCCCGACGTCCCCCACCTCTTGGGCCTGCTGTACACCAACAAGTGGATGCAGCTCCCGGTGGGTGGCGTTCGTTACGGGATGATGTGCGCCGAAGATGGTGTCGTCCTCGATGACGGCGTCACCGGCCGGCTCACCGACGACCACTACATCATGACCACCACCAGTTCCGGGGCCGCCACGGTGTGGGAGTGGGCCGAGATGTGGCTCCAGACCGAACGGCCCGACTGGCACGTCCACGTCACCCCGGTCACGACCGCCTACACCAGCATCAATGTGGCCGGCCCCCGGTCGCGCCAGCTGGTCGAGCGGGTGGTGGACGGCATTGACCTCTCCCCCGGGGCCTTCGCCTACATGCAGGTCCGGAGGGGCACAGTGGCGGGCGTAGCCCAATGCTTCATGTGGCGCATCGGCTTCACCGGTGAACTGTCTTTCGAGCTCCACGTGCCGGCCGGTCACGGCCTGCACGTCTGGGAGGCCCTCCTCGATGCCGGCGCCGATCTCGGGGTGCAGCCCTTCGGCCTGGAGGCCCAGCGGATCATGCGCCTGGAAAAGGGCCACTTCATCGTGGGCCAGGACACCGACGCCCTCACCACGGCCCCCAGCACCGGCATGACCGGCCTGATCAAGACCGACAAGAACGACTTCGCCGGCCGACCCGAGCTGGTCTGGGCCCTCGAACCCGAGGCCCGAGCCGGAGCCCCCCTCGTCGTCGCCATTCAAACCACCGACCCCACCATCGTGCCGCCCGAAGCCAGTCAGATCGTGAGGCCCGGCACCAACGAGATACTGGGCCGGATCACTTCGTCACGGTTCTCCCCCACCCTGGGCCGCTCGGTCTCTCTGGGCCAGGTGCAGCCCGAGGTGGCCGCCCCCGGGTCGGTGCTGACCATCCAGCTCATCGGCGGCGACCGGATTCCAGCCCGAGTGATGGAACACCATGCCCACGTCGATCCCGAAGGAGAGCGCCTCCGTGGCTGAACCCCCCTTCGAGAGTCCGGTGTCCACCCCCGGCCCGACCGGGGCCGCTCTGACCCTGATCGACGAGTCGGCCTCCCCCAAGCTGGTGGTGCGACGCTTCCCCGACGGGCCCGACGGCCCCGATGTCGCCTTCGGCCGCGCGGCCCCGGTCGGGGGGGCCTTGGTCGTGGGGATACGGCCCGACGAGTGGTGGGTCCTGGGTGACGGGAACGTCGACATGGATCCGGCCCTCACCATGGTCGACCTCACCCACGGGCGAGCCCAGTTCCGACTCACCGGCCCCGCGGCCACCACCGCTCTCGAGACGGTGTGCAGCCTCGATTGGTCCGACCCCATGATGCCCAATGGCGCGGCCACCTCGGCGTCAGTGGCGAAGGTGACCTGCGATGTGGTGCGCGACGACCGGGACGGAGTAGCGAGCTATCTACTCCTGGTCGATCGCAGCTTCGCCCAGTACCTCTTCGATGCGCTTCGGGACGCGGCGGGTCAGCCGAGCTTGCGGTAGGTCGTCAGGTCGCTGATGAGGCGATCTTCCATGGTGCGGTCGATGAAGCGCCCATCCCGCGCCGCATTGGCCATGTGCTTGATGGCGTCGCGGTTGGGCGGAATGTTCCCTGCGGAGTCGACCACCGTGATGTTCTCGCCCCGCTTGTACGCCAACCACACCGTCAGCTCATGGAGGTCAGGCAGAGGTTCGGCGGCATCCCCACGAGCCCGACAGAACCGACCAAGAAGCCGCATGGGCAAAGACTAGTAGTAGCGAGCCACCGCCAGTGGAGCGACCAGAGAACCGGCGAAAATGATCACGCGAGACCGGGAAGGCGGCCACCACCCGAGTCGTTGCCCTCTGGAGGTTCCGCGCTCGGAGGCGGGAGGAATCACGGCCGGTAGGTGAAGGACTGGGGGCCGGGGCGGAGGGTGGGCCAGACGAGATTGATCCAGCGACAGAGTTCGGTGCGGGTGTCGCGGGGGTCGATGATGTTCTCGATCTCGAAGAACTCAGCCGACCGGTGGGGCGAGCGCACCCGATTGAGGCGTTCGGTGATGGCCGCGAGGTGGCCGTCGGGGTCATCGACCTCAGCCAGTTCGGCCTTGTAGGCCACCTCGATGCCGCCTTCGATGGGCAGCGAGCCCCAGTCGCCGGATGGCCAGGCCCAACGCATCGGCTCAGCGCCGGGCTTGTTGTTGGCCGCCCCGGCCACGCCGAAAGCCTTGCGGATGACCACACAGCTGAACGGCACAGTGGCTTGGCCGAGGGCGGCGAGGGCCTGGGAGCCGAACCGGATGGTGGCCTCGTCCTCGGACTTCTTGCCGATCAGGAAGCCGGGGCAGTCCTCGAGGTGGACAATGGGCAGGTGGAAGGTCGAGGCCAGGTCGACCAGGCGGATGAGCTTGCGGCACGAATCGGCTGTCCAGCCCCCACCGTAGATGTAGGGGTCTTCGGCGAAGACGACCACCGGATAACCGTCGAGGCGGGCCAGGCCGGTGACGATCGACTTGCCCCAGCCCCGGCCGATCTCGAAGAAGGTGTCCTGATCGAAGACGGTCTCGACGATCGTTCTCATCTTGTAGACCCGGCGCGGCTCGCGGGGCACGGCACCGATGAGCTCCTCGTCGCGCCGCTTGGGATCATCGGCGGGTTCGATGCGGGTGGGCAGCTCGTGAATCGAGGTGGGCAGGTACGACAGGAAGCGCCGGGCCCGCTCCATAGCCTCTTCCTCGGTGTCGACCTCATCGTCGATGGCTCCGTTCGAGGTGTGGATCGAGCTGGCCCCCAGCTCGAACTTGGTCATCGGCTCACCACCCGCGTACTCGACCAAGGCGGGGCCCGCGATCATCATCTGGGCCGTGTCCTTGACGATCAGCGAGTAGTGGGCGGTAGCCACCCGCGCCGCGCCGATACCGGCCACCGAGCCCAGTGCCAGCGACACCGATGGGGAGACACCCAGGTGCTGGACGATCTTCTCCCAGCCGCTCAGCTCGGGGATGTAGGTGCGGCCGGCCATCTCGATCGTCTTGACTGACCCCCCGCCCCCCATGCCGTCGACCAGCCGGACGTGGGGCAGCCCCAGCTCGAGGGCCAGCCCCTCGGCGCGGTCCCGCTTGCCTTTGATGGAGGCATCGGCCGACCCTCCCCGCACAGTGAAGTCGTCACCCGACACCATCACTGGCCGGCCGTCGATCTCAGCGGTCCCGAACACGAAGTTCGACGGTGTGAAGTCGAGAAGCTCACCGAACTCGTCGTACACCGCCACTCCGGCGGTGGTGCCAATCTCGTGAAACGTCCCGGCATCGACCACGAGCTCGATTCGTTCACGGATGGTGAGCTTGCCGAACTCGTGCTGGCGGGCCACCTTCTCGGAGCCACCCATACGGTGGGCCAGCTCCTGGCGATGGTGCAGCTCCTCGATCTCCGGTTCCCAGCTCACCCGTGTCCCTTTCGTGGTTGGCTCGAACCAGGATGGTGGCAGACCCGGGTGGCCGATGCAGCACTAGAGCAACTCGGACCCCTGCGCCTGCATGGCAGCCGCCTGCCCGATGATCGACCGGAGGGCCGCCACGAGCCCGTCGACCTGGGCCGGATCGAGGTCGGTCATCCAGCCCAGCTCCCGTTGGTGCTGGGCCGCGAAGGCCTCGGCCACGATCGCGGCGCCAGCGTCACTGAGATCAACGATGACCCGCCGACCGTCGCGGTCGTGAGGGCGGCGGGTCACCAGATCGTCCCGCTCGAGAGTGTTGAGGACCGATGAGACGGCGGCCCGGGAGACGCCAGAGAATCTGGCCAGGGTGCTGGGATCCATCTCACCGTCGACCCAGAGGCAGAGCATGACGCGGAACCCAGCCCACGAGAAGCCTCGAGGCCTATGCACGTGGGTCTCGAAGTCGTGGCCCATCAAGTTGGCCAGGCGGAGGAGGTCAAGTACCGCGGTCATGACCCCCGGGTCGGTGTCAGGTCGAGCGTCAACCACCCGGCGGCGGGCCTGGTCCTCGAAACTGTCGCTTGTTGTCACCCGCCCATTGTCGCCGCTCGGGGAGAGGAAGCCCACCGGGACAATGCCACCGCGGCGAGCAGTCCGGTGGCCCCGCACTGTGCTCGCCGGCTTCGGCCAGCCGGCCCTGGGCCTGCGCACCCAGGTAGCGAAATGGGGTGGGGCGCGGCGCAGCCCGGAACCCCATCGGGATCCCGGGCCGCTATTCGAGCAGAGCTTGGTCTGGAGGGTGGAGACGATCAGCCCTCTTCGGCACCCACGATCGACACGAACGACACACACTCGCCGGGAGCCCCGCCGAGGTTGTGGGTCATGCCGAGAGTCTTGTTGGTCTCGATCTGGCGCTCGGGCGGAGCCTGGCCCCTCAACTGGAGCCAGCACTCGAACAGCATCCGCAGACCGGAGGCGCCGATCGGGTGGCCGAAGCTCTTCAAGCCGCCATCGGGGTTGACGGGCAGGTCACCGTCGAGGTCGTAGGTCCCGGCCAGGACCTCCTTCCATGCGGTGCCCCGCTCGGCGAAACCGAGGTCCTCCATGAGGACGAGCTCGGTTGGGGTGAAGCAATCATGGACCTCGGCCATGGCGATCTCGCCGCGGGGGTCGGTGACGCCGGCCTGGGTGTAGGCATCCTCGGCTGAACGCTGCACCTCGAGGAACGAGGTGTAGTCGTAGGTGGGGTCGATGGGGCCCGCCGCGGGGCCGGCCACGAACGAGAGCGCCTTCACGTACAGGGGATTGTCGGTGTACTTGTGGGCGTCCTCGGCCCGGCAGATGATGGCCGCGGCCGAGCCGTCGGACACACCTGAGCAGTCGAAGATACCGAGGGGGCCGGCGATCAGGGGCGAATTGCAGATGACGTCCATGCCCACCTCCTTCTTGAACTGGGCGCGGGGGTTGAGGGCACCGTTCTTGTGGTTCTTCCACGCGATGCGGGTGAGGACGTCCTTCATCTGGTCCGTGTCGACGCCGTACTTGTTGGCGTAGGCCGGGGCCAGAAGGCTGAAGGTGGCCGGCGCGGTGAGCGAAGCCTCGGTGCCGTCGGAGGGTGGACGACTGCCGGTCAGGCCGGAAAAGCCCGAGTCCTTGAGCTTCTCGACACCTACGGCCATAACCAAGTCGTAGGCGCCCGACGCCACCGCGTAACACGCGTTGCGGAAGGCCTCGGAGCCGGTGGCGCACATGTTCTCGAGCCGGGTGACCGGCTTGTAGTCGATCTTCAGCGGCCGCGACAGGGTGAGGCCGGAGACCCCGGACCCCATGGTGCCGAGCCAGAAGGCGTCGATCTGTTCCTTCTCGACACCGCTGGTGTCGAACGCCTCCATGCAGGCGTCGACCAGCAGGTCGTCGGTTCCCTTGTCCCAGTGCTCACCGAAGGGCGTACAGCCCATGCCGACGATGGCCACCTGGTCCTTGATGCCGTTGGATGACATAACTTTCCCCTGTCTGTTGACCGGTAGTGCTCTGCTCGAATACTGATCTGCTCGAATGTGCTGTCTCAGCTCGCGGGGCGAGCTTTCCAGAAGTAGTTGTGGATGCCGTCAGCGGTGAACAGACGGCGGAAGGTCATCTCGACCCGGTCGCCGATAGCCACCGAATCGGGATCGACGTCGGTCATCTCGCACTGGAACCGACCGCCACCATCGAAGTCGATGACGGCGGCGACCATGGGCGGGTTGAGCGAATAGGCCAGACGATCGATGGTGAACGTGGCGATGGTGGCGGGAACGTCGGCCATACGAATGGCATCCATCTCGTCGACGGCGCCGCCCACGACCGAGACCCGGGTCGGGGGTAGGTGGATGGCGCCGCTGGAGCGGTCCTTGGAGCCGATGAAGCCGTACTTCCAGTCTTCGCTGCGGCCGGCCGGCGGAGCACCGGGACGGTCAGGCTCGGGGCGGCGAGGCGGCTCACGGTCGAGGTAGCCGCGCCAGGTCAGGAAGTTCGTGTACGACAGCCCGACACTGCCGCCGGCGACCTGGTCGGCTACCGAGCTGGCCGGCGTGTAGCCGGCGATGGCGTCAGTGGTTCGGAACAGGCCGACGTCAACCCCGTCGCCCAAATGGACCACGAGGATCACCTGGCCCGGCTCGGCGACGTCGAGGGCCGCGGCCAGGCCCAGACCGGCCTGGGC
Organism: Actinomycetes bacterium; assembly: GCA_024225275.1. Classification (GTDB taxonomy): domain Bacteria; phylum Actinomycetota; class Acidimicrobiia; order Acidimicrobiales; family JAAEMS01; genus JAAEMS01. The sequence continues at coordinate 13,191 of JAAEMS010000105.1, forward strand.
GGAGCCCACATTGCCGACCTCGTTGTCGAGGGTGTCGACGTACTTGCTGGGATCAACGCCAATGAACTTGGGCGCGCCCCGCTTGGCTCGGGCGTGAAGCCCAGCGAGCACGACATGGTCGACCTGCTCGGGGGTGAGGTCGGCGGCGTGGTAGGCCCGCTTCACGGCGTCTTCCACCATGGGCAGGTAGGCGTTCTCGCCGTAGCGCTCCTCCCACACCTTGGAGAAGCGCTCACCGGGGGTACGCCAACGATCGATGAACTCACGGGTGGACGACGAGCCACCGATGTACTCGGCGATGAGAGGTCCGCCATCGTCGCTGCCGACAACAATGGCGACCGCCCCGTCCCCGCCCGATGCCTCGTCGCTGCCCGACGGCATACCGGTACGGATGTCGGAACCGATGGTGAGGGCCGCCCCGTTCCAGTTGAGGCCGGCGGCCATGGCCCCGATCCACGAACGGGTCGAGCCGTTCATGTCGACGGCCATGACATCGTCGGAGAGGTCCAGGGCCGCCTGGATGGCCGTGGCGTTGGTCTTGTCGAGGTAGGCAGGATCGGCCGTGGAGAACAGGACCGCACCCGGCGAAGCGTCGGTGGACTTGAGCGCCAGGCGAGCCGCTTCTGCCCCCATGGTCGTGGTGTCCTCGTCATAGGACGCAACCGCCCGGGTGCCGCGGCCGCCACCAGCCCCGAGGGCCTTGGTGATCTCGCTGCGATCCATCCGGTTGAACGGCAGGTACGCCCCGTAGGCGATAATTCCCCGCATATCTCCCCTTCGATCGGTTGTGGGACCGGCAGAAGAACCAGTCGCAGCCAGTGTAACGCCCTCTCGGGACGGGTGTCCCGGTAGGGCATCCTGGCCAAAGGATGGGCCCGGCGGCCCAGCCGGCCCGATCACACCTGGGTCGGGCGGATCATCATCGGAGCCAGGGCCTTATCTGCTCCGCCTGGGTGCCGTTGCTCTGTCCGAAGGAACTATCGGAGGAGGCAATGATCCTCCGGGCTCCAACCGATCACAGTGGCCCGGCGGGGAGTCAGTGGCGAAACCGATGTCTGATCCTGTGTGGAGTACGAACTGATGTCTCAGACCTCATTCATCCCCAGAGCCAGCGCCGGCAACACGGTGCTGACGCCGGCCGTCCGCGAACCGGCCGCGGTGAGCAAGAACGTGAGACTCGAGGGTGAGGGCTGGACCGGAGTGCCCGTCGGCCGCGACGACGTCAGTCGGGTGATCGGCGCCACCCGGAGCGGAGCAACCTGGTCGGAAGCGACCTGGCCTGGAAACGGCTGGCTCGTTGACACCTGAGCCTGACGTAGCTTCCCGCTCGCTCGACGAGCCGATTCGGGCCCACCCCTCGAGGCAGGTCCGAGTTCCCACGTCCATCGCCGTATACACGATGATCCTGGCCGGCATCACGATCGGGCTGTTGACGATCACCGCCGAGCCGGGCCTGGCCACCGCTGGCAGCTGGCATATCCCGTGGCTGGCCCTGGTCGCCGCCTTCGCCGCGACCGAAGCCACCGCCCTGAACGTGGAGATCCGCCGCGAGGCCCACACGGTCTCGCTCAGTTCCCTCCCCCTGCTGGTCGGGCTGGTGATGTCGAGTCCGATCGAGCTGGTGACCGCCCGCCTCCTGGGGTTCGCCGTGATCGCCCTCTTCATCCGCCGGTCGGCCATACTCAAGACCAGCTGGAACCTGAGCCTCGTGGCGGCCGAGTCGAGCCTGGCCTTCCTCATCGTCCGCACCTTTGTTGGCACCGGTCAGCCGGACGGTGGCCTCGACTGGATGCTCGTACTCGCTGGCCTCCTCGCCGCCGAGCTCTTCAGCCTCGTGGCGGTACCGCTCGTGATCATGATCTCGAGCCAGCGGGTACAGCCCGAGCTCTTGGCCCAGATCGGCCGATCCCACCTCCTGGCCGCGTTGACCGCCGCGTTCGCCGTCGTCGCCGGAGCCGCAGCCCTACAGTCTCCGGCCCTCCTGGTTCTCGCTTGCGTGCCGGTGCTGGGCATCGCTCTCCTACTGCGCGTTCTCGGTCGGCTGGGCAAGGAACACGATGATCTCCAGCAGGTGCACGGCTTCACCATCGCCATCGCCGGCCCCGACCCCCTCGATATTGGGCTGCGGCGACTGGCCGAGATCCTGCGGGCCAATGGTGCAGCGATCGTCCACCGCGACGCCGACAATCACCTCCAGCTCCGGGTCTTCACCTCGTACCAGATGTCCGACAGGGTGCTCGAACCCACCCACGACGCCCCGTTCCCCTCGGACGTAATTTCCAGCACCAGCAGCGAGATGCGGCCGGCTTGGCTCGACGCGGTGGCCCGCTCAGTGCGAGCCGAAGAGGTACTGGCCACCGGCATCCCCTGGAAGGGGTCGGAGAACGCCGCCATCGTGGCCTTCGACCGACTGGGCACATCCGAGCAGTTCTCCGCCGAGGAGACCATGCTCTTCGGCTCCCTGTGTCGCACCCTCGGGGCCCGCCTCTCGACCGAGCAACTGCTCGAGCGGCTCGAGATCCAGGCCCTGGAGGACAGCCTGACCGGCCTGGCCAACCGCCACGCATTCGAGCAATTCCTCGACGAACGGTCGACCCGGACCGACGATCCCGCCTGCCTGCTCCTGCTCGACATAGACCGCTTCAAGGACGTCAACGACACTCTGGGCCACCAAGTCGGTGACGACCTTCTGCGCAGCTTCGCCGACCGGCTGGCCGGGGCCGTGCGCAACTCCGATCAGGTGGCCCGCCTGAGCGGGGACGAGTTCGCGGTGTGGACCGACCTGGCCGACGCCGGCAACATCGTTGAGCGCGTCGAGTCCCTGACCGCCAAGCTGTGCGGCCCCACCACTCTGGAGGGGATCAGTTTCGACGTGTCGGTGAGCACCGGCATCGTCCGCTTCCCCGAGCACGGCACCGGTGCCGCTGAGCTTCTCCGGCGGGCCGACGTGGCCATGTACGAGGCCAAGCGCACCCAGCAGCCCTGGTACATCTACGACCCGACGATCGACAAGCACACCCCCCGCCGCCTCCAGCTGGCCGCCAGCCTCCGCGAGGGCATCCAGGCCGGAGAGATTGACGTCCATCTCCAGCCCAAGGTCGACTTCGCCAGCCGCATGGTCGTGGGGGCTGAAGCTCTCGTGCGCTGGAACCACCCCGAGCACGGCTTGGTCTCGCCCGGGGAGTTCGTTCCCATCGTGGAGCAGAGTGGCCTCGCCGGCGACCTCACCCGCGCCGTTCTCCGGGCTGCCCTGCGCGACCTCAGGGCCCTCCACGGCGTTTATCCCGAGCTCACCGTCGCAGTCAACCTGACCGCCCGAGACGTCCTGGACCCCGGCCTCCCCCAAGATGTTGCCGACATCCTCACCGAGTTCGATCTCCCCGGGACGGCCCTCGTCCTCGAAGTGACCGAGAGCTCGATGGTGGTCGACTTCGAGACCGGGGTCGACACCCTCGAACGGCTTCGTGCCCAGGGCTGCAAGGTCGCCATCGACGACTTCGGCACCGGCTATGCGTCACTGAGCTACCTGCAGCGGCTTCCGGCCGACGAGCTGAAGATCGACCGCAGCTTCGTAGCGCGTTGCGCGGTGAACGCCCAGGACCACACCATCGTGTTGTCGACCATCAACCTCGCCCACGACCTGGGTCTCGTCGTGGTGGGCGAGGGCGTCGAGGATGTCCGCACCGCGGAACTGCTCGCCTCGATGGGCTGTGACCTGCTCCAGGGCTTCCTGGTGGCGCGGCCCCTGCCCCTCGGTGATTTCGCGGACTGGATGCTCGACTGGCAGTCAGCCAAGGAGTCCCTGGGAACCTGGCCCAATCGCTAGTTCCGGCCAATCCCCGCGTTCTCGATCGACAGGGCTGCCCGGGGCCAGAACCAGATCAGCGAAAGGCGAAGTGGGTCCCAGGACACCGGGGCATCCATGTGGGTGTGGCGATCTACGAAACCGGGCGTGACGACCCGCCCCACCAGGGTTCCAGACTATGACCCCAGGTTCTGGCGCGGGAGTTGGCGGGGTCGGGCGTAGCTGCCCTGAGCGACGGCGGTGGGACGGTCGCGGTCATCGGTCCACACGGTGACCGAACCGACGATGGTGCGACCGCCCACCGAATCGAGGACAGCCCGGGCGAAGCCGGTCGAGCCGGTGGCAGGGCGCAGGAACCGGATCGACATCTCGCTGGTCATGGCCATGGCCTCGAAACCAATGGCCCCGAAGCAGGCAAACCACAGCGCCATGTCGGCCAGGCCGAACTGGGTGGGACCGGAGATGAATCCGCCGGGCCGGAGCTGATTGGCATCGATTCCCCGGGAGACCACGGTGTGGCGCCCCGAGATCTCGAGGCACCGGCACAAGGGCCCGTCGGGCCACGATTCGTTGGCGAAAGCCTCGACGCTGACGGTAGTGACGCCCTCGGCTGCTGGGGGGAACTGCATCAGCTGAGAGTAGGAGAGGTCAGCTGTAGAAGGGGCTGTCGCCGGCCGTGTGATCAGTGGCGTCGACAACCTCGGTGACCTCGGGGATCGCGGCCATGATCGTGGCTTGAATACCCTCGGTGAGGGTCATACGGCTCATCGAGCAGCCCTGACAACCGCCGCCCATGGTGATGAACACCTTGTTGTCGTCGTCGACCCCCACCAGGGTGGCAAACCCGCCGTGGGCGGCCAACGACGGGTTGATATGGCTTTCGAGCAAGGTGTGGATCTTCTCGGGGATATCGCCCTCGAGCTCGACGTCGATGCCGGCCAGGGGATCGGGGCGGTTCGGGTTACGCAGCACGAGGCCACCGGCATTGGCACCCGAGGACGGCAGATCAAGGGTGGCACCAGTTATGTTCTCGACCGAGTTGGCCGGGATGATCACCGGCAGGCCGTCCTGCTCGACCACGATGTCATCGGACTCGGACTCGGCCACCTCGTGGAAGGACAGGTCGTACTGGTAGTCCACACCGGCTGCACCGATGATTTCGATACGAAGGCCCAGGGTTTCGGGATCGTCCTCGCCGCCACGAATCTCGAGGATCTTGGTGTGGGCCTCGGGGGTGACCTCGATGACTGGACTGGCTGAGAGCTCGGTGGCCTCAGTGGTATCGATCGCCATGTATCGAAGACTATCGAAGCCCACTGGGTTTTCTCGACTCGCGCCGTGTTTATTCCCGCCTCCCAGCGCGGGACCTTCAGAGGGCAACTACGCGGTGGTGGCTCCCTCCACCACTCTCGCCCCCGTCTCCGCCCTCTGGGGCAGCTTCACCCACCTATCCGGGGCGGGTTCAACCTGCCCAGTGTGGTGCTGCCCTATTCAGCGGCCGCGACTGCCTCGGTCACCAGGTCGATGAGCTCTGCTTGCTCTGATTCCTCGAGGGCCCCGTAGGCGGGGACCAGGAGGGCGGAGGTCAGGGCCTCGGCCTCGGCGCGCTTGTCGGGCTGGGGGGCGGGGTGGGGGGTCGGCCAACCGAAGGTCTCGGCCCATCTCTCACCACCCCGGGGTGGCTCCGACGCCATGATCGCCCCGTGGGGACCGATCCCAATCGCCTGCACGGCAATGAGGTGGGCGCCGGCCCGCAGCTCCCGCAGAACGTTCAGCGTCAGGGTCGCATTGCCTCCGGGGTCGCCCGGCGCCTCGACGGCTGACCGCCAACCGGCGAACAGGGCGCCCAACGACGGTGACGCGGCGCTGGTGACCTTGCGGCCCAAGTGGTCGAGACGGGTCAGGCGGGTCGAGTCGATGCCGGCCAGCACTTCCCTCCCCCATTCGGTGGCGCAGGCGGCGTAGGCCCTGGTGACGTCCGGTTTGGACAGATCGTCAGGGCACTCATCCCAGGCGGCGGCCACCCGGTCGCGGTGCATGAACCCGATGGCCGCCGCGGCCACGTCGGCGGGTGCGTCACCCAGGAAGCCGGCCCGGCCGACGATCCAGAACCCGAACGGGGGCTCGAGGCCCAGCCCCTGACCCCGGGCTGCGGTATCGGGGTGGGCCATCCACCCCCGCCCGAACACGAGGACAGGCTGGGCAGTCTGGGCGACGATGTCGGCAGGGTTCATTGTTGTGCCCTCTCGGCCGGGCGGGCCCGTTGTGCCCTCTCGGCCGGGCGGGCCCGTTCGCGTTGCTCAGTCATGGACCGTAGATTACGCGCGAGACTCCGAGTATGGCCGACGAACTCACCGGGCAGACCATCGAACTGCTTCAGACCATGATCCGAAACGCGTGTGTCAATGACGGCACGCCCGAGTCGGGCGAGGAGGTGCGCAACTCTGACGTCCTCCAGCAGGTACTCGACGGTTGCGGCCTCGATATACAGGTCTACGACGCCGCGCCCGGCCGGCGGTCCATCGTGTCGCGCATCGAGGGGTCAGATCCCGACGCACCCAGTCTCTGTCTCATGGGTCACACCGACGTCGTCCCCGTGAACCCCGACGGTTGGAACCGCGACCCGTTCGGCGGTGAGCTCGTCGACGGCGAGGTGTGGGGCCGCGGTGCAGTCGACATGCTCAACATCACCTCGTCGATGGCCGTGGCGTTCCGCCATCTGGCTGACACCGGTTTCAAGCCCAAGGGTGACCTCATCTACTTCGGCGTGGCCGACGAGGAATCAGGTTCGGCGTACGGTGCCCAGTGGTTCGCCGACAACGAGCCCGATGCCATCCGTGCCGACTATGTGCTCACCGAGAACGGAGGGCTGCATTCCGGGCCCGCGGAGGCGCCGGTCATCGGCATGAACATCGGCGAGAAGGGGGTGGCCTGGCGCAAGCTCCGAATCAAGGGAGTTCCCGGTCACGGGTCCCGGCCCTTCCGGTCGGACAACGCTCTCATCAAGGCGGCCGCAGTCGTCAACCGCATCGCCGACTACAGCCCGCCGCCCCGCTTCCACGAGCTCTGGCCGGGCCAAGTCGAGTCGCTCAATGTCGACGACGAGACCAAGGCGATCATGCTCGACCCCGAGAAGATCGACGACTACCTGAGGGCCTTCCCCGACCCCGCCGTGGCCGGCCACTTCTGGAGCTGCACCCACACGACGCTCTCGCCGAACCTGCTCGAGTCGGAGGGGAAGATGAAGACCAATGTCATCCCCGACAACATCGAGATCAATGTCGATGTGCGCACCGTGCCGGGCGACTCGACCGCCGAAGTTCAGGCCCATCTGAACGCGGCGCTGGGCGATCTGGCCGACCAGGTCGAGATCGAGATCATCATGGACGACCCGGCCAGCATCAGCCAGATCAACACCCCCCTGTGGGACTCGTTGCAGAGGGCGGTGACCAAGCCGTTCCCCGGCAGCCGCCTGTCGCCCCAGTTCATCGTCGGGTTCACCGACGCCCGGGTGTACCGCGACATGGGCGCGGTGGCCTATGGAGCCGGACTGTTCAGCCCCGAGCTCAACGCCGGCGAGTTCGGCAGCCGCTTCCACGGCAACGACGAGCGCATCGACGTCGAGTCCCTCCGCCTCTCCACCAACCTCTGGATCGATGTCGCCAAGGATCTGCTGAGCTAGCCCCTCCCCTCACCGCCGGGATCTCGACGCGGTTTGCTGCGCGGAGCGCCGGCGATTGCATCGAGAATCTCTAGAGCCGAAGGTGGCGAGCCGCGACCACATCAGCCACGAGTCTGCCCGGCTGGTGGGCGTACATATCCCACGTGACCGTGAGCAAGTGCCAGCCTGCATTGGTTATTCGGTTCCTCCGACCTGCGTCGGGGGTGAACCGCTCCCGGCGCAGATGGAAGGTCACCGAATCGAGCTCCACCGCAATCCGCAGATCCGGATAGGCGAGGTCGACCTGGGCAACGAAACCTGAATCGGTCTCGATGCGGTGTTCGAACCGCGGATCGGGCAGACCGTGTCCGGTGAGCAGGCCGGCGACCGCTCGACTCCACGCGCTCAGCGGGACATCCTCCTCGGAGAGACGTCGGTCCAACTCCTCGCGCATCGGGCCCGCCCCGTTGCGACCCTGAATCGAGTGGCTGACCAAACAGGCAGTGAGCGCATCGAACGTGATGAGGTTCCGGCGCAGAGCATCGTCGATCATCTGCGTGAGCTTGTGGGGAGCGACTACAGCGGCGACATCGAGCAGGGTCCGGTCGACGCTGGTCACGGGGATGCCCTGTCGTCGAGTGAGCCGAACCAGATCGAACTGGGTCGACGCATGGATCTCGCTCCCGACCCGCTTGTTGTGGGCTGGATGGGGCAGGGTGATCTCGGGCCGACACGGGTAGCTGCCATCGAGCTCCCAGGCCCGTGCGGCCGAGCGATGGCTCGCCACACCACCGGTGTCGAGGACCAGGGCGAGTAGATCGGACTGCCATGTCGGGACGACTGCCGCTGACCGATAGACGCCGCGGCGCACCCGAACCCAGGCTCCGGAGGTCACCAGGCGCTGGACCTGATCTCGCGACAGACCGGCGCCGACGGCCTGCTCGAGGGTGGTCAACCCCCATTGCCGCCTCATGATCGCGTGGATGTGCTCGGGCACTGCGCACCGCTCCTCGGGTCTCACAACGATGGGGCCGCAAGGCCCGAGGTGACGTCAACCTACCAGCCGGCCCAGACACCCGGTTTTCGACGCGGTTGGCTGCGCTGGCCGCAAGTAACCGCGTCGAGATTATCGAAGGCACACTGGACAGGTGACTGTCACCACTGCGACCAGGGCACCGCTCGATGTCGAGCCCCTGTACATCGGGCCCCTCAAGGTCGATGTGCCGGTCGTGCTCGCTCCCATGGCGGGGGTGACCAACCCTCCGTTCCGGACCCTCTGCCGACGATTCGGCGCCGGTTTGTACGTCAGCGAGATGGTGTCAGCCCGGGCCCTGGTCGAGGGCAGCGAGAAGACCTGGCAGCTGGCCGAGTTCGGCGCCGATGAGCGGCCCCGGTCGATCCAGCTCTTCGTCACCGACCCGAACTCGGTGGGCGAGGCCGTGCGCATGCTGATCGACCGGCGCGACGTCGACCACATCGACATGAACTTCGGCTGCCCGGTCAGGAAGGTCACCCGCAACGGGGCCGGGTCGGCCCTGCCGTGGAAGCGCAAGCTGTTCCAGACCATCGTCCGATCGGCGGTCTCGGCAGCCGATGACATGACCGCGGGCCGGGTGCCCGTGACGATCAAGATGCGCATCGGCATCGACGACCAACACCACACCCACCTCGAGGCTGGCCGTATCGCCCAGGCCGAAGGGGTGGCGGCCATCGCCCTCCACGCCCGCACGACCTCGCAGTGGTATTCGGGTCGGGCCGACTGGGACGAGATCGCCCGCCTCAAGGAAGCCGTCACCGGTGTTCCCATCCTGGGCAACGGCGACATCTGGTGGGGCGAGGACGCGGTCCGCATGATGTGGGAGACCGGCTGCGACGGGGTGGTCGTGGGCCGCGGATGCCTGGGCAAGCCATGGCTGTTCCGCGAACTGGTCGACGCCTTCGAGGGCAGGCCCGCCCGAACCGCTCCTCCGTGGGGTGAGGTGGCCGAGGTGATGACCGAGCACGCCGACCTGCTCGTCGAGTGGGTGGGCGAGGAGAGGGCCATGAAGCAGTTCCGCCGCCACACGTCCTGGTACTGCACCGGGTATCCGGTGGGGCGCGAGATCCGGCGGCTGCTGGCCACGGTCCCCACCCGGGCCGACCTCGCCGAGATAGTGGCCACACCCGATCCCACCGTCCTTCCGGCGGCTGGATCGGAATCGGCGATCCGCGGTCATAGCCAGGGCCCGCAGAAGGCGAAGCTGCCCGAAGGCTGGCTCGACCAGCGCGACGACCTCGTCCACGTCGAGGACGACGGGCGGGCTGTATCGGGCGGATGACAGGATGGGCCCATGGCACCCCCACCTCCGGCCCGCTTCAGCCCTGATCTCTACGAGTTCCTGAAGGACCTGGCCGCCAACAATGAGCGCCCCTGGTTCCACGCCAACAGGTCGCGCTACGAGTTGTCGGTGAAGGAGCCAGCCCTCGACTTCATCGAGGGCTTCGGGCCCCGCCTCGAGAGGATCAGCCCTCACTTCGAGGCCAACGCCACGGCCAACGGTGGGTCTCTGTTCCGCATCAACCGCGATACCCGGTTCGGCAAGGACAAGACGCCGTACAAGACCAACACCGGCCTCCATTTCCGCCACGAGCGGGCCCGCGACGCCCACGCCCCCGGGTTCTACCTGCACCTCGAACCGCGGCGGAACTTCTTCGGTGCAGGCCTGTGGCGTCCGGAGACCAAGGTGGCATACGCCATCCGCGAGCGCATCGCCGACCAGCCCGACCGATGGACCTCGATCGTCTCGGCCCCCGGGTTCAGCCGCTTCACCCTCGAGGGCGACTCATTGGTGCGGCCGCCCAAGGGGTTCGACCCCGAGCATCCCCTCATCGACGATCTGAAGCGCAAGGACTTCATCGCCACCACCACCGTCACCCAGAAGGAGGTCGTGGCCGCCGGGTTCATGGACACCTTCGAGGAGTTGTGCCGGACGGGCGCCGACTACGTGCACTTCCTGTGCGACGCGGTGGGAGTCGAGTTCTAGTGCCGACGTTCCTCGGCGCTGCGGCCAGACCGGCCACCGATCTCGGCGGCGCGTCGGCGGCCGTTGTCGGCATCCCGTTCGACACCGGCACGCATCCCACGCGGGTGGGCAGCAGGCTCGGGCCCGCGGCCATCCGCGAGGCCTCGGGCCTGGTCATGCCCAATGATCCGCTGACCGGTCGAGGCATCGACCTGGCGAGCCTGGCCGACGTGGGCGATGCCGAGGTGAGCGCGGGCGACATCGGCTCGCTGGATCGGGCCGAGGAGATGGTGGGCGCGGTCCTCGATCAGGGAGCGCGCCCGGTGGTGCTCGGCGGAGACGGGCTGATCAGCCTGCCTGCGTTGCGGGCCACCGGTCGGCGCCACGCCGGGCTCGCAGTTGTCCATCTCGACGCCCACACCGACACCTACCCCATCGCCGGGTTCAACACTGCCACCACCTTCAGCCGGGCGGCCGACGACGGGGTGATCGACCCTGGGGCGTCGTGCCACGTTGGCGTGCGGGGCACAACCCTCCACCCAGAGGCATGGAGCCACCCTCGTGACCTGGGCTTCACCGTGATCCCCATGGCTGACTGTCGGGCCCGGGGACTCGATGCCGTGGCCGAGGAGATCAGGCAACTGGTAGCCGGCCGGCCCGCGTGGCTGTCGGTCGACACCGACGTCTTCGATCCCTCGGTGGCGCCGGGTGTCTGTACCCCGGCGTGGGAGGGCTTCACCGCCGCCGAGGGCCTGGGTCTGGTCGATGCCCTGGCCGATATCGAGTGGATCGGGTTCGACAACCAGACCGTCAGCCCGCCCCACGACGTCGGGGACATGACGGCCCTCTTGGCCGCCACCGTGGCTGCGCGGTTCCTGCTGGGCACCGACCCGCGCTAGTTCTGGACGAACGGATTCCGGAAGCGCTCGTCGGTCAGGAAGGTGGGGTCGGTCAGGGTCTCGAGGTGGGCAATGAGGGCAGCGCGGTCCTCGTCGGATAGACCCAGGCGAACGGGCCGGCCGGTGTCGCCGAGCAGGAAGCCACTCAGGTTCTGGTGGGGCTGGACCCCTTCGTCGTAGTGGTCGATCACTTCGTCGAGGGTTCGGAACCGGCCGTCGTGCATGTAGGGCGCGGTCACTTCGACATTGCGCAGTGACGGCACTCGAAAGGCCCCGAGGTGATGGGCGTCGCCGGTGGTCTCGAACACTCCGAGGTCGTTGACCGACAGGGCGTCGAGGCCGTTGTTCAGAGGCCCGGTAGTTCCCAGGAGCTGGGCCTCCGACGTGTGGCACGCCGCGCACCCAGCCCCTCCGTCGGACTGACTCGTGATGAACAGTTCCTTGCCCCGGTTCTCCTCATCGGTGAAGTTCGGGAAGGGTTCGACGGCCGACTCGACCTGGGCCCGCCCCTCGTCGTAGCGACTGTTGACGCTCACCATGGCGCGCACGAACTGGGCCAGCGCCCGTCTGATCCGGTCAGCATTGACATGGTCGTCGCCGAACGCCGCTTCGAACAAGGGGCGGTAGTAGGACTTCGACTCGGCTCGCTGGACCACCTCATCGACCGACAGGCCCATCTCGATCGGATCGGCGAACGGCATCAACACCTGGTCCTCGAGGATGGCGGCCCGTTCATCCCAGAAGAACCGACCGTCCAGGTTGAAGGCCGCGTTCGCCAACGACATCGAGTTGCGGCGGGTGAACCCGTTCACGCCGAGACTGAACTGGGTGCTGTCAGTGAAGCTCGACGACTGGAGATGGCACGAACCACACGCCACCGAACGGCCACGGCTGAAGTTCACGTCGTAGAACAGAACCCGCCCGAGGGCAGCGCCGGCGTCGGTGACGCGGTTCTCGAGGTCGGTCGAATCGAACTGAACCACCGCCAGGCGGCCCATCTCTTCGGAAACGGCGGAGAAGAAGTGGTCGGGCAATTCGGTGTCGTACGAGAAGGGGACCTCGGGCAGGACGGGTACGCGCTGGTGGAACGGCACCCCCGCGGTGGTGGTCGGCCCGGTTGGTGTCGAGGTAGATGGGCTGGGGCCGGCGTTCGCCGCGTCGATCAGCGGCACAGAGACCGAGCTCGGCGATGTGTTGCCGTCGGATGAACCCGAAGCTGCGCACGCCTGGCCCAGCAGCATCAGTAGCGCGACAAGCAAGAACACCCCACCTGTCGAAACGGTGGAATCAATCGTCGTCGTGGTCTCGCCAGTCTTGGCCTCCGCCATGGACATTGATCTTCTCACCGGTTACGTAGCCAGAGTCTGAAGAAACGAGGAACTTCACGACCCGCGCAATGTCCTCGGGGGTGCACACATGACCGAACGGCATGGTGCGGTCGAGCTCGTGGATGTCCTCGACGCCAACGATGGCCTTGGCGAGGCGGGAGCCCATATCGGTGGCCACCAGACCAGGGGCCACCACATTCACGTGCATGCCGTGAGGGCGCTCCTCCTTGGAGAGGGTGTAGGCCAGAGACTCCATGGCCGCCTTGCCCATGTTGTACGGAGCCCCGTTGGCACCGTGGCCGAGGGTGGCCACCGAGGAGATGAACACCATGTCGGACCGATCGTTCTCCCGCATGGCGGGTACGGCGACGCTGGCCAGATGGTGGGGGCCGAGGGCGTGGGTGCGGATGACCCGCTCGAGCTCGGACGCCTCGGTCTTGACGACGGGCAGGCCTCGGCTGGCGATGCCACCGTTCTGAACGACGATGTCGAGCTTGCCGAAATCGGCCATCACCTGGGCGATCACGCGCTCATTGTCTTCGGGCTCGGTGACCGACCCCTGGTAGGCCTTGGCCTTGCCGCCCGTGGCCTCGATAGCGGCCACGGTCTCGTTGGCCGCCTCCTCGTCCTTGCGGTAGTTCACCGCGATGGCCGCACCGGCTGCGGCCAGCACCTCGGAGATCCCACGGCCAATGCCCCGGCCACCGCCGGTCACCAGTGCTACCCGTCCGTCCAAGCTCATCGTGGCTTCCTCCGTCTCGTCCTGCGCCGTCTCATCGGGCGCTGTGTCATCGTGCGCGGGGTCGAACCTAGTATCAGCCCCAACCAAGGGGGGATTCCGTGAGCTCTTCAGGTGATGGCAGACTCGGCGATGGCACCCGAGCCGGCAGGTTCGGCGATGGCATGGTCTGCGCCGCCCAGCCCGAGGCGGTCGAGGCAGGTGTCGAGATGCTCGAGGCCGGAGGTAATGCCGTCGATGCCGCGATCGCCACCGGCCTGGTGGCCGGCGTGGTGGACCCCCAGATGTGTGGGATCGCCGGGTTCGGCAATGCCCAGGTCTGGATGCCCGACGACGGGGTGCACCTCACCGTCGATTTCCACGGCACCTCACCCGGCGCAGTGCGGCCCGACATGTGGGAAGACCTCCTCGTGGGTGAGACCCGCGACGGGTTCGGGTTCATAGTCGAGGGCAATGTGAACGACGTCGGCTACCAGTCGATCACTACCCCCGGCGCGCTGAAGGCCTACTACGAGGCCCAGACCCGGTACGGGCGGTTGGCGTGGGCCGACGTGGTGGCACCGGCCATCCGGTGGGCTCAGGAGGGGTTCGCCATCCGGCCCCACGTCTACCACTGGTGGACCGAGGGGGCCACGATGGGGCGGGTCGACAATGTTGAGCGGCTCCGCCACACCCCGGCCGGCCAAGCCATCTACTTCCACCCGGACGGGCGGCTGAAACAGGTCGGCGAGATCCACTCCAACCCCGACCTCGCCTCCACCCTCGAACGCATCGCTGCCGAAGGCTCCGACGTCTTCTACACGGGCGAGCTGGCCGACATCATCGCCGCTGACATGGCGACCCACGGCGGACTCCTGTCCAATGACGACCTGGCCGGCTACGAGACCATCTGGCATCGACCGATCCACGGTCGCTACCGGGGCCGCGACGTGTTTTCGTGTCATCCGCCGGGGGGCGGCGTGATGGTGCTCCAGATGCTGAACACGCTCGAGAACTTCGACCTGGCGGCCATGGGTCACAACTCGGTCGACTATGTGCGCACCGTGTCCGAGACGATGAAGTGGGCGACGATCGACAAGGACACCCACGTTGGCGATCCGGAGTTCATCGACGTCCCGCTCGACCGGTTGACCTCGCCTGAATACGGGGCCGAGGTGGCCGATCGCATCCGGTCGGGGCAGAAGGCGTCGGTGCCGCGGGTCCAGGGCGAACCACCCGACACCACCCACGTGGTCGCGGTCGACGCCGACGGCAACGCCTTCACGATGACCCACTCATTGGGCATGCCGTCGGGGGTAGTTACCGACGGGCTCGGGTTCATGTTCAACGGCTGCATGGGAGTGTTCGACCCCCGGCCCGGCCGGGCCGGATCGTTGGCCCCGGGTAAGCGTCGGTTCAGCTCACTGTGCCCGACCATCGTGTTCAACGAGGGCGGGCTCGAGGTGGTAATCGGTGCTCCCGGTGGCACCCAGATCGCCATGGGTGTCACCCAGGCCCTTCTCAACGTGATCGACTTCGACATGACGATGCTCGAGGCAGTCTCGGCCCCCCGCTTCTCGGGTACAAGCGACGCCATCGATGTATGCAACCGCATCCCCCGCCGAGTGACCAATGGGCTCGAAGGTGAGGGGTACGAAGTCATCCGGTCGCCCGAAGGCTTCGGCTTCGGCTGGGTTCACGGCATCCGTGTCACCCCCGACGGCCTCGACGGCGGAGCCGACCCCGGCGCCGACGGCATGGCCCTCGAAGCCGTCCTGCAGCCCTAACCCATCGAGATCCATCTATCTGACCTCTGGCACTTATCGTCCTTTAGGGGTCAGACCCCTATTCGCAGTTAGGGGTCAGACCCCTGGTTCGCTGGTTCGGAAGAAGGGTCAGACCCCTTTCGGTGGGAGGCCGGTACCGTCAGTTGTTGTGGCACCCGGACCGCGTGACGTGGGGCGTAAGCTCGCCCAGGCTTCGAAGAAGGCCGGCAAGGAGGTCCGCCGCGTCGCAGCCGACCGCAATCTCGACGACCTGAAGTCATTGCCCCTGCCCGGGGCGCCCGCGCAGCGACCCCTCGAGGACATCCAAGCCGAACTCGACTCCCTGATCGGACTCGACTCGGTCAAGGAGCAGGTCAGCACCCAGATAGCGTTCCTCCAGATCCAGGCCCGCCGGCGCGATCACGGCCTAGCCGACGTGCCCACCAGCCAGCACCTCGTCTTCCTCGGCAACCCCGGCACCGGCAAGACCACCGTCGCCCGGCTGCTGGCCGAGATGTATCGGGCCATCGGACTGCTCAAGAAGGGCCACCTGGTCGAGGTCGACCGGGCCGGGCTGGTCGGCCAGTTCGTCGGCCACACCGCGAACAAGACAAACAAGGCGGTGAAGCGGGCCCTCGACGGGATCCTCTTCATCGACGAGGCGTACTCACTTTCGCCCAACACGCTGGGAGGCAACGACTTCGGGGCCGAGGCCGTTGAGACCCTCCTCAAACGGATGGAAGACCACCGTGACCGGCTGGTCGTCATCGTGGCCGGCTATCCCGTGCTGATGGAACGGTTCCTCGAGTCGAACCCGGGGCTCCGGTCTCGGTTCGCCCGCGAGATTCCCTTCCCCGACTACTCCGGCAACGAGCTGATCGACATATTCGCCAAGATGTCCGCCGACGCCGAATACGTGCTCGACGATGATGCCCCGGTTGTCCTCAACGAGATCTTCGGACGGGCCGTCGGCCGCAAGGGGTTCGCCAACGCCCGCTTCGCCCGCACCCTCTTCGAGCAGACAATCAACCGTCAGGCCCTGCGCCTGGCGGCCGAGGGCTCAATCGAGAGCCTCGACCGGCGGGCCATCAGCTCGCTCAGCGCCACCGACCTGAAGGAAGCTGTCGAGCTCGTCGAGAAGGCGGGGCCCAGCGGGCCGTGAATCCCAGCCCGTTCGAGGGATTCGTCACCGTGGCCGACGAGTTCTGACCCCACCACCGGCCCCAAGAAGGCCGGGACTGGTACCGGTCGCCCACGCTATTGGCGGCGACCACGTCCCATCCACCGGCGAGAACGACCCTCACTTCCACATCTTCCTCCACATGAAGGATGGATCATCCCTGGCGTTCTCCGAGGTACCAGGCTGCCCTGGCCCGATGAAGGACCTCGAGATGCACGACTGGATCCACCACTCGCCTTCGAGATCGACACCTTGGAAACCCTGCTCGGGGCGAAAGCCAACCTCGAAGCTCAGGGCATGCCGGTACTCGGTCCCACCGATCACGGCTTCATCACCTCGGTCTACTTCCACGACCCGTTGGGCCATCGGCTCGAGCGACCACCAATACCGGTCCCCTCGGGGATGCCGACAAGGCTGAAGAGAAGGCCCGAGACCTGCTCGACATGTGGGACAGGAACAAGGACTGGTCAGGCCTCGAGGCCGCCGGTCTCCACGGTTGACCGGGCTAGGGGTCTGACCCCTATTTGGGGTCAGGGGTCTGACCCCTATTTGCGGGGTCTGACCCCGATTTGCCCGATTTGCCCGGTTTGCCGATTTGCTGGGGCTATGGGTCGGATTCCATCTCGGCACCGAGGGTGAACCACTCCTCTTCGGCCGTGGCGAGCTCCCCCTCGACATCGGCGACTTGGGCACCGATACGGGCCAGGGCCTCGTGGTCCGAACCCGCCGCGGTCAGCTCGGCATGTAACGTGGCCTGGCGTTTCTCGAGGCGGGTGATCACCTTCTCCTGATCCTTCATGAGCCGACGCAGGGTGCTGTGACTCCGACCGGTCCGCTCCTTGCGGGGCTTGCCCTTCTTCGTTGTCGGTTCGGTCCATCCACCACCTCCGCCTGCCATGGCGGCGCCCGCGTCAGCCCGACCCCGCTTGCGGGCGGCCTGTCTCTCGTCTTCCCACGCCTGGTAGCCGCCGGCCCGTCTGGCCACCGTGCCCGTGCCGTCGAGCACCACCACGTCGGCCACCGTCCTCTCGAGGAAGGCCCGATCGTGGCTGACCACCAGAAGGGCGCCCGGCCACTCCTCGAGGAAGTCCTCGAGGGCGCGCAGGGTGTCGATGTCGAGGTCGTTGGTGGGCTCGTCGAGCAGGAGCACGTTGGGCTTGGCTGCCAGCACCCGGAGGAGTTGGAGCCGCCGCCTCTCCCCGCCCGACAACAACCGTACGGGGGCGAACTGGGCGTCGCTGTCGAACCAGAACGCCTCCATCAGCCGCTTGTCCCACCACTCGGGCTTCTTGCCCTCGCCGCCAGTGACGACCTCCCACACCCGGGCATCCAGTTCGAGGTCCTGGCCGACCTGGTCGTAGTAGCCGAGGCGGGCGGTCGTCCCGGCGACGACCCGACCTTCGTTGGGCTGGAGCCGGCCGGCGATGATGTCGAGCAGGGTCGACTTGCCGGTGCCGTTCACGCCCACCACCCCCAGGCGCTCACGGGGATCAAGGCGAAGCTCGACACCGTGGAACAGGGGGAGACCCTCGAAGCCGTGACCCACCCCTTCGAGCTCGATCACCACGTCACCGAGACGGGGGGTGTCGAAGTGGAGGGGCAGGTCACCGACCCGGGCCGGGTCGGGGGCCTTGGCATTCACGATGGCGGAGGCCGCCTCGATCCGGGCCTTGGGCTTCGACGTTCGGGCCGGCGCCCCACGACGGAGCCAGGCGAGCTCGCGACGGGCCTGGTTGCGACGGATCTGCTCGAGGGTGGCCTCGCGTTCGGTGCGGTCGGCCCGCGCCTCGAGCCAATGTGAGTAGCCGCCCTCGTGCACATAGATGTCGCCCCGGTCGATCTCGACGACCCGGTTGGTGACCCCATCGAGCATGTGGCGGTCGTGGCTGACGATGACCAGGCCACCGGTGAAGGCGTTGAGCCGGTCTTCGAGCCAGGCGATGCCGTCGATGTCGAGATGGTTGGTGGGTTCATCGAGGACCAGCAGATCGCACTCGCTCACGAGGGTGCGGGCCAGCGCCACCCGCTTGGCCTGACCACCGCTGAGCCGATCGATAGGGGTGTCGAGCCAAGGCGCCATGCCCAGCCGGTCCAGCACCGCCTCGCCCTCCCACGACGAGCTGAGCGCCTCACGGACCGTGCTCGACGGTAGGGCCGCTTCCTGGTCGAGAACGGCGACGCGTATCTCGCGGCCCCGCCGCACCATGCCCGACTCGGCCTCGGTCAGGCCGGCCAGCACCCGCAGGAGAGTCGTCTTGCCCGCGCCGTTCAGCCCGACGATGCCCAACCGGTCGCCGGTGGACACGGTGAGACTGATGTCGGTGAACAGTTCGCGGCCGGGCCGGCTGACCGTCACCCGGTCGAGGTCGACGAGGATCACGGGTCCGAGGCTAGGGCGAGCGCGGCCGACCTGAGCGACTCGCCCCAACATGCCAACCCAACAACGGGCCGCATCCTGATCGGCCGTGCACCTGCTCGGCCTCGCCCACCATCCCCCCCCGGTACCGACCGGGCGTGCCCAGCAGGCTGGGCCAACGGGTGTCGGTCGGAGTGCGCACGGTCGTGGCCACCATCGAGCCGTTTGCCCAGCACTGGCGCGACGCCAACATGGCTGCGCTCGCCAGCGATGGGCCTCTGTGGGTGGTGGTCGGCGACTCATCGTCGGTGGGCATCGGGGCCAGTCACCCAGACAAGCGGTAGGTGGGCGTCGTCATCGAGCAGCTGCGGGCCGAGACCGGTGAGCCGAGGCGGGCGATCAACCTGGGCGAGACCGGGGCCAAGGTGGGCGATGCGGTCGAACGCCAGCTCCCTCTCGTCGAGCAGATCACCGAAGTGTTGGGACCCCCCTCGCTCGTCACCGCCAGCATCGGAACCAATGACGTCATGTTCACCCTGAAGCCCCGGGGCCCCGCCGCGAGGTGGCAGAGATGGCAGCCCGGCTTCCGGCTGAGTCGGTGATCACCTCGATCGCCGGATCGTCGAAGTCGGCCCGGGTGCGCTCTACCAACCACGCCCTCCAGGAGGCGGCCGGCAATCATGGTCATCGGTTCGTCGACGCCTGGGGTTGGTCAGGCGGCCGCCACGTGCTGGCTGCCGATCGCTTTCACCTCAACGACCTCGGCTACGCCCGGATGGCCGACGCAGTGCTCCCCCACCTCCTCTGACCTCCCGTTCTCGAGGCCGATTGCCTCACCGCTGACGCGATCCGCCTCATCCTCGGCATGACGGGTGTGGTGAGGGCGGGGCGGTAGCGTCGAGGGGGTGAGCGACGGAGGGATTCTCTCGGGACCGATCGACCTCGACCCGGGGCCGAAACGACCCTCGTACCCCAAGGTGGCGGCCAAGCCTGGCCTGTCCGTCGTGTACCAACCCCGCCGGATTGCGGGAACGGTGCTGGGTATGCGGGGAGACGTCGTCGAGCTACGCGACCATTCGGGGCGCGATCACCGCATTCGGCACCGGCCGGGGATGTTCGCCATCGACGGGACATCGGTCGAGCTGGTCGTGGCCCGAGCCAGGCCGGCCGAACCCGACGAGCCCAAGCTCACCGCCTCGGGCTCCATCGACACCGGCCCCATCCCGGCGAGGGTGGCGCGGGCCAGCCGCATCCTGGTCGAGGGCATCCACGACGCCGAGCTGGTCGAGTTCGTGTGGGGCGACGACCTCCGCGTCGAAGGGGTGGTCGTCGAGCAGATGGAGGGCATGGACGATCTGGCCGCCGTGGTCCTCAGTTTCCAGCCCCGACCGGGCCGCCGCCTGGGCATCCTGCTCGACCACCTGATCCCCGGCACCAAGGAATCGCGGGTGGCCGACACCATCAACCACCCCGACGTCCTCATCACCGGCCATCCATGGGTGGACGTCTGGCAGGCGGTCAGGCCCACCGCGCTCGGCATCGAGGCGTGGCCCGAGATTCCCCTGGGTACACCCTGGAAAGAGGGGGTCATCGCCGCCCTCGGAGTGACAGACCATCCGGGCCGGTTCTGGAAGCAGGTCCTGGGTTCGGTATCGACGTATGCCGACCTGGAACCCGAGCTGGTGGGCGCGGTCGAACAGCTCATCGACTTCGTCACCGAACCCGCCCGCTGACCCGATCCCCGCGCCGGGAGTACCCTGGTGGTGACGAGTTGGGGAGGACCGGCCCGTCCGGCCCAGAGGACAGAGGCACAGCCACATGACACACGTCCGCTACATCGATCGCACCCGCGAGTACTACCTGGGTCAGGGCTACGACAAGCCCTACCGGTGGGCCGAGAACGACGACATCCCGTTCACGCCTCTCACCAAGCCACTGTCCGAGTGCCGGGTGGCCATCGTGTCGACCAGCGACATCAAGGTGCGCCGTGACGACCCCGAAGACGTCAATCTGTTCGGCGTGGGCAACGTCTACTCGCTGCCCTCCGATATCGCGGTCGAGCGTCTCCACAGCCGCCAGGAGCACTTCGACCAGCACGCCACGACTCTGGACGACATCAACGCTTTCTACCCGGTTCAGCGTCTCCAGGAGATGGTCGAGTCCGGCCGCATCGACAGCCTCGCCGACCGCTTCCACGGGGTCTACACCGCCTACAGCCAGCGTAAGACCAGCGAGGCCGACGCCCCCGAGGTGCTCAAGCGTCTCCACGAGGACGAGGTCGACGTCGTCCTACTCACCCCGGTCTGACCGGTCTGCCACCAGACCGTGAGTCTGGTCAGCCGCTACCTCGAGGCCAACGGCATTCCCACCGTGGTCTTCGGTACCGCTCGCGACATCGTCGAGTCGTGCGGCGTGGCCCGCTTCGTGTTCACCGACTTCCCGCTGGGCAACCCGTGCGGTGAGTCGTTCGACACCGATCAGCAGGCCGAGATCGTCGAGCTCGGGTTCCAGCAGCTCGAGAAGGCCAGTGGGCCCACAACCGTCGAGACCGCCTATGAGTGGCGGGGTGGCGACGAGTGGAAGGCCAAGATCTTCACCGAGGAGCAGCCCTTCCTCGAGGGTGAGGCCTACGACAACTGGATGGCGGCCAAGGAGCGCTACCGCCAGAAGAAGGCCGCAGGCGAGGTGTGAACTCCCCTTCTGCCCACTTTCCGCCTGCCGATGAGTTCGAGGTGCGGGTCTACTCGACCGTGATGTGTCAGCCGTGCGAGGCCCTGAAGCGGGATCTGCGCGCCGCCGGCATCCCGTTCAAGGTCTTCGACCCGATGCTCGACGAGGACGCGGGCGAGTTCCTCGACGAGCGCAGTATTCGCACCACCCCGGTGCTGACCGTGGGTGCCGACATCTACATCAACTACCACGCCGGCCTGGTGGACGAGCTGTTCGGCTAGCCGCTCGCGGCCAGCGACCAGACGTCGACCGGCTCGACGTAGCCCTTCAAGGTCCGCTGACCGGCCGGCTGGCCCATGACGAACTTGGACTCGACCGACGGTAGGTCGGTCAGGACCTCGCCGGGCGCAGCGGCGTCGACCAACCGCGACGCCACATTCACGATCGGCCCGTAGTAGTCGCCCAGCCGGAACACGACCTCGCCGGCACTGACC
>JAAEMS010000106.1 GCA_024225275.1 Actinomycetes bacterium
ATCGAGGTGTTCGACGAGCTGCGCGGCGACGTCGCCACGCTCCCGGGGTTCGAGATCACCGAGGAACCCCCGGCGATGCGTCACTTCACCGCGAAGTTCGCCCCGCTCACGGCCTAGCGTCGGGGTATGCGCCCGAGCCCCACCCTCCCGCCCGACGTCACCGGCGACGAAGCCAAGATCCAATGGACGGGGACCGGTCGGCAGTTCGTGCGTTCACCCGACCAGGCGTTCGCTGACATTCCCGGCTTCGACTGGTCACCGCAGTACGCCGACGTCGACGGCATGCGCATCTCGCGCGCCCGCCCCGAACGCGAGCACCCAACCTGAATTGCTCAGCAGACTCCTAGGATATGGTGCCGTAGACCGTCCCACTAGGAGCCGGAATCACCGACTCATGGAAACCGATCGAGAGACCGCCACCTGTCTCGGATGGGGTCGACAGGCTCACAAGCTGGGGTCGTTCCCACTCGCTGCGAGCCGTGTCCCTGATAGTCTTTTCCCGCACTGATGAGCCTCCCAATCGCCGAATTCGCACGATAGCAGGGCCACGGTGTTCTGGGCAATGGGCGATGGATTGGCGACGGTCTAGGCTTGATCGAACGACGCCGTGAGGTCGCGGTGGCCGGTATGAGCTCCGTGGAGAATCAGACCTCAGGCCGTGGAATAGTCCCGGCCCGCTCGATGTCGAGGGCCGTGCAGCCTGCGCTCATCAGATCTTGGCGCCGGTCATCGAACGCGGATTCACGATGGTGACAGACGACAAGACCGTCGTGCCGTTGAGGGGGTCACGGTCTCGCCGATGGTGGGTCATCGCGTTCAGGAGAACGAGTGGTGATCAAGATTGGGCTGTCCTCATCCAACTCGTCCTATGGGGTACCGACCACGGAGATGGCGGTCGATGCGGAACAGCGGGGATACGAGTCTCTCTGGGCCGGCGAGCACAGCCATACTCCGGCCGGCCGGGCCATTCCTCCCCGAGCGGCATCGACCTGCCCGGTCGCGCCATGGACGAAGCCGTCGGCGTGCTCGGCTTCGACACCGGGGTCCACGAACAAGACATCAGACGAGCCGCCAACCGACCCGGCAACCTCGACAGCCCTACCGCCCAACGGGCCGTCGATCGAGGAATAGCCGTGCTGCCCTACATCATCGGCAAGCGCGTCGGAGCACCCAACGGCACCACGGTGCAGATCGACATCACCGATCCCATCCCTCGCACCGCCACGATCTCGGTCAGCCAAGGGCGAGCGGTTCTCACCGACCCGACCCCCCAGCCCACCGTGCGACTGGCCATGGACGCCGAGACCTTCTGCTGCCTCGGCGCGGGCCGGTGGTCCAGCTCCGAGGCACTTCAACACGGCGCCGCCCTCGAGGGCGACCAGCAGTTGGGAACGACCATCTGCAACTCGATGACCTACGTTCCCTGACCGCCCCGACACCGAGACGCCCCCGCGATCCAAGCGCCAGGGTCTGTCCGTCGTACCGGGTGCGGCCCTCAGTCGATGGCTGCGGAGTAGAGGCACACTCGCTGGGTCACCTTCTGAGTTGGTGGCGGCCCGCGGGGCGAGGTTGGGGTGGGAGCCGATCAGAGGTGGGCCACGGTCGTCCGCCAGTTCGTTCAGCTCGCTCTAGGGACTAGACCTTGGTCTGTGGGGCCTGGCGATCGCACGCTGGTTGCCGAACGTTCTGCAGCGTCACGAATCACCGCGTGTCGTCCTGTCGGCATGGGAACGGTCATTGTTGGTGTCGACGGTAGTGAGACGGCTACAGAAGCGGCCGCGGTGGCGGCCCGGCTGGCGGCAGCAGCGGGTGACAATCTCGTGCTCGTGATCGCCCATGCCGGTACGGGCGAACAGCATGAGCTGGGCGCTGGCAGCGACACCTGGGTGATGTCCGATCGTCAGGTCGCTCTCGACAAGGCCAGGCAAGTGGCCAAGTCGATCGGGCAGGAGGGCCTCGAGGTATCGGCCGTCGAGGTCGAAGGTAGACCCGCGCAGGCTCTTCTGGCCGAGGCACAACGCCACGGCGCGGACCTGATTGTCGTTGGCAACCGGCGGATGCAGGGAGTTGGGCGACTGCTCGGCAGTGTCGCCAACGAGGTCGCCCACAACGCACCCTGCGACGTCTACATCGCAAAGACCACGTAGTGCCCAGTCGGCGGGGAGTTCGACGTGTTCGCGCTGATGCTTCGAGGCTTGACTGAAGACTCATACAGCTGCGACGGCTCACCGCGGCGCGATCTCCCCAGAGCCAAGCGCTCGGTAACGACACAACCGGCGGCACCCTTGAACCCACCCCACTCGTGCCGTTTGCGGACGTTGGGATCCGGCCGTCTACCTGCGCGATAACGACGAGCACCCGCCCCGTTACGATCATCCGAGTGTCCCTAGTGTCGTGTCCGGTTGATCCGCGGGTTATGTGGGTTGGGTGATGGCGGTGCAGTAGCGGCCGAGTTTGTCGAGGATCTCGTCAGCGGTTTTGGTCCAGATGTATGGGGTTGGGTTGGTGTTCCAGTTGTCGACCCATGTGTTGATGTCGGCTGCGAGCTCGGCGACGCTGTCGTGTGCTCCTCGTTGGAGTTTCTTGGTGGTGAGGGCGGAGAACCAGCGTTCGACCAGGTTCATCCAGCTTGAGTAGGTCGGGGTGAAATGGAGGTGGAAACGTCGGTGGCGTAGCAGCCAGTTCTTCACCAGCGGGGTTTTGTGGGCGGACAGGTTGTCCAGGATCAGGTGGACGTCGAGTTCGTCGGCGACGTTGCGGTTGATCTGGTTCAGGAACGCCACGAAGTCTCTGGAGGTGTGGGTTTGGCGTAGATCGGTGATCACTTCACCGGTTGCCATGTTCAGCGCGGCGAACAGGTCGATGGTGCCGTTGCGCTGGTAGTCGTGGGTGGCTCGGGCTGGTGTGGTTGGCAGCATCGGCAACGTGGGTGCAGTCCGGTTCAACGCCTGGATCTGGGGTTTCTCATCAACACAGAACACTGCGGCGGCGACCGGCGGGGACAGGTAGAGGCCGACGATGTCGCGGATCTTGTCGACCAGCAGCGGATCAGGTGAGACCTTGAACTCGTCTTGTTCCCAGGGTTTGAGCCCGAACGCCCGCCAGATCTCAGCGACACGCTGGTGGCCCAAGCCGTGTTTCTTGGCGAGTTCGCGTGTCGACCAATGGGTCGCATCATCAGGGGCGGTTTCGAGTGTGTCGATCACGACAGCTTCGACGATGTCATCGGTGATCGTGCGGGCCGCTCCGGGCCGATCAGCGTCGGTCAGGCCATCGAGACGGTCAGCAACGAACCGGTTCCGCCACTTCGACGCAGTGTTCGGGTGGCACCCGACCTTGGCGGCAATCGCAGTGTTGGTGAGTCCCTCATCGGCGCCAAGAACAATCTTGGATCGCATCACCAGCGACTGCGCCGAGCTGTGACGCCGCGCCCACGACCTCAACGTCTTACGCTCGTTCGCACTCAGCTCGACATCTGCTGATGGTCGTCCCGGTGAAGCCATGAAGACCCTCCCATGCTGGCCCTCACCACAACAAACATCACAACCAAACCCAAAATTCCCGATCCACTCAAATAACCCAAGAAACAGCCGGACGCGACACTAGTCCGAGACAACCGGCCTCAGGGCAGCTACTCCCGTAACCGAGACGGTCATGGCCCATCAGGCGAGAGGCGGCCATCAGGCGCCGCTACCGTCGGGAACCTCAGCGGTGAACCACACCCGGCTCACCCCCCCGGCAACGTATTGCCGCCCTGGTGGTTGCCATAGTGCTGATCGTGCTTGGTTGCGCCGGGAACAGCGATCAACCCGAGGCCTCCTCGGGCAGGAGTCCAGTACCCGAATTCGTTCTTCGTCGCCCACGGTTCGTTGCCCGCCTTCATCGAGGACTACGCAGCCCACCTGCGAGGGCTGGGAATCACCGTTTCAGAGTTCGACACCAACTGCGGCCACGCGCTGGGTTGTCTCACCCGCGAAGTCGGTGACGAGCTCATCAGCATTGCATTCGACTAGATACCGGCCGGTCCTCCCGTCAGAGCGCCGGAGACATCGTCCAGCGCTGCTGGCCCCCTCGGTGCCTAGCAGTCCACGATGTAGGGCTCGAACGGCACCTTCGACACCACCTCGTTGCCATCGTCGGTGATGACCAACGGCCGCTCCATCCGAAGGCCGAGGCCCGGGCCCAGGTCGACGAGAACCTCCAGAACCTGCTGCTCGGCCTCGGTGCGGTGGCCCCCACCGTCGGTGGCGTGGGCGTCGCCAACGTGATGACCATCTCCGTACTCGAACGCCGAGGCGAGATCGGTCTGCGCCGAGCACTGGGCGCGACACGCACCCACATCGCCACCCAGTTCGTGGTCGAGTCCGCCAGCCTGGCGGTGCTCGGTGGGGTCTTCGGCACGCTGGCGGGCTTCTACCCGGCCGTCCGGGCGGCCCGGATCGATCCGGCCGAAGCGGTACGCCCCATCACCTGACGTCTCGATGACCGCGCTCCCGCCGCCCCCGTTGGGTCAGCTTCGATCGACCCGGGGGGACCTGGACATGACGCTCTGCGCCGAGGACCAGGTCGCGATCGACAGCTGACGGCTCCAGACCCACAACGCGAAACCCGGGCAGGCCGGAGTCTCCAACGAACCAAGAGCTATTGACTACTGGTGCCTGTTGGCTGGTAGGGCTTGCGTGGCCGGGCGGCGGAATCCGTAGAGGACGAGGTACACGCCCAAGACGAGCTCGAACAGGCCGCCGGGCACTGCCAAGATGACCGAGACTGAGCGACCGGTGGCCAGTTCGAGAAGTGCGCCGATGGTGAGCGCCGCGTAGCCGTAGGTCCCCCAGGTTGCGAGGGGTTGGGGGATCCATCGGCGTCGTCCCAATGACCGGCAGAACGGGATGCTCCCGGCACCGAGTGCGATCATGGCCAGCAGGTATCCAGTGACATCGGCTTCTCCGACGTCGGCGTGTTGGGCAAGAACGACCCCGCCCGCCAGCAGTGCCGCTTCGGCGACCCGCGCCGTGAGGTAGCCAAGCCCGACTCTCGGGTCACTCGGTCGCATGAGTCGGAACCCGATCAACCCTGCGTATGCGACCGCGATTGAGTTGAGGGCGACCAGGATCATGCCGATCGGTTGATCAGGGGAAGCGCTGCCTATGCCGTAGAGGAGAAATGCGGCCAGGACGATCGCGCCGAAGGCCCGCCCCTCCCACGACGTTTCGCCTGGTGCCGCCGAGGCCGGCGGGTGTGTTGAGTCTTGGATGGGGGCACTCATCTCGCCAGGACCTTCTCGATCTGTCGTTGCTCCCAGGTCGACGAGGCTTGGGTCGGACGGTCCAGGCGGACGACGAGTCCGTGGACGGCCAGGGCGAGGCTCCAGCCGATGAAGGCCCAGGCTGACCACCACGCCCACCATTCGCCGGTGATGCCGGCGGCGACATTGGTCGCCAGATTCACGATGAAGATGAGGACCATTCCGGTCGCGGCCACGCTGGCGTGCACGTAGAACACTCGGAGCTGCTGCACGTATCGTCGAGCCGCTTCCCTGCGATGGTCCTCACCGGTCTCGGTAGTGCATTGATGCGAAGCATCGGCTGTTGGTGGCATTGCGCGTTCCCCACTTCTTGGGTTCGGGTTCGAGTACGACATGGTCAAGCCAACAGGCTGCGGCGAGCCCGGATGAGGAGCCAGAGTCCCAACCAGCCTTCGGCGATGACTGATGGCACCGAAACCATCACGAGGAATGTGTCGGCGTGGTCGGCGTAGTTGGCGAGCACGGTGTGGGCCGCGGTGTCGATGATGTATGCGGCACCGGCGACGATCATTGCGTAGCCGAGCCACCGTGGTGTCTCCGCTGACCTCGTGATGAGGGCTCCGAGCACGATCAGGTGCAGTCCGAACGCCGCGAGTCCGATGAGCCATGTGGAGTTGAAGAGCTCGATTCCGACGAACGCTTGGGCGTTGCGTTCGGCGGAGCTGATCACGTCGGCCACGGCCGTGGAGTCATAGAACGCGAGGGCTTGGAAGAAGAAGATGGCGGCGACGCCGAGGAACACGGTGTAGACGAGTCGGGACCATGCCGCGACGAGTGACAGGTCGTGATGCTGGGTTCGGAACACGATGTGGATCGCTCAGGCGACGATGATGTCGATCAGGAAGATGGCCAGGAAGGCGACGAGTCCGAGCCGGAACAGGGTGTTGGATTCGGCGATATTGGCGGCGGTGGCCTGAGCATCGTCGGCCACGACCAAGCCTTCGCGTACGAAGAAGCTGGCGAAGACGGCGAGTCCGAACAGCAGCACGTAGCCGATACCCGCGGTCATGGCGGCGTGTTGTCGGCTTATCGAACCTCGGTTCGTGGTTTCGGTCCCGGTCACGGGGTCGGCCAACGTGGTTGGGGTGGTCATGGGGTTGTTCGTTTCGTGGTGTGGATGAGCGGTGAGGTCGTCGGACGGCGTTGATTCGGCGTCGATTCGGCCTTGCGTACTTAGTACGGATGACTATACTCGTACTAAGTACGAAGTCAACAGACTTTGCGTTGGAGGTTCGATGACGGCAGGGAAGCTGACTGCTGAACGAGCGATCGAGGGCGCGATGGCTCTGGCCGACCGGATCGGCGGCATGGTCGACGCAGTCTTCGCGGAGATCGAGCTTCCCCCGACCGACCACCACTGGCGCCCCGCCATTCTTGTCCGCTGCCATTCGATGCGTCAGGTACTGGCCCAACACCCGTGGGCGGCTCCGCTGATGGAAACCCGGACAACGCCCGGTCCAGCGACGCTGCGCCACCACGATGCCGTCCTCGGCTGTTTCCGCAGGGCGGGGTTCTCACTCCAGCTCACCGGCCACGCCTACGCCGTCGTCGACGCGTTCCTCTACGGCTTCGCCCTCCAGGAGACGCCCCTCCCGGCAACCTCGGGCGACGACATGGCTGAACTCGCCGGATCCATCGCCGAGCAGATGCCAGTAGACCGCTACCCCCACCTGACCGAGTTCACCGCCGACTACATCCTCCAGCCGGGCTATGGCTTCGGCCGAGAGTTCGACGTGGGCATCCAGCGCTTCGGCGATTCGGTTCGTGGGAGCGACGGCCTCGTCGTCGGCATCGCTTCGGTGTGTGGCGGTCCAGGGCAAGACGATGACCTCGTCCCAACCCTCCGTAACGACTCGAATCTGGTGGTCGATGATCCGGTTCGGTTTCGGCCACGTTCAGTCCAACCAGCCGTGCGAGCTGCATGGCCGCCCCCTCTGCTGCCTTGATGACCGGGTAGGTGTCGGTCGGCGCTGAGAACTTCGCAATCACGTTACGAGATCCGTCGATGAGAGTGGCCTTGGGGCGGGCGCCACCTACGGAGGAACCCGCAGTCAATGCCTTGGCGACACTGGCGTCGACTTCATCGCCAGCCTGGATCGCGTCGGCGGCCATGAGGAGATCCTCGATCGGTGCGTCATGTAGACGGGGAACGTGCTCAGTCGGTGAGTCTTGGAAGTCAAGGGCGCCTGGCCGGTTTGAACCCGATCGGAGCAAGTAGGAAAGGAGCGGGACCCCACCGGGGTCGTGCACTCGCGCGTCGAGTGCGAACGGCCTCATGATGACGCGCTGGCCCCAGGCATCGGGCCCACCATCGCGAATCACGCCTGCAACATCGAGGCCGGGTCCCGGTTCGATGCGGCCGCGACCGAGAGGCAGTTCTGGCAAGTAGAGCGGGATGGCAGCTTCGTTCGCGAGATACGAGCGACCGTAGGCAAAGGCGATCACGAAGCCGCCAGCCGGTGCAGGCAGCGCCTCGAGAACACCGGTGGGTATTGGCTCTGCTGTGCCCGGCAACCACGACCAGACGAACGCCCGCTCGGGGTCCTCAGAAGTCATCGTCAAGCCCCACATCGGAAATCGGCACAACTCGCTCCCCAAGCAGGGCGGCACGGTCGATCAGGCTGTCAGCGAGGACAGCGAGGACAGCGAGCTCAGTTGGGCTTGAGCTGAAGAGCGGGACGCCGACCATTGCGGCGACATCGAGCGCGGTCCCGAGAGCCACCGACGGGTCACCGCGCTCGACCTTTCGAAGTGTTGGAGCGGAAATGCCCGCCTGCTCTGCGAGTCGCGTGGCACTCCATCGGCGTCGCCGCCTCGCCGCCGTGACCTGAGCGCCCAACGCGCGCGCTGCGTCTCGAGCCTGCGGAGTGATCGACTTGGCCACTAGGGTCTCCGATCGAAAGAACAGATCCTCTTGTCATACTTAGCGAAATAATACTTTCAACAATGGTTCTGGTCTCAAGCAGACGGATCAGGTCGACAGCCTCCCGTACAAGCCAAGAACAGGGCCAGGCTCCGACCACTCTGAGCAGCCGTAGGCCTATCCGCAGTTCTGGTCGTGTCATCGAAACGTGAACCTGTCCACACCCGCCTGAGAGATCACGAGCTGCTGGATCTGCTCGGTGTCTTCGAAGATGTCGTGGGTCTGATTTGGACTTGTCCGCTGTTTCGCGTAGCTGCCCCTTCTGCCCTCTGACCTAGTGAAACGTTGACCACTGGCGTCTAGTAGTTGCCGCTGGGTATCCCTACTTCGAGCCAAACGTAGGGATGGAAGAACGTGCGCAAGCCGACCGGCCGATCGCTGTCCTACCCGCCAGGTAGAGTCATGACGTGGCCGACAAACAAGAGACCTTGAGCGCTGAGCAACTCGACGCCATGACGCCCGACGAACGCGCGCAGGCCTTCAGGGACCGGATCGTCACCGACGCCCATGAACTCCCGGAAGACTTCCGGCGCAAGATTTACGACCGAGCCCAACAGCTTGGTGCCGAGCGCGCAGATCGTTCGTGACGTCGCGTCGGCGCGTCGTCGTTCTGCCCGAGTTCTTCGATCAGCTCGACGAGTTCCTTCCCGCGGAGCGGACCGCGACCGGGCGTCCGTCGACAGCAGACTTCGCGCTCCATGACCTGACAGCCATCATCGACACCCTGGCAGATGACTACGGCGGCTCCACGCTGTCTGTCCCGGGCACCGAGACACGCGTGCTGGTGACTGCCGGGATGACGGTGAGTTACGTCGCGATCTATGTACGTCTTCGCGCCGACGACACGGTCGAGGTCCTCTCGCTCGACCTCGACGAACGCTGAGATTGGCCAGAAGTAGGGATGGACCCCGAGAAGCCGAGTGTGTGGAGGCTCGTCGCGAGCTTGCGACGCCGGCACCACTGAGCCACGAAACCAGGTCAGATCACTCGACCCGCATCCCCGAGATGGCCCGACTGATCACGAGCTGCTGGATCTGTTCGGTGTCTTCGAAGATGTCGTGGGTCTACGGATCGCCCAGTAGTTGGTCGACGGGGGCGAGCTCGTCGGTCAGGACGCGAGCCCCGCGGATCCAGGGGAGCAGATCGTCGTCGGACCGCGCGACATCGACATCGCCGCGGGCTCGGGCGGACA
>JAAEMS010000107.1 GCA_024225275.1 Actinomycetes bacterium
CCCCTAGTCGACGCTCCGGTAGGACCTGAGGTCGGAGATGGCCTCGTCCTCATTGGAGCGGTCAACGAACCGCGCATCACGGGCCGCCTTCGTGAGGTTCTCGATCCCGTCACGGTTGGGGGCGATGGCGCCCGCCGACTCGACAACCGTGATGTTGTCGCCGCGACACACCGCTAGGAGTCGGTCCGCACACCGACCAGCACACCATCGAAGTCGACGCCCACGAACCAACCGTCGCCCGCCTCCTGGGTGACCGAGCGGAAGCCCTCGGGGTGGAGATCGACCAACTCGGCCAGTCCTAAGCCGCGCCATTCCTCGTTGCAGTAGACGGGGTGATCCACTGCCCGGTAGGAGTAGCTGGTCGGTTCGGTCTCCCACCACCACTCGATCTCCGGCCACGACCCTCCCGTACTGCAGAAGAACAGGGGCGGAGCGGGACTCGACGTGCCTTCGTAGGGGTCGAGATAGGTGATGGCCTCCTCGGTATCGACCTGAAGCAGGCCGTCACGATGAGAGACGAAGACCCACTCGCTGGGGCCGACGTCGGTGCTCCATTGGCTGCTTCCGTCGATGATCGACCGGTCGCTGATCGAGTAGGAGCCGTCGGCCTCTTCTTCGCACTCGACGATGAAGTCGACGGTCTCGTCGCTCCAGAAACACCGGGAACCCTCGATTGTCTCGGTCCACGTCAGCCGGCCGGCGGCACGGTCGAACCCGATCCAGTGCACCAGCTCCTCGGTCTCGTAGTAGATGGCTCCGTACCGGTCCTTGGCATCGAGCACGACTCCCCATCCCGCCTCACCCTCGGGGATCTCATACCCGAGCTCTTCAGCGATCTCGCTGAAGGGAATGACCCAGCTCACCTCGAACCCGTTGCGGGTCGCGCCCGACAATGAGCCGCCCCCGAGCAGCATGAACCCGTCGTTGGTGCGGGTGTAGACGCGGCCCGTGCCCGACTTCATCGAACCCACCAGCTCACCGTCGGACAGGGATCGTGAAACCTGCTCC
Organism: Actinomycetes bacterium; assembly: GCA_024225275.1. Lineage (GTDB taxonomy): Bacteria > Actinomycetota > Acidimicrobiia > Acidimicrobiales > JAAEMS01 > JAAEMS01. The sequence goes on from JAAEMS010000107.1 coordinate 1,009, forward strand.
AGGTCCCCCCGGAGGCACAGGTGCGGGCCGCAGGCGAAAGGATCCCCGGCCGTACCCGAGCCGCGGGACGTCCACAGCAACTCGCCGGTTCTGACCTTGTGGCCCGACAGGCGGACGAGGTAGTCGCCGTTGATCTCGGCAACAAACCGCCTGACGAACACCCCGGCCTCAGCGCTGGCAAAGACCTCCGACGTCACCCCTCGGAGCCGACCAGCCGGATCGGTGGGCAGCCGGTAGAGCACCTCACCGGTCGCCCCTTCCACACCCACCACCGACACACGTCCCTCCTGCACGACTTCGTAGATGGCGACCCCATCGACGACCTTCACATCGGAGAAAGCTGGTCCGAGGGCCTCCTGAGCCCAGTGGTCACTGGTGACCCAGACGGGGTCGGGTCGCTCGAGGCCGCCCTCCTGGCCCGGCGCCGCGGTGGCGAACTCAGCCAGGTGCTCGATGGTGGGACGGGCACAAGCAGCCGTGAGCACGAGCAACAGGACCACGACCCCCAGGGATCGACCAATGGAGGGGGCGGGTCGCATCAGCTCCGATCGGCTCTCACCCCAACCGATTGAAGGCCCGGGCTCTGGGTGAGAGGTTGCCCGAGGGCGGGTGGGGTCCCGATGTCGGTGGACTCCTGATGGGTGTGGGCCAGATCGCTCTCGCTCATGGTGGTGAGCTTCGCGTACCGTGGGCGCCGATGCGCTGGTCGACTCTCTTCATCCCCACGCTGCGCGACGCCCCCGGCGATGCCGAGGCCGCCAGCCACCAACTCCTGATCCGTGGCGGCTTCATCCGCCAGCTCCATGCGGGCCACTACACCCTGCTGCCCCTGGGGTTCCGGGTGCGCCAGAAGGTCGCGGCCATCGTTCGCGATGAGATGGACGCCATCGGAGGCCAAGAGATGCAGATGCCCACCATGCATCCGGCCACCATCTGGCAACAGTCGGAGAGGTGGGAGTCGATGGGCGACGTGATGTTCCGCCTCCAGGACCGCCACGGGGTCGACACCGCTCTGGGCGTGACCGCCGAGGAGATCTTCGCCACCCACGCCACCGAGCTCAGCTCGTACCGTCAGCTCCCCCAGATCTGGTACCAGATCCACACCAAGTTCCGCGACGAGGCCCGCCCCAAGAGCGGCCTGCTCCGGGTCCGCGAGTTCGCCATGAAGGACTCGTACAGCTTCGATGTCGACGAGGACGGCCTCGACCGGTCGTTCGATCTGCACCACAGCGCCTACGCCGCCATATTCGAGCGCCTGGGGCTCGACGCCGTTCCGGTCGAGGCCTCGTCGGGAAACATGGGCGGGTCCGACTCGATCGAGTTCATGGTGCCGGCCGCGGTGGGCGAGGACGACGTGGTGCGCTGTCCGGACTGTGGCTACGCGGCCAACGTCGAGAAGGCCACCTCCGCCCTGCCCGCCATCGCGGACCCCGAAGGAATTCCCGAACCCGAACCCTTCCCGACCCCTGGCGTGCGCACCATCGCTGCACTCGAGGAAATCGAGGGTGGAGCCCCGGCCGACCGCCAGATCAAGACCCTGGTCTTCGTCATCGACGGCGACCTCACCCTGGCCCTGGTGCGGGGCGACCATCAGCTCAATGAGCAGAAGCTGGCCGACGCCACCGGCGCCCTGGCCCTCCGGCCGGCGTCCGCCGACGAGATCCACGCCGCCCTCGGCGCCCATCCCGGCAGCCTCGGCGCCGTGGGGCTCTCGGGCCTCCGCATCGTGGCCGACCCCGCCCTGCGCGGCCGGCGGGCCATGACCACCGGGGCCAACGATGACGATTGGCACCTCCGGGGCGTCGACGTCGACCGCGACATCATCGTCGACGAGTGGGTGGACCTCCGCCAGGTCGAGGCCGGCGAGGCCTGCCCGAACTGTGGTGCCCCGGTCGAGGTCGGGCCGGCGGTCGAGGTCGGCCACATCTTCAAACTGGGGCGAAAGTACGCCGAGACCTTCGGCGTCAAGGTGCTCGACAAGAACAGCGAGACCCGCACCGTCATCATGGGCAGCTACGGAATCGGTATCGACCGGGGCATCGCCATCGTGGCCGAGACCCACCACGACGACAAGGGCCTGGTCTGGCCGGTGTCGGTGGCCCCCTACGAGGTCGTCATCACCGTCATGCGCCTCGACGATGACGTCCTGGAGGCGGCCGAAGGCATCTACCAGGAGCTCCGCAAACAGGGCGTCGACGTCCTCCTCGACGATCGCGACGCTCGGCCCGGCGTGAAGTTCGCCGACTCCGAGCTCATCGGGGTCCCGTGGCGGATCACGGTCGGACCCAAGGGTCTCGCCAACGGGGCCGTCGAGCTCACCGAACGGGCCGGCATGGAGACAGTCGACGTGCCGGTGGGCGACATCGTGGACACGGTGGCGGCCAAGATCCGCGAGGCCCGCTGATGGCCACCGCGACCGAACCCCACCAGCTGTACGCCGACACCCGCGACGAGTTGATCGCGCTGGCCCGGTCGCTCACCCCCGGCCAGGCCGAGACCATCATCCCGGCCACCCCCGAGTGGCGGGTCAAGGACGCGGTGGCCCATGTTTGTGGCATCGTGGCCGACTTCCTGGCCGGACGGCTCGACGGCGTCGGCACCGACGAGTGGACGGCTCGCCAGGTGACCGAACGGGCCGACTCCTCCATTGGCGAAGTCTGCGACGAGTGGTTGTCCCACGCCGATGCGGTCCAAGAGGTCCTCACCAACGAACCCTTCCTGGGAGTCCGGCTCACCGGCGACCTGATCGTCCACATCCACGACATCGAAGACGCGCTGGGCCGCGACACCGACACCGGCTCCGAGGCCACGGTCTCGGGGGCCCACCGCTACGTGCCCCACCTCCAGGAACGGGTGCTCGAGCGGCTGAACGTAGGTGTCGATGTCGAGCTCAACGACGGCACGTCGTGGCCCGCACCCGGGACCTACCAGCGGGTGTCGTTGCGGGCGACCCCGTACGACTTCCTGCGCTCGGTGACCGGGCGACGCAGCCGGGCCGAGGTCGAAGCCCTCGACTGGACCGGTGACCCCACCGAGATCCTCGACCAGGCCTTCGTCTCCTACGGCGAGCTGGCGTAGCTGGTCAGGGAATCAGGTGGTGTAGTCGGCGTTGATCCTGACGTAGCCGTCGGTCAGGTCGCAGCCGTACACGGTCCAGGCGCCATCGGCGATGCCGAGGCTCACCCGGATCAATACCTCGTCGGCGGCCAGGTACTGCTCGAGCTGGGCCAGGGTGTCATCGGACACCAAACTCGGGTAGAGCTCCTGACCGCCGATGCGAATGACCGCGTGGTCAGGGCTGATGTCGGTCTCGTCGCTGCACTTGCCCACGGCCATGGCGATGCGCCCCCAGTTGGGGTCGCGGCCGTGAACCGCGGTCTTCACCAGGGGCGAGTTCACGATGGCCTTGGCCACCCGTTTGGCCTGGGCGTCATCGCGGGCCCCATCGACGGTGACCACGATGAGGGTCTCGGCCCCTTCGCCGTCGTAGGCCAACTGGCGGGTCAGGTCGAGGGCCACCCCGCCCAGCGCCGCCTCGAAGGCGCCCAGATCGACCGGGCCGGCCTCGCCGTTGGCCATGACGATTGCGGTGTCGGACGTCGAGGTGTCGGTGTCGATGCTGAGGGAGTTGAAGGTGCGCGCCACCACCCGCCGCCAGATGACCTCGAGGTCGGTGGCCGCCACCTCGGCGTCGGTGGTGATGAGGGTGAGCATGGTGGCCATGTCGGGCTCGATCATCCCGACCCCCTTGGCGATACCGACCACCCGGGCCGCCGACCCGGAGACCACCGCTTCGGCCACCTTCTCGTGGGTGTCGGTGGTCATGATGGCGGTGGCTGCTTCCTCGGCGGAGGCAGTGGCCCCCTCGGGCCAGGAGATCGAGTCGAAATGGGTTCGGATCACGGGCATGGGGTACGGAACCCCGATCACCCCGGTCGAGGCCACCAGTACCTCGGTGCGGTCACAACCCACGGCGACCGCGGTGAGCTCGACGAGCTCGTCGGTGTTGCGCCGACCCTCGGGCCCGGTGGCCACATTGGCGTTCTTCGAGACCATGACCACAGCCCGGGCCGAGAGGTCGGCGGCGTGGTCGCGGGTGACGACGACGCTGGGTCCGGCCCACAGACTGCGGGTGAGCATGGCCACGGTGGGCACCGCCCGGTCGGCGGCCACGATCATGAGATCATCGTCGGCGTTCTTGACGCCCATGTTGGCTGCGTGGGCCCGGAATCCAGAGGGGAGCTTCGTCACGGTCGAGAGTCTGGCACGGCGAGTTGGGCCGGTGGCTCAGAGGTCAGCCAGCAACCTCAGCCGCAGTCCGGGCAGTGGGAGGCGCAGGGTGTCGCCATCGACTGAGCGGAGCAGGCCGACCCGGCGGAGCTCGTCGCGGGTGTGGCCCAGGGCAGAGTCGGAGCTGGCTCCGAAACGGTTGCTGTCGCCCAGACCCTGCGACACTGAGCTGTGGGTGACGACGTCGGCCGTGGCCACCGCCCGGAGGTACCGGATGGCGCCAGAGCTGAGAGCCGCCAACCCGGGATCAATCATCGCCGACCGGTATGCGGCCTGAGCAACGGGGACCCGTTGATTGATCGAGGCGCCCGTGATGGGTTCGCCGGGTGGGGTCCAAGAACCGGCCATGAGGGCCTGGATCAGCCAGGGGTGTCCTTCGGAATGCAGGGAGATCGCTTGGAGGGCGTCGGTGGTGACGGGCCGACCCAGAGTGGCAGCCGGCAGGAGCACGGCGTTCTCGAGGTCGAAGAGCGACAGGGGGGGCAGGTCCACGACCCGGCCCCGGCCCACCAGCGCCGGATCGACGATGGTGGTGATCACCGCGCCGAGGGGGAGGCCCCGGGCCGAGCCGGCTCCCAGTCCCTCGATCACGGCATCGTGGGCCGCGGTGTCCTGGCCGTCGAGATCATCAACCAGCAGCATCCGCCCCCGCCCACTGACGGCGACGGCCAGGGCCAGGGCGGCGGTCACATTGGTGATGGCTTCGGCCCGGCCGGCCAGAATGGCCGCCCGTTCGGAATCGAGGGCAGCCTTGGCGAGCTTGGGTGCGGGGGCGTCAGGATCGTCAGCCGCGAGGTCGGCGACCAAGGCATCGAGCGCCGCCCCCGCCACCGCGCCGGCGGCGAGACCCACTCCATCGACCGAGATGACCTTCCAGTTGTCGGGGACCAGGGGTGGGGCCTGCCGAAGCACCGCGGTCCGGCCCCCGCCCGGCAACGATGCCAGCACCAATGCCTCGGAAGGGCTTTCGGTGGCCAAGTCAGTCATCAGCTGGTCGATCGCGTCGAAGACGATCTCGCGTCCGGCCACCCGCGGCGGCACCTCGTCGTGGCCCGCTGCGAAAGGGCACTCGTCGGCATCCATCTCGAATGGTGATCGTACCGTCTGCCCCGCCTCTGAATGGTGGTCCCTATCTGTCCACTGGCGCGGGGGTGGTCGCTAAAGGCCTTTGTCCTCATGGTCGATGCTGGTCCGACCAGGAGGTGCAGAAATTGATACGGAACCGCTCATTCCGACTGAAGTTGGGGCTGGTTGTGGTACCTCCCATCGTGGTACTCCTCGCGCTGACAGGGGTCGTGATCACCCCTCGGGTGCAGGCCCGAGACGAGGCCAACGCCAACCTGGCGATCGTCCAGCTGGCCCTGGAGAACATGGAGTACCGCGACCACGTCCAGGTCGAGCGCGACCTCCTGATCCAGTTTCTCACCGACGACTCGAGCACGAGCCAGGCCCTGGAGATCCAGCAGAACCTGACCGACCAGGCCCGAGCCGACTTCCTGGCCGTGGCCACCATGTCGCCGACTCTCGAAGCGGGCGGACTCCAAGCCCGGCTCACCGAGGAGGCCATCGAGGCGGCCAACGATCTCGATGGTGTGCGCGACCGGATCGACGCCGGAGATCTAGGCGCCCGCGCCGTCTACGACGAGATGACCGGGCTGCTCCAGCACCACGCCGAACTGACCCAGATTCTCTCGGCTGGCTCCGACGCCGAACTACTCCGCCGCGGCCAGCTCATCCAGGACTTCCACCTGGGTATGGACCGGCTGGCCGACATCGGTGCCTTCGTCGGCCTCCAGCTGGAGCAGGATTCGTTCTCGACCAGCGATCTCGCCACGGTGCAGAGCCTCGTGGACCGCAACGAGGAGCACTTCGACAAGTTCATCGCGACGGCCGATCCCTCCCGAGCTCGTCTCCTGGAGGACTCAGTCCGAGGCCCGGTGTTCGAGAGGTACGAGGACATTCGCAGCCAGGTGGTGATCGATGCGATCGCGGAGAACCCCCCGACGGTGGAACCCGCCACCTGGTGGCGGAGCTCCGGGGCCAACCTCGCCAGCATCAATGTGATCGACCAGGTCTTCTTAGAGGACTACATCAGCCAGGCCGAGCTCATCGTCGAGGAAGCCAACTCGGAGATGATCACCTACGCCATCGCAGCCGGCTTGGCCGGGCTGCTGGCCATCTTGACCGCCATCAGCCTCGGCCGGTCGCTGGCCAGGCGGATCTCGCGGATGTCGAGCGACGCCAACAGGATCGCCAACGACCGGCTTCCCGAGGTGCTGCATCAGCTCAACAGCCCGAGCGACGAGGACCTCGAGTCCTTCCTTCCCCAGGTGCGTAGTGACGCCCGAGACGAGATCGGCGTTCTGGCCGACTCGTTCAACGAGGTGCTCCGTACCGCCGTCCAGACCTCACTGAACCACGCCGAGGAGAGGTCAGAGACGATGACCCGGATCCTCGTGAACCTGGGCCGCCGCAACCAGACCCTCCTCGACCGCCAGCTGGAGCTGCTCGACGGTCTCGAGGCCGAGGTCGACGATCCTGACATCCTCAGCGGTCTCTTCCGGCTCGACCACATGCTGACCCGCATGCGCCGCAACGCCGAGAACCTCCTGGTGCTCGCGGCTGAGCTGCCGGCCCGTCAGTGGACCGACGCCGTACCGATCCTCGACATCGCCCGCGGCGCCACCGCCGAGGTCCAGGACCTCGAGCGGGTCGCCATCGAACTCGGTGACGACGGGAACCTTCTGGTCGTCGGCGGTGCGGCCGTCGACCTCTCCCACCTCCTGGCCGAGCTCATCGACAACGCCCTCGCCTACTCGGCGCCCACCACCCAGGTGGCGATCCGGGCCCACACCTTGGGCGACAACGTCCGCCTCTGGGTCATCGACCAGGGTGTGGGCCTCGCCGACGAGGACATGGCCGACGCCAACGAGCGGCTCATGAACCCACCAGCCATCGAGGCCGTCGTGACCGACCAGGTTGGCTTCCAGGTGATCGGCCGTCTGGCCCGTCGTCTCGACACCACCGTCCAGCTCTACCCCAACCCGGGTGGCGGGTTGGGTGCGTGTATCACCCTGCCGGCGAGCCTGGTCGAGGAGGCTCCATCCGCGGACCATCAGCCCACCCTCGACCTCTCGGAACCGGTTCCGGCCCCAGGCACCGAGCCCACCATCGAGATCGGCGCCGACGCGATCGCCGCCCCCGACTCGCCGGCTGGGGTGACGTCGGACAAGATGCCCGACCTGGGTCCGATCCCCGACACCGTCTCCGACCTCGAGCAGGACACCGCCACCGGGCTCGCCGAGTACCGGATGCCTGGACCACCGGGCCCACCGCCGTCACTATTCACGCCCGAGCCCTCCACCGAGCCGGTGGAGGGTGAGGTCATCCCCTACGAGCCCCGACCCGCGGACGCCCCGGCTGAGGGGGCTGAACCGGCGGCACCCCGCAAGCGGGTGCCCGGCGCGGCCATCGCCTCCGGGCGCGACACCATCACCGCCGTCGAGGAAGGTGCCTTCCGGCGCCTCCCCTCAGGTGCCACCCCCGAGACGACCGACTCCGGCAATCGCGCCCTCGAGCGCCGCCAAGCCATGAGCCGCCTCCAGTCGGCCGTGGAGGACGGCCGCCAGGAGAGCTCCGACCCCGAGCCCAGGACCCCCGATCCGGAACAGGGTGACAGCTGATGACCATGCTCAGCACCGAAGCCTCCAACCTCAGCTGGTTGGTGGACAACTTCGTCGAGAGCGTCCCCGGCGTCGTCGACACCGCCGTGGTCAGCTCCGATGGCCTGCTCATGGCCATGTCGAGGGGCATCGGTCGGGCCGGCGGTGATCAGCTCGCCGCCGTCACCTCCGGCCTCACGTCCATGACCGCGGGCGCGGCCCGCTGCTTCGGGGGCGGCGACGTGAACCAGATCGTGGTCGAGCTGGAACAGGGCTACATGATCTTCATGGCCATCTCCGATGGGTCGGCGCTCGCCGTCCTCGCCGAGCGCCGCTGCGATGTGGGCGTCGTCGGCTACGAGATGACGATGCTGTGCAAGCGGGTGGGTCCGGTCCTCACCCCTGCGCTCATCGAGGAGCTACACAACTCCCTTCCGGACACCTGATGGCCGAACCCCCCAAGCCCCGTTTCGTCAGGCAGTTCATGCTGACGGGCGGTCGGACTCGTTCGATCGGTATCGACCTCCCCCTGGACGCCCTCGTGGAGACGGCAGGCACCCCGTCGCGAGAGGACATGGCGAGCCTCAACCCCGAGGAGCGTCACATCCTCGAGTTGGCCCGCGCCACCATCTCGATCGCCGAGATCGGCGCCCATCTGGGGGTCCACCTCGGCATCACCCGGGTGTTGGTGTCCGACCTCGCCAACCGCCGACTCGTTGCCCTCGGCACGATCGACCCATCCTCCCGTCCAAGCCTGACTTCCCTGGAGAAGCTGTTCGATGACCTCATCGACTACTGAATCCCCTTCCGGGACGTCTCTTCGCCCACTGACCCTCCACAAGCGGTCACACAAGATGCTCGTGGCCGGCGGCTTCGCAGTGGGCAAGACCACGTTCGTGGGTTCGATCTCGGAGATCACCCCGCTCACCACCGAGGCGCCCATGACCTCGAAGAGTGTCGGCATCGACGACACCTCGCTGGTCACCGGCAAGACGACCACAACGGTGGCCATGGACTTCGGTCGGCTCACATTGTCAGCCTCGACGATCCTCTACCTGTTCGGCACGCCCGGTCAGGATCGGTTCTGGTACATGTGGGACGAGCTCGCTGAAGGGGCCGTGGGCGCAGTGGTCCTCGTCGATACCCGCCGACTCGAGGACTGCTACGCCGCCCTGGACTACTTCGAGCAGAAGGGGATGCCCTACGTGGTGGCCATCAACAGCTTCGAGGGCCAGGACCCGACTGACATCGAGGAGACCCGCGACCTGCTCACCGTGCCCGCCGGAGTGCCCATGGTTCGCTGCGACGCTCGCAACCGTGCCTCGACCAAGGCGGTCCTGCTCGAGCTGGTGCGTACCGCCATCGCCCAGACGCGAGGCTCCTGAGCGAAGTCGATCCTGGGCCGGAAGAGCACTGAGATAGAGGACGGGGCCGAGGCTCACCTTCGGTACCCTGACCCACCGTGCTCCAGTTCTACGACACCCGCCGCCGAACCAAGGCCCCCTTCGAGCCCCGCGAGCCGGGCAAGGTGTCGTTCTATGCGTGCGGTCCCACCGTCTACGACGTGCCCCATCTGGGTCATGCCCGGTCGGCCCTGACCTATGACCTCCTACGTCGCTACCTCACGTGGCGGGGCTTCGAGGTCACCGCGGTGGCCAACATCACCGACATCGATGACAACATCATCGGACGAGCCCAACGCGAGGGCCGCACCGAGCCCGAGGTGGCGGCCGAGTACGAGGCCCTCTACATCGAGCAGATGGATCGTCTCGAGATCCTCCATCCCCATCAACGCCCCCACGCCACCGAGTACATCGACGGCATGGTGGAGATGATCGGAGAGCTCATCGATGGGGGGAAGGCCTATGTCATCGATGGGCAAGGTGTGTACTTCGACGCCGCCACCCCCTCCTCGTACGGTCAGCTGATTGGCCGCGACCACGCCGAGCTCCTCGAAGGAGCCGGGGCCCGCGTCGAGGTCGACGAGCAGAAGCGCTCCCCCCTCGACTTCGCCCTCTGGAAGGCGGCCAAACCCGGCGAGCCCGCCTGGGACACCCCCTGGGGTTCGGGCCGTCCCGGTTGGCACACCGAGTGCGTGGTCATGTCCCGATCCCTGCTGGGTGAGGGCTTCGACATTCACGGAGGCGGCGACGACCTCGTCTTCCCCCACCACGAGAACGAGCTGGCCCAGTCCGAGGCCCTCGACCGTCCATTCGCCCGGTTCTGGATCCACAACGCGATGGTCAACGTCAGCGGCGAGAAGATGTCGAAGTCGCTCGGCAACTTCACCAACCTCCGCGAGGCTCTCGATCACATCGATCCCCGGTCCCTACGCCTGCTCGTCCTCCAGACCCACTACCGCAAGACCATGGAGATGGGGGGTGACGCCATAGAGCAGGCGGGTGAGGCCATCAAGCGCCTCGACGCCTTCCACCGGCGTATGACCCGGGCGGGGGTCGAGCTCAACGGCTCCCAACGCAACCAGGACGCCCGCGACCGCTTCGGTACCCTGATGGACGACGATCTCGGCACCCCTGGTGGACTCGACGTCGTGTTCTCGATGGTCCGCACCGCCAACTCGGCCCTCGATGCCGAAGACTTCGAGACCGCCACCCGCGACGCCGCCACCGCCGTCGAACTGGCCAATACCCTCGGGCTGCGGTTGGGGCCCCCTCCCGAAGCTGAGGTCGGCCGCGACGCGGACATCGAGTTCCAGATCGCAGCCCGCAACCAGGCTCGCGCCGATCGCGACTTTGCCGAGGCCGACCTCATCCGCGACACCCTGGCCAGCCGCGGCATCATCCTCGAAGATGGCCCCGACGGCACCACCTGGCACCGGGCCTGACGGGTCTGGGCTCCGGTGGGGCCCACCCAGCGTCCTTGGACTGACCGAATGACTAGTCTGCACAGATGTCGTCATCTGAGGTGCTACAAGTAGAACGGCGCGGCGAGGGAGTCGCCCTGGTCACCCTCGACCGGCCCGACAAGCGCAACGCGTTGAACCGGAAGCTGCGCCAGGCGATCATCGACGCACTCGATGCGCTCGGCGCGGACGACGACGTGAAGGTCGTCGTGGTTTGTGGCTCCGGGGGCGTGTTCTGTGCGGGGTTCGACCTCGACGAGCTCATGGCGGCTGACGATCAAGCCGCCGTCTTTGCCCATTCCACCTCCTACCACCATGCGGTCCACAGCTTCACCAAGCCGCTGGTGGCGGCGATCGAGGGCGCCGCAGTCGCAGGGGGCATGGACTTGGCCCTCATGTGTGATCTGCGGGTTGCCGCCACCAATGCCCGATTCGGGCAGCCCCAAGTGAAGATGGGGGTTCCCGCGGCCTTCGAACTGGTCAGGATGGTCGTGCCTGAGCCGGTGGCCCGCGAACTGTGTCTGACCGGTCGGATCATCGACGCCGACGAGGCAACCGAAGCTGGTCTGGTCAACCGCTCGGTCGAACCAGGCGGCGCGCTCGAAGCCGCCCTTGCCCTGGCCGGCGAGATCGCCGCCGCGGCGGGCTCGGTCACGATGAAACAGGTCTTCGTGAAGGCCCAACCGGCCCTGTTCACCAACGAGGGAGCTGACTCGTGAGAGTCCGCGCCGCCGTGCTCCGGCGGCCCGGCCACGAGCTGGAGATCGTCGATGCCGATCTGAGGGATCCCGGAGCGGGTGAGGTCCGAGTTCGAGTCGACGCCTGCGGAATCTGTCGCAGCGACCTCCATGTGGCCGACACCGGCGAATCGATCCAGTTCCCGGCCGTGCTCGGCCACGAAGGAGCCGGGGTGATCGAGCAGGCCGGTCCCGGTTCCTCACTGAGCGTCGGTGACCATGTCGTGCTGTCATGGTCGCCCCGCTGTGGCACCTGTCCCCGCTGTCTCGAGGGGGCACCGAATCTGTGCCACCAACTCACGACCAGCACCGACACCGGCGGGCTCACCCTCGACGGTCAGGCCCTCAACTCCTATATGGGGCTCGGCTGCCTGGTCGAGAGTGTCGTCCTACGCCAGCAACGGGTAGTCCCGATGCCCGCTGACCTTCCCGCCGCGGCCCTTTGCCTCATCGGCTGTGGGGTCGCCACCGGTTACGGAGCTGCGGTCCGTACCGCCTCGATCAGCGTCGGGGAGCGCGTCGCCGTATTCGGGTGCGGAGCGGTCGGGCTCTCCGCCATCCAAGGAGCTCGACTGGCAGGAGCAGCCCAGGTCATAGCCGTCGACCCCGACCCGGTCCGACGGGACCTGGCCACCAAGCTCGGAGCAACAGCCACCCTCGACCCTGAGGCCCCGGCCGACGTGACGGCTGAACTGCTCGACCGCACCGCAGGTGGTGTCGATGTTGCCATCGAGGCGACCGGACATCCTGATGTCATGGCCCGTCTCCTCGATGCCGTTCATCCGGGGGGGAGAGCGGTAGTCGTCGGCCTACCAGCCGCCGACGCCACGATCGAGATCTCGCCCTTTCACCTGCTCTATGAGAAGACGCTGACCGGTTCGATCTATGGCTCAGTGGACCCCCACACCGAGTTCCCCCTCATGGGCGAGCTCTACCGACAGGGCCGACTCGACCTCGACAGCCTCCAGGGTGCCCACCATGGCCTCGATCAGGCCAACGATGCCTTCACCGAGCTCCGCGAACACCGGTCGCCCAGGCCAATCGTCCGGCCCAACCAGCACTGAGGCCAGCCCCCGCGTCTAGGCCCGCTCTCTCACCGGTCGGTGGATGTCGACGCCGACGATCATCGCCAGCTCGGCCAGGGTGACCGCGGCGCCCGGGTGGTCGCCCGTCTCGGGATCGAGGATGGCGCCGGCGAACTGGTCGAGCACCGCCAACGCGGTGGGGGTGTCGAGGTCGTCATCGAGGGCGGCCCGCATCTGCTCGGCATAGGGCGCCGGATCAGGACCGGCCAGGCAACCCGCGGCCGCCACCATCCGTTGCAGCCGGTCGGTACCACGCCCTATCTCGTCGTCGTGCCATTCGAAGCCGGCCCGGTAGTGGTGGCCCAGGACCGCCAGCCGGATCGATCGGGGGTCCGCCTGCTTCACCAGCTCGCTGACGAACACCAGGTTGCCGAGCGACTTCGACATCTTCTCGCCGTGGTAGGCGACCATCCCCTGGTGGAGCCAGTGGCGGGCGAAAGGTTCGCCGGAGATGGCCTCGGACTGGGCGATCTCACACTCGTGGTGGGGGAATACCAGGTCGCTGCCGCCGCCATGGAGATCGATGGTGGTGCCGAGGTTGGTGAACACCATCGCCGTGCACTCGATGTGCCAGCCCGGACGCCCTGGACCCCAAGGGGTGTCCCAGGCATGCTCACCGTCCGCCGACGGCTTCCAGAGCACGAAGTCGAGGGGGTGGCGCTGATGGGGGTCGTCGGGGGTACCGCCCCGCTCGCGGGACAGGGCGACCATTTCGTCGGTGGTGAACCCCGACAGATCACCGAACCGTTCGAACGTGGAGACGTCGAAGTACACCGTGCCGTCGTCGGACTGATAGGTGTGGTCGGTCTTCACCAACACCTCGATGGCGTCGACGATCTCGGGTATCGAGGTCGAGACTCGGGGCTCGGCCAGGGCCGGCCTCATCTCGAGGGCCTCCATATCGCCCCGGAATCGGGCGATCTCGGACTCGGCCAGCTCAGTGGCACCAACCCCCATGGCCGCCGCCTTGGCGTAGAGGGGGTCGTCGATGTCGGTGTAGTTGCGCACCATCTCGACGGTGTGTCCCAGGTCCTCGAGCCGCCGGATCACGATGTCGTGGGTGAGGTAGGTGGCCGCGTGGCCGAGATGGGTGGAGTCATACGGAGTGATGCCGCACACGTACATGCGGACCACCGGACCGGGCTCGAACGGCACCACCGACTTCCTGGCCGTGTCATAGAGCCGCATGGGCATATGGTCCCCTCCGCATGGTCCCCGTCCAGTCAGATCGGCAGTCACCATACCGGTCGGGCTACCGTCCGACCCATGCGAGCAGCCGTCATGCGCAACCGTGAGATCGTCGTCGACGAGATCGAGGCCCCCGAGCCCGAAGCAGGTCAGGTCCTGGTCAAGACCTTGGCGTGTGGAATCTGCGGATCGGACCTCCACGCCCTCCGGCACCTCGACCACATGATCGAGATCCAGAAGCGCACCAACCCACTGGCCAGCACGATGTCCCCGGAAGCCGACGTCGTCATGGGCCATGAGTTCTGTGCCGAGGTCATCGAGTTCGGGCCCGAGACCAAGGCCGAGATCGATACGGGCAGCCGCGTCGTCTCGATGCCGGTCATATTCGATCCGAGCGGCATCAAATCGGTGGGCTACTCCCCCACCCATCCAGGGGGCTACGGCCAGTACATGGTGCTGGCCGAGGGACTGCTGCTCCCGGTACCCGACGACCTGTCGACGCCGATGGCGGCCCTCACCGAACCCATGGCGGTGGGCCGGCACGCGGTCGAGAAGGCCAACCTGGGCGACGACGACATCCCGCTGGTGGTCGGCTGCGGCCCGGTGGGGCTCGCCGTCGTCGCCGCCCTCCGTCAGAAGGGCGCCCATCCCGTAATCGCCGCCGACTTCTCACCCCGGCGGCGCGACCTCGCTCTGGCCATGGGAGCGGACGAGGTCATCGACCCGGCCGTCGACTCGCCCTACGACCATTGGCAGGACCTCGCCTGGCCGGAAGGAACCGACCCCACCGATCCCCTCCTCCGACTCTCAGGGGTCGAACCCCGCCCCGGTGTCATCTTCGAATGTGTCGGGGTGCCGGGCGTGATCCAGCAGATCTTCGACCAGTCGAGGCGCAACACCAGGGTCGTGGTGGTGGGCGTGTGCATGGGCCCTGACACCATCGAACCGCTCGTGGCCATCGGCAAGGAGCTGAACGTCCAGTTCGTCCTGGGTTACACGGCATCCGAGTTCGCTGACACCCTGCGGGGCCTGGCCTCGGGTGACATCCCGGCAGAACCGATCATCACTGGCACCGTCGGGATCGATGGTGTGGCCCAAGCCTTCACCGACCTGGGTGACCCCGAAGCCCACGCCAAGATCATGGTCGATCCCTGGCTCTGATCCGGGGGGCAGGGGCTACCCGGCGCCACCGCCGAAGTAGCCCCGGAGCCGGCCCCCGAGGTCATCGAACGTCGTCTCCAGCGCCGCGCCGAACGTGCCGGCCAGATCCTTGAGATCGGCCTTCACGGCGACGTCCTCGGCTGCCTCGCCCAGGGCGTCGAACACATCGTCGAGAGCGGCTGCGGCCCGGTCGAGCGCCTCCCTGACCCCATCGCCGCCGGAATCGTCGTCGCGAGCGGAGCGTTCTTCCTCGAGATGGAGCTTCAGCTTGAGGCCCAAGGCATCAAACTGATCGCCCACGTCCTGCCATGCCTGCTTGGTATCGGTCATGGCTTCAAGATCGCGCCGGGTTGGGCCACCCGGTAGGGCCTTCGGTCACCTTGCTCTGACCCTCACCGGCCCGGGAAGTCAGGGACACCATCGTCGAGCTCGACACCGGTGCTGTTCAGGAAGCCCGAAACCATACGGTAGAAGCCGGCGGTCACCACCAGCTCGATGAGCTCGGCCTCGTTCCATCGTTGGGCGAGTCGTGCCCAGGTGCCAGCAGAGACACAGTCGTCGGCCTGGATGTCATCGCACATATCAACCAGGGCGCGATCGTCGGCGGACCACTGGCCTTCGTCGGCCGGGACGGTGAGGCGACGGATCTCGTCGTCGGACAGCCCGCAATGGCGCCCGATCACCGTGTGCTGACCGAACTCGTACCGTGACTGGGCGTTCCATCCGACCCGCAGGATGACGATCTCGCGCTCACGGACGGGCAACAGACCCTTGTTGAGGATGAACCCGCCCAGCAGGTTGAACCGCTTCAGCAGCTTCGGGTGGTGGGCGAGCACCCCGAAGATGTTGAGGGGCTCGCCATCGCGAGCGATGGTCTTGGCGAGAGCCTCACGCGTCTCGTCGTCGGGCTCGCTGACGGGCTGGATGCGGAACTGGGTGGGTCGGTCGGCCATGGACCGAACCTACTCTTCGAGGGTCACACCCTCGGGCAGAGCGAGGACTTCGGCGGGGATGTCGTCGACGCCGATCAGTCCCTGGTGCACGACGCCGTCATCGTCGCGCCAGGCAATGGCCGCCGGGATCAGCAAGACCTCGTCAGTGGCTGAGGCCTGGTGGTCGAGGGCGGTCACCGGAGCACTCGCAGGTGCCGTGACCGCGGTATCGGGGGCGGTGGCGCCAGTGGCCGACCGAGCCGGCCACGACTCGGGCGACTCGACCACGGCGGCCCCGTAATCGATCGGGGCGGTGGAAGTGATCGGGCTGGCGTCGGCAACAGTGTCGGCGGGCAGACCAGCCGCGATCATGGGCGAAGAAGTGACGGCCGCTGGCTCGTTGACCGAGGGGACAGGAACCGAAGACCCGATGAGGAAGCTACCCGAAGTAGCGGCCACCAGGATCAGGGCGGTCACGGCGCCGGCGGTGACCAGGGCACTACCGGGGAGGGCCAGCCCCCGCTGCATGGTCAAGGTAGACATCACGGCCCCTTTCGGCCATCCCAATCTGTTCATCCATGACGGTAAGACACCGGGGAGCCCCCGAATAGGCCAGTTCGTCCACTTGTGCCCATCACGACACACGATTGGCACGATCGCGCGTCAAACGTCACCTCTCCGGGCATGACAGACTCCTTTTCATGGGAGAACGCGCGACCACCATCACCAATCTCATCGCCTGCTACGACTCGATCCTCGACCTCGGGGCCGGGCTCGACGACGCCGGCTGGGCCACCCAGACCCTGTGCCCGGACTGGAACGTGCAGCAGTTGTTCGGGCACCTGGCCGGCGTCGAGCACGGCATGGACGGCCTCCAACCCACCGAGGAGATGCCGTCCGACTTTTTCGCCTCGGTCATGACCCACACCCAAGAGGCGGAGGCCAAGTCGCCGGCTGAGGTGCTGGCCGACCTGGGGTCGGTCACCAATCGCCGCCGCCAACAGTTGGCCGCGGTCGACGACGCCATGTTCGATGCACCGTGCTTCACCCCGGTCGGGCCCCAGACCTACGGCCGGTTCCTGGCCGTGCGGGTCTTCGACTTCTGGGTACACGAACAAGACTGCCGGATCCCTTTGGGCCGACCCGGCCATCTCGAGGGGCCGGCCGCCGCCCAAGCCCTCGACGAAGTGCACCGAAGTCTCGGCTACATCATCGCCAAGAAGGCCGGCGCCCCCGACGGCAGTCGGGTGACCCTCGAGGTCACCGGCGACGCCGGCCGCACCATGCATGTGGCCATCGATGGTCGGGCCGCAGTCGTCGACTCGGTCGACGACCCCACAACCATCGTCACCGCCGACCACCAGGCCTTCGTCATGTTGGCCTGCGGCCGGGTCGACCCCCAGAACATGATCGACGCCGGTCGCATCAGCTGGGCCGGCGACGCCACCCTGGGCGAACAGGTCGCCCGCAACCTTGCCTTCACGATGTGATCGTATGAATCTTCCGATCGATCATCTCGCCTACGCCACCAACGACCTCGAGGCCACCGTGGCCGACCTCACCGCCAAGCTCGGCATCGCCCCTGCACCCGGGGGTTCGCACGACGGCATGGGCTCCCGCAACTTCCTGCTGAGCCTGGGCCCCGCCTCCTACCTCGAAGTCATCGGGCCCGACCTCGACCAGCCAGAGCCAGCCCATCCTCGGCCCTTCGGCATCGACGATCTCGACGGGCCCCGGCTGGTGTCATTCGCAGTCACCGCCACCGGAATCGAGTCAGTGGTGGCCGGTGCCCGCGAGCGAGGCTACAACCCGGGCGACCCCATCCCCATGAGCCGCACCACCCCGGCCGGTGATCGGCTGGCCTGGACCCTCACCCGCGCCGGATCGGGCGACGACACCCACGACGGGCTCGTGCCGTTCCTGATCGACTGGGGCGACACTCCCCACCCGGCCACCGTGACGCCCGACGGTTGCACCCTGCGGGCCCTCCGGGCCTACCACCCCGAGGTCGAACCGGTCCGCGACGCGCTCGAGGCCCTGGGGGTCGAGATCGCGGTGGCCCGTGACGCCGAGCCCCACCTCCTCGCCGTCATCGACACCCCGAACGGCCCTGTCGAACTGACCTGAACCCCGCACCCATCGAGCCGATGGTCGGGGCAGAAGGGTACGGGGTTGGGGCGATTGCCTTCAGCTGCAGTAGCGATCAAGGGCGTCCTGGGCCCGAGACCGGCTCAGATTCCACGCCAGCCACCCTTCGGCATCAATCTCGGCGGAGCACGAGTGGCTGCGGGTGTCAGGATCGGCAAGAGTCGTCGGCACTGCGTCGGCGCCCAGATCATGGATCAGATACCACTGATCGACAGCCTCGCCCCGGAACAGCTCGAGATGACCACGAGCCACCTCCTGTTCGGGGTTGTGGACACTCATGGCGATCAGGGTGAAGAGGGCTGAGGCCGCCACGGCCGCCACCGTGAAGACGACCACCGTCAGTGCCAGGCCCGCGGTGATCCGGTCCTACGGGGTGGAGCTCACCGGCTTCCAGCTGGGCCGCCAGGAACCCGGCGTAGACCAGGGCTGATCCGCCCAAGAGGGCAATCTGCTCGGGCGCCCCGAGAATGGCGCGGCGCTCGGCTTGCTTCGGCCCGTCGGCGCGCGCCGTCTCGGCCAGAACCATCCCGGCCACGACGAGCCCGAGCCCGATCAGGTACACGTGGCCGACCACCTCGTGGCCCGCGAACGGCACATCGAAGAACGAGGCGAACAGCGGATCGGCCCCGGCGAGGAGGAGAATCAACACCACCACGAAGGGCAGGGCAACCACGAGACCCCGCAGACCGGGCAACACTCGGGCCGGAGGGTGGACCCGACAGCGATCAGACCGAGGGCGGCCCAGACATTGAGAGTCGAGAGCCAGGGGGTGTCGCGCACCAGGAGAAAGGCGGCGGGCACCAGCGAACTGAGGACAACCACCCGACCGATCCCGGTGTGCCGCCACACCCCGGCGAGAGCCAGCGTAGCGATGAGGACGAACCCGGCGAGGGTGGGGGTGGGGCGTCATGGGACCTCACATCCACGTAGGTCATTGTCGTCCTTCCGTCGGTAGCACGAGCACCATTCGACACCCAGTGGGTTCCACCCCTTCAGCCCGGATCGAGCCGCCGTGCAGTTCGGTGATCCACCGGGCGATGGTGAGTCCCAGGCCGGTGCCCTCACCGTCACCCCGTGACCGCGCCGCCGCCAAACGGTGGTAGCGATCGAACACCCGCTCGAGCTGATCGGTCGGGATGCCGGGACCCTCGTCGGCCACCCGGAAGGTGACCTGACCGTCGCACTCGGCCACGTCGAGGGTCACAGACGAATCAACCGGCGAATAGCGGGCCGCATTGTCGACCAGGTTGGCCAACACCTGATGCAGGCGTTCGGCGTCGGCCTCGAACTGGAGATCAGACGGCACGACCCTCGTCTCGAGGAGCAGGTCCGGGTGACGGAGCCGAGCCTCGTCGACCACCAGGCCGACCAGGGCGCCGACGTCGACGGGAAGCCGCTCGAGAGCGATGGCCCCCGACTCCAGCCGGCTGAGATCAAGGAGCTGGGCCACCAGTCGACCCAGCCGTTCGGTCTGGCTCAGCATGCGGTTGAGCAGCTCGGGCTCGGGCTCACTGACACCGTCGATCAGGTTCTCGAGGTTGGCCTGAATTGCCGTGATCGGGGTACGCAGTTCGTGGCTCACCATGGCCACCAGGTCCCGACGTTGCTGGTCGACCTCGGCCAGCTCGGCCGCCATGCCGTTGAAGGCCCGGGCCAGGTCACCGACCTCGTCGGCGGACGACTCGGTGACCCGGACGTCATAGTCGCCGCCCGCCATCTGTCCCGCCGCCCGGGCCATCTCCCGCAGAGGAGAGGTGATGCCGCCGGCGAACAACCACATGCCCGCCACGCCGATGGTGGCCGAGATCACCGGTCGAACCAGGACGGGAACGTTGAGGAGGTAGCCCACCGTCGACACGATGGCAGCGATGGCGATGGCCCCGATGATCACCACCGACAGCTTCAACTTGATCGACACCACCCGGTCGAGAGGACGCCAATTCATTGCTGCCGGGTCGCCTTCGGGCTTCGCGCCGTGCGGCTCATGCTTTACCGTCGCCGACCGAGTAGCCCACCCCGTGGACGGTCCGGATGACGTCGGGGCCGAGCTTGCGGCGCAGAGCCCGTACGTGGGAGTCCACCGTCCGTGGCCCGGAACCGTCGCGATAGCCCCAAACCTGGTGGAGGAGTTGGTCTCGGGTCAATACCGCGCCGCCCCGGGCCACGAGGCGGGCGAGGAGGTCGAACTCAGTAGGGGTGAGATGAACCTCATCGCCCCGACGGAAGGCCCGGCGAGAGGCCAGTTCGAGCTCGACCTCGCCCACGAGCGTCCGCGGCGACGGGTCGGGGCCGACAACCTGCTCACCCACGCGGCGCAGGACGGCCTGCACTCGCGCCACCAGTTCGCGGGGACTGAACGGTTTGGTGAGGTAGTCGTCAGCCCCGACCCCGAGACCGACCACGATGTCGGTCTCGTCGTCGCGGGCGGTCAGCATCACAACCGGGGTGGAACGCACACCCTCGGCCGCCTTGGCCTGGATCCGGCGACACACCTCGAGGCCATCGAGGCCCGGCAGGTTGAGGTCGAGGACCACCAGGGCGGGCGAGAACTCGTCGAAACGGTCCAACCCCTCGGGGCCATCGCCGGCCATCTCGACGACGAAGCCGACCGATCGGAGTCGGGCGGCGACAGCATCGGCAATGGCCACTTCGTCTTCGATGAGAAGGATGCGTTCCCCGGTCACAGCTACGAACCGTAGAGAACCAGACGTGGGGGGCGCTCGCAGGAGATGTGCGGGTTGTGTGCAGGCCCAGTCAAACCGGGCAGCACGGCCAGAACCACCGAGGGCCGGTTCGTCTGCTCATGGGCCAGCCAGACTACTCCTGAACCAGCTCGATGAGAGTGCCGAAGCTGCCCTTCGGGTGTATGAAGGCCACGGTGGTGCCTCGACTGCCCGGTCGCGGTGCCTTGTCGATCGCGGTGGCGCCAGCCTCGACCATGGCGGCCAGGGCCGCGGCACAGTCGTCGACCCGGTACCCCACATGGTGGAGGCCCTCACCCTTACGCTGGAGAAACTTGGCGATAGGCGACTCGGGGCGGGTGGCAGCGGTCAGCTGTATGTAGCTGTCAGCCACCTTGATGAGGGCCTCTTCGACACCATCGCCGTCGACGACCTCGCGGTGGTGGACCTCGGCTCCGAAGGCCGCCCCGTAGTACTCGATGGCGGCTTCG
Source organism: Actinomycetes bacterium (assembly GCA_024225275.1). Lineage (GTDB taxonomy): Bacteria > Actinomycetota > Acidimicrobiia > Acidimicrobiales > JAAEMS01 > JAAEMS01. The sequence continues at coordinate 22,247 of JAAEMS010000107.1, forward strand.
AGATCTTCGACCGCAATGGCGATGTGGTCGATCTCGGTGAGCAGGCTGTCAGACACAGTCGACCTCAGGCTTTCGTACGGCTGAACAGAGAGATGCGATCTTCGCCAATGCGCTCGCGCTTCGCCTGATCGGACACACCCAGGTTCGGACCGTCGGCCAGACACAGCACACCCAGCTTGCCCTCGTGCATGTTGTGGTGGACCTGGTAGGCGGCATCGCCGGTGTGTTCGAGGTCGTAGGTGGCTGACAGGATCGGGTGGACCATGCCCAGGTCGATGAGGCGGTTCATCTCCCACGCTTCGCGGTAGTTGGCGAAGTGGGACGAGATGATGCGCTTCAGCTTCATCCAGAGATGACGGTTGTCGTATTCGATCATGTAGCCCGACGTGGCCGCGCAGGTGACCACCGTGCCCGCCCGCTTGGTCACGAAGACCGAGGCACCGAAGGTGGAACGCCCGGGGTGCTCGAACACGATGTCGGGGTCATCGCCGGCGAGCTCACGGACCCGCTTGCCGAAGCGGCGCCACTCTGACTCGTCCTGGGTGTTCTCGTCGGACCAGAAGCTGTAGCCCTCGGCCTTGCGGTCGATCACCCGCTCGCACCCCATCTTGCGCAGGAGCTCGCCCTTCTCGGGCGACGACACCACACCAACCGGAATACCGCCCCCGTTCAGCACGAGCTGGGTGGCGTAGCCACCGAGACCACCGGTGGCACCCCAGATGAGGACCACGTCGCCCTGCTTCATGGTGGCGGCGTTCCGCCCGACGAGCATGCGGTACGAGGTCGAGGCGCACAGGGCGTTGACAGCCGCTTCCTCCCACGTGAGGTGGCTGGGCTTGGGCATGAGCTGGTTGGCCTTCACCACCGCCAGGTCCGCCAGACCACCGAAATTGCTCTCGAAGCCCCAGATCCGCTGGTTGGCGGCCTTCATGGAGTCGTCGTGGGCCGACGGGTCCTGGTCGTCGACATAATTGCAGTGGATCGCCACCCGGTCACCGGGCTTCCAGTTCCGTACCGCAGTACCGGTCTGGAGCACGACACCCGATCCGTCGGAGCCGATGACGTGCTGGTCGAGGGCGTGGCGAGCCCCCCAACTGCTCTCGCGACCCAACCGGTCGAGGAAACCGAAGGTGGGCAGGGGTTCGAAGATCGAGGTCCAGACCGTGTTGAAGTTGATCGACGAGGCCATCACCGCCACATAGACCTCGTCGGGGGCCAGCTCAGGGGTCTCCACCTCGCCGATGTGAATCGACTCTCGCGGGTCCTTGTCGTTCGACTCGACCCCGGAGAACATGTCGGCGTCTTCACGCCGAACGTAGGCGGCCCGATAACTCGAGGGAATCTCGAGGGCGCCGATGTCCTCACCGGGCGCGTCGCCATTGATCGCGTCCAGGATGTGCTGCATGGGACCGAAGATACCGAGGGGTGACCGGTTCGGTCCAGAACGGTTGGATGTCACATGATCACCTACTGGTGAGATCGACACCAGCACGGGCCGTGGTGGCTGTACCATCGCCCGTGGCGGAACAGGGAGGCGGTGTGAAGGGGTGGGACTGACCCCCGACGAGATCAGCGGCCGCACCTTTGAAACGGTGCGCAAAGGGTACGACCCCGTTCAGGTCGATGCGTTCCTGGCCCGCGTGGCCGCTGATGTGCGCCTCCTCCTGGCCCGCATGCCCGACGAGGGGTCAGACCCCTTCGCCCGGATGGGCAACGAAGTGGCCGCCCTCCTGCGGGCCGCCCAGGACACGGCCCAATCGGTGGTGGCCGATGCCGAGACCGAAGCCACCGACGCCCGCTCCCTCGCCCGCACCGAAGCCACCGAGATCCGATCCGAGGCCGACGCAGACCGTGAATCGGCCCGTCACACCCTCGACGGGGCCCGTCAGGAAGCCGCCGCCATCGCCAGCCAGGCCGAGGAGCAAGCGCGAGCCCGAGTCCGCGGTGTGCTCACCGAGGCCGAAGCCCGCCTCCGCGACCTCGAGGCGGCCGAGCTCGACGCCCATCGTCGGGTCGAGGAGATCCATACCCACCTGGGCGAGACCCTCCACCGGCTGACCGGCGGCCAACCCGAGCTGGCCGGCGACACAGAGCAACAGGTCATGGGCATGCTGCCCTCACCCAACTCGCCCACCGCCGAAGGTGAGGGCGAGGTGGCCGACGAACTGACCCGGGCCATCATCGAAGGCATCGGGCAGGCTGTGCGCCACAACCGGGGCGAGGGCCCCGCGGCCTAGCTCCAGACGGGCCCGGCCGCGACAGCCCAACCCGCGATCCCTAGAATGGTGGCGGTCCAATCTCAGGAGGCAGCCATGTCAGGATCCGTCATCGTCGCGGGCGCCCGTACCCCCATCGGCAAACTCGCGGGAGGGCTGGCCCCGTTCAGGGCCACCGACCTCGGCGGATTCGCCATCAAGGCGGCCCTCGAACGGGCAGGCATCAGCGGTGACCAGGTCGACCATGTGTTCATGGGCCAGGTGCTCCAGGCTGGCGCCGGACAGATCACCGCCCGCCAGGCCGCGATCAACGGCGGCATCCCGATGTCCGTGCCCTCGACCACGATCAACAAGGTCTGCCTCTCGGGACTGAACGCCATCCACCTGGCCGACCTGATGATCGGAGCCGGTCGGGCCGACATCGTCGTCGCGGGCGGCATGGAGTCGATGACCAACTCCCCTTACCTGCTACCGGGAGCCCGCGCCGGCTACCGGGCCGGCGACCAGACCATCATCGATTCCATGATGTACGACGGCCTCTTCTGCGCCTTCGATGCGTGCGCCATGGGGGCCGGCACCGAGAAGTACTCCGCCTCCTACAATGTGCCCCGCCAGGCCCAGGACGAGCTCTCGGCCCGATCCCACGAGCGGGCGGCTACCGCCATCAAGGATGGCCTCTTCGACGACGAGCTCGTGCCGGTCGAGGTTCCGCAGCGCAGGGGCGACCCGGTGGTCTTCGAAACCGATGAGGGTGTGCGCCCGGGTGCCACGGTCGAGAGCCTCGCCGCGCTGCGCCCGGCGTTCGAAGCATCGGGCAACATCACCGCCGGCAATGCTTCTCAGATCTCCGACGGAGGCTCTGCGCTGGTGGTCATGAGCAAGGCCAAGGCCGAGGAGCTCGGTGTGCAGCCTCTGGGCGAGGTGCTGGGCTTCGGGGAGGTGGCCGGACCCGACAACGCCGGACTGCTCTCCCAGCCCAGCCTGGCCATCCAGGCCGCAACCCGCGACGCCCAGCTGACCGTGTCCGACATCGACCTGTTCGAGATCAATGAGGCGTTCGCGGCCGTGGCCTTGGCCTCGACCGAGGAGCTCGGGATCAGCTCCGACGTGGTCAACGTCAACGGCGGAGCCATCGCCCTGGGCCATCCGATTGGCATGTCGGGCGCCCGGCTGGCCCTCACCCTGCTCCACGAACTGCGCCGCCGCGACGGCGGGATCGGAGCGGCCGGTCTGTGTGGGGGTGGTGGCCAAGGAGACGCCATGATCGTGCGCAGCTTGTAGCTCCTGCATCACTCCAGCTACGCGGCTGGTCACCCTTCGTGACGGAATGGTCGCCCAGAGTCCCTTACCTGTAACACTCAGGAAGGGGATCATCACCTCTTTGGCCCGAGATCTCGCGAGTTTTGGAGATTTCTCCAGAAACCCTCTTGTCATACGGCCGTCACCGTTGTAATGTAAGTGTAACAACGAAGTGGAGGGATCGTCCCGCCCGACAACTCCTTCACCGCAGTTCGGGGTCTGATCCCGATGAGTCGGAACACTGTCCGCCCGCGCCCGACTCATCGGGGTCAGATCTCGCAAAACTAGTCCCGCCTGTCCTCCTCCTCCACCAATAGGCGGGTACCTGACAGAGTCGGCCTTCACGGGCCGGCTCTGTCCGCGTTTTGGGCTCCCCTGAAAGACGGTCAGGCCTCGAGGGCCCGGCGACCTTCGAGAGCCCGTCCCAAGGTCAGCTCATCGGCGTACTCGAGATCGCCACCCACAGGCAGCCCGCTGGCGATCCGACTCACAGTGATACCGATGTCCTTGAGGAGGCGGGCCAGGAACATGGCCGTCGCCTCGCCTTCGATGTTCGGGTTGGTGCAGATGATGACTTCCTCCACATCGTCCTCACCGATGCGGAGCAGGAGCTCTTTGACCCTCAGCTGGTCGGGGCCCACCCCGTCGATCGGGCTGATGGCGCCCTGGAGGACGTGGTACCGGCCCTTGAACTCACCAGTTCGCTCGATGGCCACGATGTCGCGGGGTTCCTCGACGACACAGAGCAGGGAGGTGTCGCGGCGATCCGACGAACACAGCGAGGTGGGATCGTCAACACAGCCCGGGTAGGCGGCATCGGTGACGTTGTAGCAGCGCTCGCACGCCCTCACCGTCTCCTTGACCTCGGCGATGGCCCGGGCCAGACGATTGGCATCGTCGACCGGGAGCTTGAGGAGGTGAAAGGCAATCCGTTGGGCCGACTTGGGGCCCACGCCGGGCAGTCGACCGAGCTCGTCGATGAGAGTCTGGACGGGGATCGGGTACACCGGAGCGATCAGTCCTCGTCGTCGGCCGCGGTGCCCTCGACCTCGATGGCAGCACCACCAAGCCCGCCAAGCAGGCCACCCAGGTCGGGGAGACCGCCTCCGCCAGCGTCGCCGGTCAGGCCAGCCATCATCCCTCCGATATCGAGGCCCCCGAGATCGAGCCCCCCCATCCCTTGCGACTGGATCTCGCCCAGCTGGTCGGCCGCGTCACGGAGGGCGGCCAGAACCAGGTCTTCGAGCATGGAGACATCGGCCGGGTCAACGGCCGCAGGGTCGATGTGCACCGCCTGGAAGTCGAGGTCGCCGGTGACCTCAACGGTGACCGCTCCCCCACCCGCCTTGCCGGTTATCACCGTGGACGCGGCTTCGTCCTGGGCCGAGGCGAACTGTTCCTGCATCTTGTTGGCCGCATCGAACAGGGAGCCGAGATCGAAGCCGGGGGTATCGCTCACGAGGGTCCTCCTGGGGACTGGTCGGGTTCGACCACCTCGGCGCCCGGGAAGGCTTCGGTGAGACGGTCGATATGGGTCGAGGCGACGTCGGTGGCGTCGTCCAGGTCGGCGATGTTGCCGATGTCGGTGTCGGGATCGAAGTCGTCGATGGGGTCGGCCGCCGGGGTTGGCCCAGGAGAGGGGGCATCGGCACCAACCAGGGGCGGCGGTTCAGGTCGCGGTTGGGGCGGAGCCTCGGCCACCGGCGGAGCCGGCGCGGGATCGGGTGGGGCAGGCGTGGGGCCGGGGGTGGGGACGATGGGGGCCCGCTCGACCGGCGGGGCAGTGGCCTCAGGCACCGGAGTCGAAGACGGTGGCGGACCATCGCCGGTGCCGAACTCGACCTCGATCGAACCGCCGAACCGGGCCGAAAGGGCCGACGCCAGATCGGGGCTGAACTCGGTGGCCTTCTGTGCGGTCATCTCATTGGGTAGGCCGAAGGTGACCGCCCCTCCGGCGCTGGCCACGACACGGGCCGACAACAGGAGGGCGCGGCCCCTGTTGGGCAGAGCACCGAGCAGGTCGTCCCAGGCGGCGGTGACCTCGTCCACTGAGGGGCCAGCACCATCTGGCGCGGCGGCGACCGGTGCGAGGGCAGGGGCCGGTGATGGCGCAGAGGCCGGCTCGGCGGGGAGCTCAGGGGGCGGGTCGGGAAGGGGCGAGCCGTCGTCGAGAGCTCCGCTACCACCGTCGGCCGCGGCAGGAGTAGTCGGTTCGACCGCCGGCGCGCTGGGCGCCTCGGGCGTCGTTCCCTTGGCCTCACCAAGGGTGCGACCAGCACTGGGAGGGGGTGGTGGGGTGGGGACAATCGATGACTGCCGGGCGGGGGTAGGCGCTACCTTGTCGGTGGCCAGACCCCGCTGGGCGAGCGCCTCTCGTGCGGCTCGAGCCGGCCCCGGGTCAGAGGCATCGGGGGCGGGTGGCGGGGTCTCGGGAAGAGCCGCAGGGGCGCCGGCGGGGGTCTCGGGAAGAGCCGCAGGGGCGCCGCGCTCGAGGCGCTCGATACGGTCGGCCAGGGCCGCCAGGGTCAGCTCGCTCTGGGGATGGGTGAGGCGGACGAGCGCGACCTCGAGCACGATGCGAGGCTCGGGGGCCTGGCGCATCTCCACCACGGCCTCACCCAGCGTCTCGATGCTCCGGGTGAGACCCGCGGCCCCCAGCGAGGCGGCCAGACCGGCGGCCCGCTCGCGGTCGGTCTTGGTCAGAAGGGTGGCATCGGCATCGAGGGATACGAGGAAGGCATCGCGCAGGCGGGCGATGAGCTCCTCGGCCACCAGCCGGGGCTCACGACCCGAACCGGTGGCCTCGGCCACACCCATGAGGGCAGCGCCGGTGTCATTGGCCGCCAACGCCTCGACCAGGGTGTCGACGTCGCTGCCGCCGGCGGAGATGCCACCCGCGGCCACCACCTGATCGAGCGCCGACAGGGTGTCGCGGGCCGATCCTCCGCCCTTGCGGATGACGTAGTCGATCACCTCGTCGATCGGCACCTCGCCCAGGTTCAGCTGGGCGTCGTCGATGATCCACCCCACATGGTCGGCCAGCTGATCGACGGGGAGCAAGGTGAGCTCGAGATGCTGGGTGCGGCTGCGGATGGTGGGCAGGACCTTGTGAGGGTCGGTGGTGGCCAGCACGAAGACCACATGGTCGGGGGGTTCCTCGAGAGTCTTCAGCAGGGCGTTGGAGGCGCCGGTGCTGAGCATGTGGACCTCATCGAGGATGTACACCTTGGTGCGCCCCGGGGTGCCGAGGTTGGCCTTCGAGATGAGGTCGCGCATGGCCTCGACACCATTGTTCGAGGCGGCGTCGAGCTCGTGGAGATCGAAGGAGCGGCCCTCCTCGATGGCCACACAGGAGTCACAAACGGCGCACGGCTCACCAGCCTCGGGGTTCTCACAGTTGAGAACCTTGGCCATGATGCGGGCCAGGGTGGTCTTGCCGGTACCGCGGGGGCCGCTGAACAGGTAGGCGTGTCCCTGGCGGCCCTCGGCCACGGCGTTGCGCAGGGCCCGGATGACGTGTTCCTGGCCGCGTACTTCAGAGAACCTTCCGGGCCGGTACCGCCGGTACAAGGACTGGGTCGCCATCGCAGCCGACTCTACCCAGACGCGGCTGCGCTCTGTTGTCCAGACGCGGCTGCGCCTGTGTTCGCAAGTGACGGTCAGGCGATCTGCGGCACACCACAGGTTCCGCTGAGAGCTGCTGCCTTCCGGCCCTGACTCGGTTCACGGGCCGTAGTTGCACAGGACCCGACCGCCACATGCGAACACAGGCGCTTCTTCACGATACCCTGATCGACCGCAAGACCCATACCTGGAGGGGTGCGAGAGCGGCCGAATCGGCACGCTTGGAAAGCGTGTGTAGGGCAACCTACCGTGGGTTCGAATCCCACCCCCTCCGCCAATGTGATGACTCGAGACATCGCGAACCCTCGAAGCCGTAGCTCGTTGCCTCGAGAGGTGTTGTCACCGTGCGACGATGTCGCCATCGGGGACGAGGCTCTGAAGATGGCCCATGTCTCCGGGCGCAGGCAGATCGGTCGCACGCGCTACGCCCCCGGCCTCGTTGTGATGCGGTTCGATCGCCCCGCCGAAGAACCGGCAGGCCCACTCCTGGAC
>JAAEMS010000108.1 GCA_024225275.1 Actinomycetes bacterium
GACCGCTGGTTCGTCGACGAGACCTACCTCAAGGTCAATGGTGTGTGGCGCTACGTGTACCGCGCCGTCGATCAGTACGGCCAGGTCATCGACGTCTACGTGTCGAAACGACCCAACACCACCGCCGCCAGGCACTTCTTCGAGACCGCGTTGTCCGGCGATGGGCGACCGACCGAGGTCACCACCGATCTGGCTGCACCGCTGCTGCGCGTTGTCGATGAGCTGATTCCAGAAGCGGCCCATGACACCGAGCAGTATTCGAACAACAGGATCGAGTGGGACCACGGCCGACTCAAGGCCAGGCTGAAACCGATGCGCGGTCTGAGCACTGATCGGACCGCGTCAGTGGTGATCCGCGGTCACGCGTTCGTCCAGAACCTTTGACGCGGTCACTACGAACTCGGCGCCGAAGCCGACCGCAAGCATCTACGCGTCGCGACCGCCTTCGATGAGCTCGCCGCTGTGATCTGACCGAACCCCGACACCCAACCGACCGACCCGCGCCCGCCGATCGATCAACGCAACGGTGCCGTATGGGATGCGTTCACGGCCGCGCTGGGTGTGGGGGCCGAATATTCGGTCGGGAGCGCTGATCAGGGGAAACACGGCCGATGCTGACCAGCTGTGTCTCGCATTCTCTATCGTCTCATCGCCGGTCTGGCCCGTCTCGCCGTACGCTCCGGTCGATCCAAGGACCTCGAGCTCATCGTGCTCCGCCACCAACTCGGCATCCTCCGTCGACAAATCGACCGGCCCGCAATCACCGACGATAATCGGACCCTGCTGGGTGCGATCGCCGCCGCGCTCCCCCGCCCACAACGAACCGGCTGGCTCGTCACCCCCGACACCTTGCTGCGATGGCACCGACGACGCATCGCCCGCCACTGGACACAACCCTCACGATGACCGGGACGCCCATCCACCGCAACCAAGATCCGACAACTCGTCCTCCGCCTCGCCACCGAGAACCCGACCTGGGGCTACCGCCGCGTCCAGGGCGAACTCGCCGGCCTCGGCCACCACATCGCGTCCTCCACCGTCTGGCAGATCCTCAAGACCAGCGGCATCGACCCGGCCCCGCAGCGCTCAGACGTCACCTGGACCCAGTTCCTGCACTCACAGGCGGCCGTCGCGTGCGACTTCTTCACCGTCGACACCGCCCTACTCCAGCGCTACTACGTGCTGTTCTTCATCCACGTGCCCAGCCGCCAAGTGTTCTTCGCCGGTGTTACCGCCAACCCGACCGGCGCATGGACCACCCAAGCAGCCCGCAACCTGTTCCTACGCCACGCCGACCAACTCGCATGCTCACGAGCACTGGTCCGGGACCGGGGCAGCCAGTTCATCGACGCATTCGACGACATCTTCCGCACCGAAGACTTCAAGATCCTCAAGACCCCCATCCGCACTCCGGTGGCCAACGCCTTCGCCGAACGCTGGATCGGCTCCATCCGCCGCGAGTTCCTCGACCGGACCATCATCTGGAACCAGCGTCAGCTCGAGCATGTCGTTGTCGACTACATCGAGCACTACAACACGCACCGGCCCCACCGCTCCCTCAACCAACGATCACCGCTGCCTCCGCCGGATGCCGAGCCCGATCCACCCATCC
>JAAEMS010000109.1 GCA_024225275.1 Actinomycetes bacterium
CTGGATCGCGAAAAAAAGGGCTGAGGGATCACATAGCGGGCGAAGGCATGCCCGTAGGCAATCCGGACAAGTCGCAGCAATACGAGAAGCTCCGGTCCCACGTGATGGCAGGCCATCGGAATCGGGGAGCAATCGCGATGGTCTCTGCAACCGTATTCCTGCAACAAGGCATGGGGGTATGGATGCAGCTTCGCGGGGGCAGTGTTTCGACACCTGGCCCCGGTGAACTTGGCACCGAACAGCGCCGAGGTACCCTGCCAGCTCCCATACACAACGAACTTCTGGCCGTGCTCACGGGCTTGGTCTTCAACACTTGCAAACACAAGGAGTCTGCATGATGCAAACTGTGAACAACTCAAAGGTGACGGCGGCACATCTGGCCCGCAAAGCCTACCTCTACATTCGCCAATCCACCTTACGGCAGGTAGTTGAGAACACGGAAAGCACCAAACGCCAGTACGCACTGCGCCAACGGGCCATTGCGCTCGGTTGGTCGGACGATCAAATTGTCGTGATCGATCGTGACCTCGGTAGGTCGGCAGCAGCGCACTCCGATCGCACGGGGTTTGCTGAGCTTGTGGCAGCGGTGGGCATGGGGCGCGCTGGCATCGTGTTGGGACTGGAAGTCTCGCGCTTGGCCCGCAACAGCACGGACTGGCATCGCCTGCTTGAGGTATGTGCTTTGTTCAATACCCTGATCCTCGATGAAGATGGAATCTACGATCCATCGCACTTCAACGACAGGCTACTGCTCGGGCTCAAGGGCACCATGAGCGAAGCCGAATTGCACGTACTCCGCAGTCGCCTGCGAGGAGGCATCTTGAACAAAGCTCATCGCGGAGAGTTGCGCTGCAAGTTACCGGTCGGCCTCGTCTATGATGCTGCCGACCGGGTGGTCCTCGACCCTGATTTGCAGGTACAGGCCAGTTTGCGTGCGCTATTCGCGGCATTTGATTCCACGGGTGCGGCCTGTGCGACGGTGAGGCATTTCGCCGATCGAGGCCTATTGTTTCCTGTGCGCCCGAACAGCGGTCCGCACAAGGGAGATGTCATCTGGCAGCGACTGGTAGTCGGTCGTGTGCTGTCTATCCTGCGCAATCCTCGTTACGCGGGGGCCTTCAGCTATGGTCGCCAGCGCACGACGACCCTGCCCGACGGAAGCACCCGAGCGGTCAAGCTACCACGGGAGGAGTGGATCGCGCTCAAGCTCGACGCCCATGTGGGCTACATTTCGTGGGATGATTATGAACGCACCCAGAAGCGGATCACAGAAACCGCCAAAGCCTTTGGCCAGGATCGCCGGCATGGGCCACCACGGGAAGGTCCTGCACTCTTGCAAGGCCTGGTGATTTGTGGAGTTTGCGGCGACCGCATGACGGTAAGGTACCGTAAACCGGGGAACGAATTGCTACCGACCTACGCGTGCTGTCTTGGAAAAGTAAACCGCGCTGGGCCGGTGTGTCAGGCCCTGCATGGCGAAGCGATCGATGCAGCCATCGGTGAATTGCTGGTGCAGCAAATGACCCCACTGGCACTCGAGCTTTCGATGACGGTGCAGGACGAGATTCGGGAGCGTCTCGACGAATCAGATCGCTTGCGTCGAATGCAGGTCGAAAGCGTCCAATACGAAGTGGACCTGGCGCGACAACGCTACATGCAAGTCGACCCATCTCGTCGGCTCGTGGCGGACTCGCTAGAGGCTAACTGGAACGAGAAGCTGCGCGATCTGGAGACGGCAAGGGAAGATTACGAGAAGGGCTGCACAAAGGACAAGGCGCACCTGGATGATATTCAGAGGACACGAATTCTCGACCTTGCGCATGACTTTCCGGCACTCTGGAATGCACCCACCACTTCGCATATCGAGCGCAAACGGATGGCCGCCCTGCTGCTGGAGGACGTCACACTAACTCGAAGGCAAGACCAAATCGAGCTGGGGATTCGCTTTCGTGGCGGCCGCACTCAAACAATCGAGGTAGCTGCGCCGGTCCGAGAATGTGACCGGTGGCGAACGGACCGGGCAACAATTGACGTGATCGATTCTCTACTCAATAACCATTCGACGACGGTGACTGCGAGGATCCTCAATGAACGCGGCTTGACGACAGGAGTCGGCGACCCATTCAAAGAAAGTAGTGTACGGTGGGTCATACGATCGGCTCGACTCAAGTCCCTACGGCAACGCCTGCGGGCCAAGGGGATGCTCACCACGTTTGAGATGGCGAAGCAGATGGGCGTATGCAGAAGCACCGTAGCAACAAGGCTCCGCAATGGGCGCCTTCGAGGGCGCCGATACAGCGAACAGGGCGAACGATGGCTATGCTACCCCCTCGATCAACAACCACCCGATGCGGCGAGCCCCCCAGGGAATAGCCCCTCGAGCCCGATAAACACTTTGACTGCGGAGAGTGCAGTATGAACAACGATCCTTTAACGAGGACGTCCTGCGCTGCCCAAACTGCCACGGCCACCGCACCCTGCTCACCGGCATCACCGATCCATTTGCCATCCGTCGCATACTCGCGCACTTCGGCCTACCCACCGAAGTGACCCCACTCGAACCCCCGCGTCCACCGCCTGAGCCTGACTTGCCGTGGGAGGTAAGCCTCGCTCCCGCGTAGCGGGATCGTCATGACCCGCTGGCTCATTGCGAAGAAGATCCCCACCCGCATGGCCTAACTCGTGCACCCAGGCCGCCCGCACCCACAAACACCGCAAGCCCGGACCAAACTCAAGGTCCCGGGCTAGCGCCCTATGGTCCCAACGACAAATCCTGCCCTTTTTGCCGCCACCGCACCGCCGATCCCCACCCCGGAAGCCCC
>JAAEMS010000110.1 GCA_024225275.1 Actinomycetes bacterium
GGGGGCGTCGCACACTTGGCCGGCTCGAAACGGGACGCAGCACTTCAGCGCCTTGGCATTCGAGACATGACCACCATCGAGGCGTTCGACCACGTGGCAGCACGACTCACACACTGCCTCGAGCAGCTGACTCGGCTCTTCGAGAACGCTGCGGAGTGAAGGCCCGGCCCCGACCACGTCGACGAGCGACGTTCGGCCGAGCAGAGCGGCGGTCCGATGAGCAGCGTCGACCCGCTCACAACCGGCATTGTGATCGAAAAATCATCGCGCTGCGTCGCCCTGCTGAGGCGCCCGATATCGACGAGCAGAATCTCGCTGAGCCCGGTCGAAGCCGCGCCACAGTCCGGCCCATACCGGTCGCTCGATAGTCCCGTCCGGTACTGCTCGGGTTCGGCCGGATGAACCGCCCTGTGTTTGATGGAGCCTCCAGCCATCCCAGGGCGGTTGACCGAGGCGCCCGTTGCCAATGTCATGGCCCTACACTCACCGGCCCCATCGTTCCCTCGACCAGCAACCACCACGACCTGGCGACCCCGACCGACCAGGCCGCGACAACACCAGAACCGCCGCTCGGAGTCGTACGAACCACCCAAGGCGACGCCTCATCAACGAATACCGAGACGCCGCCTGACCAGCAGCGACACAATGTTCGGCCCCCACACGGTCGGCGTCAGCCCGTGATTTGAACAGGGATCTCACTGAAACCGAAGTCGCAGAGATCGTTACCTTCCGCGATGGTGCCTGTTCGCAGGAGTTGCATTCCCCACAATTCGGCGAGGCGCTCGTCGAGTTGGCATGCCGCGTGGGTTGTGAACCGCGGCACTCCCGCCCAGGCGAAGTAGTGCGCGAACGGGCAACGAACCACATCAAAGGAGAGGTCTGCTCGACCTGGACGATCAACCCGCTCGAAAGGCTTGTTGAACATGGTCCGCCACATCAACCTGTCCACAGCTCGAACTCGACGAACCAGATCATGACCCACAACCCGCGTCAGCCGATAACTGAGCACCGACGGCGGCCCGAACATCTCCCACCCAAGGTCTTCAACCAACCTATTCGCCCGCGCGTCATCGAAACCCGCCCTGGTCAGACCCTGATGAAACGCCAGGCTCCGACGCAGGTATCCGAGCACCAAGCGCACCCCGAACGACCAGTCCTCTTTCACAGGTGGCAGCGCTGTCAGCGCGTCTTCGGTGGCCTCCACCAGCCGATCCGCCTCGGCTCTTCCAGTCTCTGACAGAAGCACAGCCACTGCAGCGTGACGGAAGTAGCGACGCGGCGACACAATCAGCGCCAACCGCAAGACACCGGCTCGCATCACATCAAACCAGCTTCGACAAGAGCACCCGGTCGAAGATACAAGAGGTTGCCCTTCATGAAGGGCTTCAGTCGACGAATCGTCACCAGGATCATGATTCCCCGGATGCAGGTGTCGCTACGAGCAGCTGACGGAGTGCGGTGTGCACCCTGCGTCACAGAAGTCGCATCCGCGAGGTAGCCGAGGTCGGTGGTTGGCACCCGTAGGGTGGACCCATGACCGAAGGTCCCACGATATTCGCCGATCTTGCCGCTGAGGTCGAGATCCCGCAGGACGGGACCCTCAGCCGTGTGCTCTACAAGGATGAACGAATGCGGCTCGTGGTGTTCGCCTTCGACGCCGGCCAGGAGCTGACCGAGCACACTGCGGCGGTCCCGGCTGTGGTGCAGGTCGTGCGCGGGCGCCTCCTGCTGACGGTGGGCGCTGATGAGGTGGCGGCGAACCCGGGGGCTTGGATTCGTATGCCTGCCGATGCTCCCCACTCGGTGCGAGCGTTGGAGCCGAGCGTGATGCTTCTCACGATGCTGCCCGGAGGCTGATCCCGGACAGGCCACATAGGTGACTTCAACGGCTCGTGGCCGCCCAGACTCATCATGGGCTATCCGGTACACGGCCAACGCGTCAGACGGCGTACCCCGGCCCGCACGCGGAGCACGCATAACAACGCGGCCAGCCTCAAGCGACACCGTCCTGGATCCGGCACTATTGGGCGGCCAGCGCCGACCTTGGGTCGCAGCGTTTCAACCTGCCGGGAGCATGCAGATGGTGGCCGACCGGGTCCGACCACGGGTCCCCGGCGGGCCGCACATGCAAGCTGTACGTTTCCTCCAGCAAGTTGCATGTGTACCTGTATGTGGCTGTCCTACCGGTCCTGCCTATCGAGATCGCCGTTCATCCGCTGTTCCATAGCGTCGGCGATCTCAGCGTCGCGGCGGGCCGATGCCTTGAGGTAGCGGAGCGAGGCGTCGAGGCCGGCTGCCTTCAGTGCCTTCTTCCAGTACGGCGCGAAGTAGCGGTTGACGAGTGGGCTCTCCTTCACCGAGGTGAAGACGAGCGCGTCTGGCTCGTCAGCGACGTACTCCTCGATATGTGAGGCGAGCATCTCGGTGACACCACTCGGAATGACCACGGTTCGGTGCGCAGCCGCCGACTTCGGTGGGCCGAGCGTTGGGCCTTTGCCTTTCACGAACGAGAGCGCCTGGTCGACCCGAAGGTTTCGGGCCTCGAGATCGACGTGGCGGCGGGTGATGCCGGTCAGCTCGCCGTAGCGCAGGCCGGAAGATGCGCCGACCCACACCAGTGCTCGGAAGCGGGGGTGGATCGCATCCGCGATCTGCTCAATGTCGTCCCAGTCGAGGGCCGGTCGCTCGATCGACCGCTCGACCGCGGCGCCCTTGATGTGGACGGGGTTGGTACGGAGCA
>JAAEMS010000111.1 GCA_024225275.1 Actinomycetes bacterium
CACCAACGGCACCCAGCTGTACATATCGACCGGGGTCGGTCTCGAGCGGGGCCAGGCCCCCCAAATCCGGTTCCTGGCCCGCCCGTCAGTGGCCGTCCTCGACATCGTCCCCGGCTGACCCGCCCTAGGGGTCAGACCCCTGACCCGCCGTAGGGGTCTGACCCCTATTCCGCCGTAGGGGTCTGACCCCTAATCCGCCGTAGGGGTCTGACCCCTATTGGGCGATAAGTGCCAGAGGTCAGATCGATGGGTGTCGATGGGTGGGGTCTTGGGAGGGGGTACTAGGCGATGGCTTTGATGGTGGCTTCCATGGCGTCGAGGCCCTCGTCGAGCTCTTCCTCGGTGACATTCAGCATCGGGGTCAGGCGGGCCACGTTGCCGTAGAGACCGCCTTTGCCCACCAGCAGGCCACGTTCCTTGCAGCCCTCCATGAAGGCTCCGGCCCGGGCCCCGTCGGGCTCGATGGTGTCGGGGTGCACGAATTCGATGGCCTGCATCAGCCCCTTGCCCCGGAGCTCGGCCATCCAGGGTGACGCCTCGACCAGGGGGGCCAGCCGGTGGTGCATCTGCTGGCCTCGGGCGTGGGCGTTGCCCTGGCAGTCGTTGTCGAGCACGTACTGGAGAGTGGCCCGACCAGCGGCCACCGAGAGAGGATTGCCGCCGAAGGTCGAGAACGAGGTGACCTTGATGGCATCGAACAGCTCCTTGCGGGCCACGATGCCGGCCAGGGTGATGCCGTTGCCCACCCCCTTGGCGAAGGTGAGCATGTCGGGGACGATGCCGTGCGACTGGTACCCCCAGAAGTGCTCACCGGTGCGGCCCCAACCGGTCTGGACCTCATCGGAAATGAACAGGATGTCGCGGCTGTCGAGCACCTTGCCGAAGGCCCCGAAGAAGCCGTCGGGTGGGGTGGCGAAGCCGCCCACACCCTGGATGGGCTCGGCGATGAGGGCGGCCACGTCACCAGCGGAGGTCATGTCCAGCGTCTGAACCAGATCGTCGACGCACGCCTGGGTGTAGCCCTCGTCGTCCAGCTCGCGAAACGGCGACCGGAGCCGGTATCCGCCTTGGACGAAGCTCACCTGGAGGCCGCTGAAGCTGGTGGAGGACCAGCTGCTGTGGGAGGTGATGGCCTGGGCGGTGAACGACCGCCCGTGGTAGCTATTGCGCATGGCCAGCACCTGGTTGGACTTGCGGTAGGCGGTGGCCAGCAGGAGGGCGGTGTCGTTGGCTTCGGTGCCCGAGGTCGTGAAGAACACCCGGGCGTCAGCGATACCCGACTGGCGGGCCACCTCCTCGGCGAACTCGATCATCGGTTCGTTCAGGTACAGGGTGCTGGTGTGCATGACCTTGGCGGCCTGTTCCTGCACGGCGGCCACCACCTCGGGGACCGAGTGCCCGATCATGGTCGTGAGCACCCCTCCGAAGAAGTCGAGGTAGGGGTTGCCGTCGTAGTCGTAGACGTAGGACCCCTTGCCCCGATCGATCGCCACCGGGTCGGCATAGAGAGGTGACAGGAAGGAGGGGAGCACGGCGCGGTAGCGCGCCAGCAGGTCGTCGTTGCTGGTCATTTCGAGAGTCTGCCATCGGACTGGTCCGGCGCCCAACGATTGTCGCCCCGACCGGGTGGGACATGGAGATCACCTCGGTGGAGCCGCGCCTCTGGAGGGGGTAGCTGACCGGTGACTAGGTGGCTGACACCGGGGGACGGGAATCGAAGCCGATGATCGACTCCATGGCCGCCATGGTGGCGAGGACATCGCCCTCGGCCCGGTGAGGCCCGATGATCTGGAGCCCGATCGGGGTCCCGGCCTCGGTCAGGCCGGTGCACACGGAACCGGCCGGGTGCCTGGTCATGTTGATGCCGTAGGTGAACTTCACCCACCCCACCTCGGCCTGGCCGTTGATGGTGCCGTCCTCGCCCAGCTTCGGTGCCTGCCCGGCACTGGTCGGACATAGGATGAGGGGGGCCTGCTCGAGGGCGTCTGCGACCAACCAGTTGAGGTCGTAGCAGGCGTCCTGCGCCCTCATGAAGTCGACGCCGGTGATGTTGGCACCCATCTCGATCTGGGGCCTGATCGACTCGCAGAGCTTCTCCCAGCCGGGGGTGTCGATGAGGTGGCCCTGGGCTTTGAAGCGGCTCACGGCCCACAACACGATCCACTCCATCACCGGGTCCTCGTCGAAGATGGTGTCGATCTCGATGATCTCGGTTCCCGCCGCGGCCAGCGCGTCGATGGCCGAACGGCACGAGGCCGCCACCTCGGTATCGACTTCGGCAAATCCGAAAGTCGGTGACCACACGACTCGGGGGGGCGGCTCGGCCGTCCGGACCCGCTCGGCCCATGACTCACCCGGGTGAGGAAGCGACAGGGGATCACGGCCATGGGAGCCGACCACCGCATCGAGAGCGACCCCTGAATCCATCGCGGTGCGGCCCATCGGTCCGTTGGCCGACAACAGGCCCGACCCGGGCATGGCCCGGCCGGGGATGGGGATGCGTGCCGTCTCGGTCTTGATGCCACTGAGGCCACACAGCGAGGCCGGGATCCGGATCGAACCACCCCCGTCGGATCCGGTGCCCAACGGCACCATGCCCGAAGCCAGGGCGGTGGCCGTCCCGCCCGACGATCCGCCGGGCGAATGGGTCGACGACCACGGGTTCACCGTCTGCCCGAACGGGACATTGTCGGTGGCGCCCTTGTGGCCGTACTCGGGAGTGTTGGTCTTGCCCATGATGACGGCACCGGCGGCCCGGTAGCGGCTGACATGTACCGAGTCGGTGGGGGCGGGGGCATCGCCGACATGCAGGGCCGACCCGAAGGAGGTGGTGAACCCCTCTACCGCCTCGAGGTCCTTCACCCCCATCGGCACGCCGGCCAG
>JAAEMS010000112.1 GCA_024225275.1 Actinomycetes bacterium
AACCCAACGCCGGACCGCGGGAGCCGTATGACGGGAGACTGTCACGTACGGTTCTGAGAGAGCGGGAGGGGGAGGTTCCCTCCCGCCACTCACCAGGGCTTCAGATGGCCACGATTTCGAGCAGGTCGTCGAGTCCGATGAGGTCGGCCGGATTGCGAGTGTAGAGCCGCGCATCGTGGGCGTGCGCGGTCGCAGCTATCAACAGGTCGAACACTCGTGACCGGGGTTGGCGGCCGATTCCGGCGACGGCTGCGGCGAGACGCCCGTAGCTGGTAGCGACGTCGTCGTCGACGGGCAGCGCGTCGAAGGTTCGTTGCAGTATTGATAGCCGTCGCAGTCGTTCGGCGCGGACTGCGGGGTCGACGGTGACCATCACTCCGAAGTGCAACTCGGCGAGCGAGGCAGCGCTGATGGCGAGTTCGTCATCGAGAACGGGGACGTTTGTGGCAATCAGCACGCTGGTATCTAGCAGTGCCTTCACGCGTCATCCCAGGGACTGGCGATGGACTGGTCGACGAGGTCCCGGTCCTGTTCCCAGTTCGGGTCCGGCGGTCCGGTGAGCATCTCGGCTACTGCGCTCCAAGGCTGCCATTGCTTGGGGGTGGCGGGTACGAGTCGGGCGGCGAGTCGCCCGGCGACAGTGATGTCGATTTGCTCGCCGTTCTCAACCCGCCGAACGAGTTCGGATGCGTCCTGGCGAAGCTCTCGGAGTCCTATCGTGGTGACCTGCATGTGCCCGTCGTCGCGGTAGACGACGGCGAGGTTCAGTTCTTCCACGTCTCGGTAGGACAGGCCATAGCGCCGGTACCAGCGCACGGCCGGCAAGATCACCTCGGGTGGGAACCGGTACCCGGCAAGGGACTCGGACTCGACGGCGCTGGGACGATTCACCCGATCACCCCCTCGCTGCTGGGAACCCGATCCATCAACGCAACAGTGGCGGCGAAAGCTGCGCTTTGCGGGACTCCCTCGTCCCTTTCTCGTTGGCGCGTTTGCCCTGGTCGAGGTCGGTATTCGGGGCTGGTGTGTCGCCTGCCAACGGCTTGCCAACGGCGGCCGGCGGGATCAGTTCTCGGCGTCTTGGTGCGGGCTGATGACGAGCTGGCGGGCCGTGTGGATCACTGCGATGGCGGAAGCGGTGATCACGCCGATGACCGCGATTGTCCACGGGGGGTGCGGTAGCGCGTTGGAGTCGTCGAGGAACCCTGAGATGCCGAGAGCTGCGAGCGTGACGCCGAGCGCCAGTGCCGGGACTCGGAGCGCGGTGGGGGATTCAGTGTGAGCGGACAACGTGTATCTCTCCTAGGCCGATGGTGGCGTCTATCTCGATCGCCCCCGTTTCAACGAGGGGTTCGTCGGGGTCGCAGGGTTGGCCGGTGTAGTCCAGCGACGAGGTCCAGACCAGACCGCTGGCGCGCTGGTCGGGCGTGAGGTTCAACCCGAGCCAGGACCGAAAGCCCTGCATGCCGGGCATTTCAGCCGTCGCGGGGTCGGTGAAGTCGGGGTTCGGGAAGCGATCCGAGGGCGATTCGCCCGGTCCCGCCGATTGCACCCAATCCCGGTAGATCCCCTCGACTCGTGAGAGGGAGAAGTCCTCGGTGTAGTAGCACTCGTCGGCGACAGCGGAGTACGTGCGAGTGCGGCTGTGGTTCACTACTGCTGCGCGGTCAGTGTTCCAGGCGGAGCCCGCGCCGTCGACGGCCACATGTCCGATTCCTGCTCGGCTTCGGATCGTGATGGGTGTGATGTCGGGTACGGCGATCGTGGTGGTACCTGCGGTCATCTCGGTCTTGAGGTGCAGTGTCGTCCCCTGGGGGAGTGCGTCCTCGCTGATGACGATGTCGAGGTCTCCGTAGCCATGTTCGATCGCCAGGCGTCCTTCATCGGGGCGATCGAGCACATGGACCCAGCGGCTTCCGCTTCCATCGAATCGGCCGATGCCGGTGGCGGAGAACGCTATCCAGAGCGGGATGAGGGCTAGGGCGAGCAGTGTTGGCCATCCGGCTCGGCCTCGCCAGGCGCTGAGTGCGAGCACGCCTCCGATGATGATCAGGGCGCCGTTGACGGCTATGGCTGGGTCGAGGCCTGGGTCGCGGTAGTGGTCGATCGCCATGCACGTGACGGCCAGTGCGACCAGAAGGCCCAGCGTCAGGGGCCACAAGGCTGGCTCACGTTTGGGTCGCCGTTCACGGACTGGACGCAGTCGAAGCGCCCGGAGGGGCTCGGCGATACCCCGTCGTGTTCGGCCCCACTGGGCCGCGGTGTCTGCGTCGGGTTGAACCTGGCTGGCCTCGTGGGAGGTCGGTGGACCGACATCGAGCGCTTCGGTGGTCGCATCTGGCGGCAGTTGGTCGGGGGCGCCGGCCGGGTCTCGGTCGGCGAGGAGTAGCCAGGCAATGGCTGCGAGGGTTGCGGCGATCCACAGCGCTGGAGTCGTGGCGACGAACGCGGCCAGCGCGGCTCCGATGGCTGCGCCGCCGATTTCACGAAGCGAGCGCCGCTGGTTGGCGGTCGCCAGAAGGGACCGTTCCCCTTGCGGGGGGATGATGATCCAGCCGATGGTGTAGAGGACCGGGACGAGCGGCGGCGCGGCGTCTCGCAGCGAGACGGCAGCGGCGACGGCGATCACGCGCAGAATGAGCGGGTCGATGTCGAATCGCTCACCGAGACCACCGAGAACGCCCGCAATGTAGCGATCAGTGACTGAACGGTGTCCGCGGATGAGCGGCGACGTCCAGCCACCGACTTCGTCCTGGTCAGTGGCGGGCGGTTCGGCTGTTTCGTTCATATGGTCGATCCTGACGGATCGGGGCAGGCATGACAGCCGGGGAAACCCGGATTATGTCGCTGTGCAGCATCCGGGAGATCCCGGATGCTGGCGCTGTGGTTGCCGTGAAAGACTGCTCCCGATGCATGTCGCTGAACCATCCACAACCGGTGTGTCCGGCTGGCTGGATGGCGACGCGCGGCGTATCGGAGGTGTGGCCCGATGGTTGGCCCACCGATTGGGTACCCACCGCGTGGTGGCACGTACGGCCTTTCTTGTCGCCGCGCTCGCAGGCGGCGCCGGTATCGCCGCGTATGGGCTTGCGTGGATGCTCACTGCCGTTGGAGAAGAGCCCCGACGGCGAGAACCGAGCACCCGCAACGACGTAGGGGTGGTGTTCGTAGTCGCTGCGGTGGTGGCCGCCATGACCTCAGTGGTGCCCTGGCTTCCGACCGCGATGCTGTGGCTGGTCGCTCTGGCGATGATGGGCGTTGCGATCGCGGCGACGCCTGATCTCGACCAGCAGGGCGATGTTGCGCTTCGGGCCGCGCCGGTACGCGCAGGCATCGGCGTGGTGTTGATGGTGACCGCAGCCGCGACGGCGCTCGCCGGGACGCAAGATCTCAACGGCCTCTGGCAAGCCCTGCTCGTCGTCATCGCGCTCGTGACCGGACTGTCGATCGTGGTGGGACCTTGGATGGGTACGCTCAGCGCCGCTGCCGAACGCGAGCGGCGCGAGCGGATCCGAGCCGAGGAGCGGGCCGACATCGCCGCTCACCTCCACGACTCGGTGCTCCAGACCCTGACGTTGATCCAGAATCGGGCGAACGAGTCCCAGGTCGTGACCGCCCTCGCTCATCAACAAGAACGCGAGCTGCGCCGGTGGCTCTACGGGTCCGAGCTCACCGATACCGGCGACCAAGTGACCCTGCGGTCGGCGGTCGAGAGGCTCGCCGCCGAGATCGAAGACCAGTACCTCGTCGCCGTCGAGTCGATTGTCGTCGGTGATCATCCGCTGACGCCGGAGGTATTGGCCATCGTTGGAGCAGCTCGCGAGGCGCTCGTCAACGCCGCGAAGTTCTCCGGAAGCAACGTGGTATCGGTCTTCGCCGACGTCTCCGACCTCGAGATCTCCGTGTTCGTACGCGACCGCGGCCAGGGCTTCGACCCCAACGAAGTAGCGCGAGACCGCCGTGGGATCTCCGAGTCGATCATCGGTCGGATCGAACGACTCGGCGGGACGGCCTCGATCCGAAGCCAGCCCGGGGCCGGAACCGAGGTCACCCTGTCGATCGGTGCTTCGGCTGGCGACACTGCATGTCAGGCGCCGAGTGACGGCTCGGAAGAGCAGACATGAGTGAGCCCAACGACGAGAAGCCCTCGATCCGCTGGCGCGTGGTAGTCGTCGACGACCACGCGATGTTTCGTGACGGAGTCGTCTCCGCCCTTGGGGACGCGGTCGACGTAGTCGGCCAGGCCGACGACATCGACCAGGCGGTGACGACTGTCGAGGAGACCGAACCCGACGTCGTGCTCCTCGATGTGCACCTCCCGAGCGGCAGCGGTGCAGAGGTGATCGAGACACTTCGACACCGAGGTAGCGCTGGGTCCAGTCGCTACCTCGCGCTGTCGGTCTCCGATGCCGCCGACGATGTTCTCGCGTTGGTCCGTGCCGGGGCGCAGGGTTATGTCACCAAACGCATTCAGCCTGCCGAGTTGATCGATGCGATAGGTCACGTTGCGGTCGGCAACGCAGTGTTCTCCCCTCGGCTCGCGGCCCTCGTGCTCGAGGCCTTCCGGAGCTCGACCTCCGAGAGCCAGGCGCCGACGCCGCCACCCGAGGACCTCGACCGGCTGAGCGTGAGGGAGAAGGAGGTCATGCGTCTGCTCGCCCGAGGGTTCACCTACAAGGAGATCGCGGCCGAGCTGTTCATCTCGGACCGCACCGTCGAGAGCCACGCCAGCTCCGTCCTCCG